>NZ_JBVAYT010000003.1:0-521932 GCF_055412765.1 Pseudarthrobacter xylosi | reverse complement strand
ACCCAGAGAATCCGGACAAAGAAAAACACCCCGGTCCGAAGACCGGGGTGTAACCGATGACTCGACTCATCCGTGAAGGATGTCTCGACTCACCACATTTGTGCCCCAGGAGGGAATCGAACCCCCGACCGGCGGATTAGCGGATGCTGGTTTTCGTCGTTATTCGGTGGTGGTCATCCGTCCCTACATTTCATTAAGAACTGGCCCTTTTGCGCTTTAGTCTTCGCATCCTTTTTCACAACTTTTCGTTGTTTCCGGTGGGTAAACGGTGGGCGACTAGTACGATGCCTTGGCTACCCGGCCGGAAGATACGCATCAGCAACGACCAGTTACGCGGCCTGAACATCTGTTTGAGTCCAAGATGGCACCGCATCTTCGGATTCGATGCCGCGGAGTTCCTCGAACCTGGCAAGCAACTTCGTCCGCTCAGTCGCGGAAGCGTTCTGCCAGAGGATAACTAGGGGCCACACCTCTGCGAGAACCAACGACCGCACGCGACGGGCCTTGGAACGGCTCTCCAAGGTCAGCTCACTGATCTTGTCCAGGAGCTTGATCTCGTCTGCATTCTTGGCAAGCAGGCGCGTCGACGCTATCTGGGCAAGGAGGCGAATGTCTGAAGGATCCCTGGCTAGGTCGTCGGCGGGTATGTACTGGCTCAGATTCTTCGCGTGCTCCAACAGTGCGGCATGTTGTTGCAGATCATTAGCTAGACGCGCCAGTGCCCCGAAGACTTCTATGAACGCAGCGTGCATGCGGCCCTCATACTCCCGGTCGACTCGGTCCGTTTCAGCAGCGACTCGGGATATTTCGGACGCCTCAGCCAGCGTCTTGGCTCGGTTGGCTATGACAACCGAGACCACCGCTACTGCCGTGGAAGCTAGAGCTGCGAAGATTGGCACCACCAGCGTTGCGATTACGGTGAAGGTGGACGGTCCGTCCGAGAATGCTCGAGCAACTTCGAGGATTGCACATGTGACGGAATCACCAGGGGTGCATGAGGGTGGAAGGGCCATCGGAAAAGCATATCCAGTCTGTGGCAGGGCGCTGTCACCGGTTGCTCCTCGTCTCCTGGTAGTGATCAATTGCTTTCGGTGGGATCCGCCACGGGCTCGTCCGGCCGCCGGTCTTGTATGCCCCGCGGAGAGCCTGTGTCTGGCAGTGCGTCCGGATGGTGCTCACTGGTTCGTGGAGCATCTCGGCGACTTCCTCCAGCGTGTATGCCCGGCGCGGTAGGCGAGAGGATGTAAGTGCGTCATTCGAGGGCGAGGATGAAGGTGTCATCTGTGCACGTTAGCCCGCGAGGGCCGCCGCTGCTCTCAAATCCTTGACGGGGGTTACAGTCGTTGAGTCCCGCCATTGGCCGTTCGTGGTCCGTGTGGTCATGTCGGACCACTGGATCTTTCCGTCTTGGAGCAGCGCCAGGCGTTCCTTGCCCATTATCTGCAGCTGGGTCTCTGACGTCAGATTGTCGAACCACTCCCGAGCATCAGGGAGAGCGTCGGCAGGCTCTTTCAGTCCCGGGAATCCGAGTTCGGCCCAGGACTTTGCAAGCGGGATCCGGGCGCAGCGGCCCTGATGGTGATCTATCGAGCCGTCCTCACTGATGGGGTGCACTGTGGCGTGGTTCGCCAAGCAGGACGGGCACGTGCGGGCGTTCAGTGAGGCGCCCCAGCGCCAGCCGGCCACAACGTCCGCGCTGTGCTCCTCCGATACCTTTACGGCGGCCCTGTGGCTGTCCAAGACCTCGTTCCGGACGATCACCATGGCCCGGGTCAATCCGCCATTGAAGCGGGACTCAGTCTGTTTGACGATACGGGCAGCTGTACGCCGCGGGTTGTCGCCCACCGCGAGGCCACGGATCAGCTCACGCTTCATCACGCGCACGACGTCGTCAGCCAGCGGCCGTGAGTCCTTGTGGATTTGCTCCAGCGACCTCTTGACGATGTGGTCCAGCGCTTCCGCCGCGGAGTGATCGGGGGTCGCACTGACCGTGGCTATGGCCGGCGGTAGCTGGGAGCCGATGGCAGCGGCCTGTGAGGCGTACGCCTGTGCCGTCACTTCGGGGAGTTCCGCGCTCACTATTGGCTCGATACCGTCTGCAAGTTCCACAATGCGGTCCCTGGCGAGCTCCAGCGTTGCAGCGAGCCGCCGGTTCTTGGCGGCCGCGGTTCGGGACACGTAGCCGTCCTTAGCGTCGATCATCAGGTCAACGAGTGACGCTTCAAACTCGGGCTTGAGGTCATCCCAGACGGCAACCCATGCCCCGACTAGCTGCCGGGTGTGCTCGTCTGTGATGCGCTGCAGGCCCTGCTTGGCCTCGTTGATGATGCGGAGGGTTTCGGGGGTGATGGCCATCGGCCGCTACATTAACCAAGGCGCGGGCAAGGGAGATTACGTCCTTGAGGGCACCTTCAGTGATGACTGCCTGAGTTACCGCGGGGTTAGAAAGGACGTCAACTCCATCGATACTTCCGATGGTCTGCGCCAGCTTCCGCTGCACTTCCGTCATTCGCATGAACATGATGCTCACCGGCGGCCCGGGCGTGTGCTCCTTGACGGGAATGCCGGCGGCCGATAGAACCTTCAGCAGTTCCAGGTACTCGGGGCTTACGGGCTCCGCGTCTGCGTTGAGGGAGTCAAGGCTTGCGGTTACTTGTTCAAGTACGGACTGGATCTTGTGCAAAGCCTCTTCGGGGTGCTGCCACAGCATCGAATCGGTCTTCACGCGTTCGCCCGGGTGGATCAGGTCAGGGTTTTCCGGGTCTGCGGGTACGGTCAGGGATGGTTCGACGTCTCCCGCCAGCCTCTTGTACATGTGGACGAAAACGTCGCGCTGTAGGGGCGCGCCTTGATGTAGGCATCCCAGTTCGGGTATTTGAGTCCCTCCTGCAGTTCGCGGTACACCATGCCCGTAATGCCGGCGCATTCCTTGCGGCCCTTTAGGTCCGTCGGCTCCTGATAACCCAGCCGCTGAGTCTCTTCCGTGTAGCCTGTCAGGTCCGGCAGGTCGAACATGTGGCACCCAAGGAATCGGCCCTCCTTGGCGACTCCACGCCATACCCACTCAAAGTTGGTTTGGTCGTACCAACCCTGAGGAGACGGGGTGTCCGCCATCTTCTTGGTGAACGGGCACTCGATGCAGGGCTGTTTAGCAGACTTGTACTGGACGCAGCCGTTGGTGACCGGCAGTTCAGCCTCACTCTTGTCAGCCGGGGTCATGGAAATGTGTTAACGCCAACCGAAAATAGGGCCATTAGTGCCAATTGAAAACGGGGCCACGGGGTTGTGGTTTTCAGTTGGCGTTCCTGGCCCTATTTTCGGCTGGCGTTAACAAAATGTCTGCCTGAGTCTGTTGGTCTGTCATGCCCTCAGTTTGCGGCGGTGGCCCAGCTCGGATTTTCCGAATTTCCGGGCGCGGAAACTGGCCCATTCCGCGGTGAATCCCCAAGCCATAGACTCAGGGAAACCGCGACGCCAACACGGCGTCAGTCACTTCTTGGGGGGACAAATTGAAGAAACTACTCACGCCCATCGGAATTGCTGCCGCGCTGCTCATGTCCGGTTGCAGCGGGCCGGCCACGGACGCAGAGTACAAGACCATCAATGACCTGGGTACGGCCTATGAGCAGGCGGTTGGTGACGGCATGACGTGTTCTGAAACGAAGAACGAGATCCACGATCACGACTGGGTGCAGACAGGATGCGGCCCCACCGGGATTCTGATGATGTTCACCTCTGACGCGAAGCGTGAGGAGATCAAGAGGAAGAACCCCCTTGAGTCCGGCCGGCTTTGGATTCAGGGCAAGAACTGGCTGATCGAGGGCGATCAGTACGAGATCGAGAAAGCACACGGCAAACTGGGCGGCGAGCTCATCAAGTAGACCTGAAACGCTAGACCCCGCTTTGGTGCACCTTGGCGGGGCCCAGCATTACTGGCTAATTTTGGTCTGCTGATTCCGCCCGAACGATGCGAACAACGCCAGCCTCCACCGCGAACACCTGCTGGCCGTCTGAGTGGAAGTGGAAGAAACCGTCGCCCAGCGTGTACCCGTCGGCTTCGACGTCCCACTCCGGATTTCCCTTACTTTCGATCTTGTACTTAGCCATTGGCCGATTCCCTTCGTCAGAGTGCCCAGTCGCACTGGTCATGAGCGTGCCACACGGCACCGACATTTCTTGGGAGATCACAGTGACTGTGGACATGGGAAGCTGCGGCCCGCATGTTAGACCTGGCAGCCCTTGGGCAGGAGCGAAAAGCCCGTCTGCTAACAGAGGGTTCGCAGGTCCGGTGGATCCCTACGGCCGGAGTCGCAGGCCTTCTGACACTTCACCGGATGCTGACGTTGGTTATATCCACCGGTTACCCACCTGTAACTGCGACCCCAGATCCACTGCCGGACAGGTTTGGTTGTCATCTAGGCAGTGCAGTGGGAAATACAAGCAGAATCCCTGGATCCCAGCCAGCAGTAGGGCGCGCAGGGACTTGACGATACAAGCTAACAACCTCGGCGGACGTATATCCGTTTACGCGACACGCCCGTGCCTAAGATTTCTTTCGACCCTTTTCCGGCGCAGATGGGGGGAACGCTAGGGAAAGTGCATGAACAACTTGCGTTCCCATATGGCCCACGAAATGTCCGTATGGATACTTTTCTTGCCCATACGGATCATTAAGTTGCCCACATGGACATTCCTTCTTGTGCTCCAAATGTTGGCGGGAAATACCGGCCCCGCCCTTGCTTGGGAATCCTCCAGATCCACTCCCTGGAGCGGTAAGGCAAGATAGTTAGGTGCCTGATTATTTTGGAAGCCCCAGCCCTGCCAGTTCCTTTTGGGTATCTCCCACACCCGCCCCAGGGCTGGCGGCAACGCTGAAATTCCAGACTCCTAATCGAAAGAAGCAACTGCCCAAGCTTCACGTTTTCGTGGACGAGTATGGCGATAGGAACTTCAAGGCCAACCGGGAGTCTGACTGGTTCACAATGACGGCATTCATCGTGGAGCAGGAACACCTGGATCACATGCGAGCTGCAATCTCCGGGATGAGATCGGTCTACAAGATCCCGGAAAGCGGCAAACTTCACTGGGTGGAGCACTTCCGGAAGCGGCAACCAGTTCGGCGTATAACGGCCTTGAACCTTCTGGCCAGTATCCCAAACGTGGAAATTGTGAACGTCCTCCTCCACAAGCCCTCTATCGGCGAAGGGGCGAAACTGCGGCAGGACCATGCGAGGACCTACAACATGGTCACGGGATACCTGTTGGAACGCGTTGCACGGGCGGCCCGGGACTGGCCAGGCGGCGAACGTATAGCCAAACTGTATCTAGGCATCGTGGGCGGCGTGGACCATAGGGAAACAATGTCCTTCATGAATGCCGAAGCGCTCGCTGGTGATTATCGGGTGCCCTACGGAAACCTCTTATGGCCCTTCCGTTGGTGCAATTCTGCGGACTGGGATGGCCTCCAGGCTGCCGATATATTTTCGGGTTTCCTGACATCGGGCGTTGTGGACGGGGACTCGAGCTACTTCCGCCATATCCTGCAGCTCGTCTGCAAGGACCGCTACGGCCATCACTTTGGGGAAGGGATGAAGGTCTTCCCAAATGAAGCGGTGAGTTTGATCAGCGGTGAAGAATGGTGGCGGGTGTCGCCGGGCGCCCGTTGGTGGGCAGATGGAGCCGCGCACGTTAATCCTCAGACGAGCTAAGGCCCGTAGGCGGGGCTCGGGAGGCGTTTCTCGAACTCTGTCGAGTGATCCGGTGTCCCGGCTCCAGCCTTATCCTCGCAGCCCCGTCTACGGGTCTTAGATAACTACAACCTACCGGAGTTTGCTCTAACGGTGCAAGCAAACCTTCGAACTGCCACCCGGAGAAGTTGACGGAGATTTTGGCCCCCTAGGATGGGTGCCATGACATCCGATGATGAGAAGGATCCTCCCGTGCCGGCAGATCTGGAAGGCGCGGCGAAGCGCATCCACCGCGTTCAGGTTGAAAAAGACAAGGAACATGAGCTGCCTGCCGACGAGCCGAACGATTAGGCGGAGCTCCGGCTCCTCCAGCAGATACACGCGCCCAGTAGCGTTCTACTGGGCTGCTAACCGTTGGTTCTGAGGGCTTTCGGGACAGTGGGCGCACGGATCAAGGGCGCCAGTGCGGCGCAGCGTGGTTCCGCTTTGCATATCCACCGCTTACCCACCGCTAAGTCAGGGAGCGGACCACTCCACGGGCCTCGTGAGAAGCAGCGGCCTGGGCGTGTCGCGTAGGCTCCATAACTTTGGTTCGGCCCAACACTGGAACTGTGGCCACATACAGTGGCCCATTTCCAAAGGAGCCACAATGGCACTGCACCCAACCAAGTACAAGCAGGGCGACGAGTTCACATGCCTCGCATGCGGATCGTTCACGATCGACGAAGCGCTTCCCGTCGTCACCAACACCGGGCTGTCGTACACCAACTATGCCGCCAGCCGGTGCAGCAATGAGCGGTGCCAGAACAGATGGCCGGAACATCCGAGGGGCTGGTACGAGGCGGTCAACTGAACGCTGAAGTGCCCCACCCTCAAGGCTGAGGGCGGGGCACTCAGTTAGTGAAGAAAACCGGTCTTATTGGCCCATCGCTTGCTTCATGCCTGGCCCAAGGAGAACACCCCGGGGGCCGCCCGATGACATGAGCCAAATAAGGTGCTGTTCCACCTGATCCGGCACTGGGCAGGCGAGGTTGTATACGTGGCGGAAAGGCCAGAGAGGAGTCACCCCAGCATCTGCAGCAACCTTCTCCATGTCAGCCTGAATCTCTCGGGCGACGTAGCTTCCATCGTGCCTGAGAAGAACGAACGCAACCTTCCCGTAGGCAAGAGTAGAGACCATGACTCTGGTCTTATCCTTGCTCTTCCCGGAGAAGGTCAGCATCCGGTCAAAGACTTTGGTGTAGTCCGGCGTGGCCGCCATCCATAGGAGGGCTACATCGTCGCTAGCGGAATCAGTCCGGATGCCGTTGCGCATCTGCTGAGTGAAGTAAGGAAGGCTCTGCATCTGCAGCTCGTGGCATGCGGCGTATTTGGTTGCCCAGCGTACAAGCTGCCGGCGCTGTTCCACGTCGTATTCACGATCTTGGCCGGCGGCCAGCGCCGCGACGTCCAGCTCAAAGGAAACATCGAGATCGTTCATCCACCCGTTATTGCACGGGGCGCAGATGTTGCTCACTGTCTGCGCAAGGAACGGGGACTTCGCTATCGTCCAGGACCTGAAGCCCTCCGGAGTGCTCTGATTTCGCACCAAAACCGGGTCATGCGGTAGCCGGGGCCCGAGGCTCTTCTTCAAGAAGTGCTCTTTCGTCGGCTTGAAATCAGTGGCGTCACAGAAGTAGCAGGACTTATTCGCGTCANGGGGGGGGCGGAGGCGGCAGTGACGAAGCCACCCGCACTGAGATGGGCTCCGTCACCTGCCTCCAGTTACTAGGCCTCCATCGATTGAGTGTTCTGTCGTCACGACGGAGCAAGGCCGGCCACCGTCGAAGCTTGCTTCCTGCTGGTCCGCTAAGTCGGAATTCTCAGGCCGCCCGGCGTCTAGCCGTTGACGCGCAAGGCTTTCAGCGACCTCCATGGCCGGTTCGCGTGCAGCGTCCACCGGATACCCACCACATACGGTTCCCGCGGGCGTCTTCCTGGAGGTCACGTCGTTACTCCAGAGAAGTTCAGGCCGGCGTCACGGGCGGCGTAGATGGAGGCGGGGAGGTAGTCCTTTTCCTGGATGCTTCGGGCAAAGCCGTTGAACGTCGTGCCGACTACGTCGTTGATCTCATAGAAGTCGTTGGGCGCCTTGCCCTTCGCGAGGAAGTAGCGGATTGCTGCCGCCCGGATGGCGTGCCGCTCATGCTGGAACCGCAAACCCTCCAGAGAGTCCAGCATGATGCCCGTAGGTTTCGCCGGTGACTGCGTCAGTGAGGGGGCCTCTTACCCATGGGCATTCGTCGAGCTTTTCGAGTTCCCCCATCAACGCGGCAACCTTGGCTTCGTGGGCATCGGCCTTCTTGAGGATTGCTGCGGCTACTTTGTCTTCGTCGCGGGCCTCTGCTTCGAGGGCTTCCTTCTGGGCTGCCAGGAGCTTGCTCCGGGCTTCTCCTGCCGCTTGATCGTAGGCGCGGGCCTTGCGCTCCCATGACTGGATGTTCAGGGTGATCCGTTCCGCCGAGGATTCATCTTCCAGGATGGCGGCGCCTGATTCAATGATCTCCTCGACGTCGTGGATGACATGCTCGCCACCGGCGCCCGAATCGGCGAAGCCCTGGCGCTGCGCTGGAAGGACGTTGACCTGACATCGGAGCGGCCGACGCTGACCGTAACCGGAACGGTCATATACGTGCAGGGGCAGGGGATGACCATTCAGGAGCACCCCAAGTCCACAAACTCACGGCAGCGCTACTACCTGCCACCGTTCGCCGTGGAGATGCTCCTGCGGCGCCAAGTGCAGCAGTTGATGGCCAACCCGTGGGACGTAGTCTTCGCGTCGTCCACGGGCACGCTCAGGGATCCTGGCAACTACCGGAAGCAGTGACGCTCCGCTCGGGAGGACATCGGCTTCCAATGGGTCACGCCGCACACGTTCCGCAAGTCTGTGGGGACGCTCCAGGCTAAGGCTAAGGCTAAGGCTGAGGGCATGGCGTCCGCATCCGCCTAGCTAGGCCACTCGAGCGAGCAGATCACCAGCCGGCACTACGTACAGAAGACGCATGAGGCGCCGGACATGTCGGCGCTGCTTCAGGCTTTTGGGGGTCATGAGTCTTGAGCGCGAAGCCGGGATACGTCAGTTCGTGGCCCAGTTCCGTGAGGCTGCACTTCGCCCGGAAATGAAGCGTCACGCCGGCTTCTACTCGTTTCCCCACGGCTCCTGTACATGGGCCTCGTACGCGCTCGGCCACCTCCTTGCCGAACGGGAACCAGACGCTGACTGGCACGTCATCAACGCGGAGGGCCCTTCTTCCCTTCAAGGCCATGACTGGCTGGAGAGTGGGGGATTGGGAGTCGATGTGACCGCGGATCAGTTCCGGGGATTCGCTCCCTACACAGGCGCGATTCCCGTGCCGCTTCCCCCTGAATACAGGCCGAAGCAGCGAATTGAGTTAGCCGAACACCCAGCCCACTCCGACGCGCTGCTGACACTTCGGGAACTCATGTGGCCGAGTGGGAAACAGCAAAGCGGTGGGTAAGCGGTGGATACGCCCTAACCCGGGCAAAATGAAAGAGGCTCTGATTCTGCGTTTCCGCAGGTCAGAGCCTCTTTTTTGTGTGCCCCAGGAGGGAATCGAACCCCCGACCGGCGGATTAGAAGGCCGCTGCTCTATCCCCTGAGCTACTGGGGCACGTGGCGCCAGGACCAGAGATCCGGCGCATCAAAAGTTTACATGGCCCCACGGTGCGGACGCGTCACCTGGGCGCACTGCTGGAACTTCTCCTCAACAGGGCAGTTTCGGAAAGGGTTGTGCACATACGCGAACTTGTCTCTCGCGGCCCGGTGCTGTCCGCGCGAAGCTGGTTCTGCCGCTAAGGCGCCACCTTTCGAGACAGGACAAGATGATGACTGACTACCAAACATTCCGGGGCTTCGTGGCTACGGATATCAAGACCTCCACAACTCCGGGCGGCGTTGGCACAGCCTCGTTCCGCCTCGGTTCAACGGCGCGGCGTTTTGACCGCGCTACCAGTACCTGGGTGGATAGCCACACCAACTGGTTCAACGTCCAGGGCTACCGTCAGCTTGCCGGGAACATGGCCTGCAGCATCAAAAAGGGCCAGTGCGTCATCGTTGTTGGCCGGCTCAAGCTGCGCAGCTGGGAGAAAGACGGCCGGGTCTACCATTCGGCCGAAATTGATGCCGATTCAGTGGGGCACGACCTCAAGCGTGGTTCGGCCAACTACATCAGGACCAGCGACACCGGAGTACACCTTGTCTCAGACAACGGTGCAGCAGGGCAGGATGCCGCAGCGGATGCCAGCGGCATCGGCTCCGCTGATCCTGAGGACGACGGTGGCGACCCGGAGGAAGGGGAGCACGCGGACGACGACGCTGCAGCATTGGGAGTCTTCCACGAGGACGCAGACGGCAACCACATTCCGGTGGACTCTGAAACAGGCGAGCTCGCCGGAGCCGCTGTCTGAAAGTGCGGGCGTTGGACACCGCACGGGACACGGGGCGGAACCGGTGCCGGCAGTCGGCCGGGTGCCGGGTGCCGGGCCGGTTCCGTCCCACGCGTGGCCGCGTGGCAGAATGGCGGCATGAATCGCGCGACAGACACCCGGCAGGCAACCTCTATCACCAGCCGGACCACCTGTTCCCGGCGGGTTGGGTCGCGTGCCGGACGCGCGCCCTTGGCGCTCGCCGGAAGCCTTCTGATGGTCGTGGCACTCGCAGCCTGCACCGGCAGCTCCGTTGTAGGGGCCGGTCCAACAGGGGCCGGTCAGGGCGCTGCCATCCCCAGCGAAGTAGCAACTCCCTCTGCGCCGGCCACCACCGGAACAACACAGCCGGCCGCCGCATCCCCGGCGGAGGATCCGGCCATCGCGGCCATGAAACAGACAGTAACGGATGCGCTGGGCAGGCTGGCGGCGGGGACACCAAAGCCAGCCACAGCCCAGGTGACCGATGCCCTCGCCGGCGCCGGGATTGCCCCCGCGGCCCTTGAAGTGTCGGCCAGCCGGACGCCTACCGGCCTGGAAGCTGATGCTATTGAAGCCGCGGTGTTACAGGGCACCAAATGCGTGGTGGGACAGGTCCGTGACGGCAGCGTCACCGTCATTGTTCTGCCGGTCCTGGCCAGCGGCAGGTGCTTCGTGGGTGCCGCTGCTTGACGCCTCGAATGTGAGTTAAGCCCGCCAACCCACTAGATTTGGAACCATGGCGGAATTTATCTACACAATGACCAATGCCCGCAAGGCAGTTGGCGAAAAACTCATTCTTGACAACGTAAGCATGTCGTTCTTCCCGGGCGCCAAAATCGGTGTTGTTGGCCCGAACGGTGCCGGTAAGTCCACCATCCTGAAGATCATGGCCGGACTGGACATCCCCTCCAACGGTGAGGCCCGGCTCAGCCCCGGCTACACCGTGGGCATCCTGTTGCAGGAACCCCCTCTGAACGAGGAAAAGACTGTCCTGGGCAATGTCCAGGAAGGTGTTGGCGAGATCTACGGCAAGATCCAGCGCTTCAACGAGATCTCCGAGGAAATGGCCAGCCCCGACGCTGACTTCGACGTGCTGCTCGAGGAAATGGGTCAGCTGCAGGAGGCCATTGACGCCGCGGAGGCTTGGGATCTCGATTCCCAGCTTGAGCAGGCCATGGACGCCCTCCGCTGCCCGCCTGCGGACGCGGACGTGACACTGCTCTCCGGCGGCGAGCGTCGCCGTGTGGCGCTCTGCAAGCTCCTGCTGCAGAAGCCTGACCTCCTGCTCCTTGACGAGCCCACCAACCACCTGGACGCCGAGAGCGTGCTTTGGCTGGAACAGCACCTCTCCAGCTACGCCGGAGCAGTCCTGGCCGTCACCCACGACCGGTACTTCCTTGACCACGTCGCCGAATGGATCGCCGAGGTTGACCGCGGCCACCTGTACCCCTATGAAGGCAACTACTCCACGTACCTGGAGAAGAAGCGGGCCCGCCTGGAAGTCCAGGGCAAGAAGGACGCCAAGCAGGCCAAGCGCCTCACCGAGGAACTCGAATGGGTACGCTCCAACGCCAAGGGCCGCCAGACCAAGTCCAAAGCCCGTCTGGCCCGCTACGAGGAGATGGCAGCCGAGGCTGACCGGACCCGCAAGCTTGACTTCGAAGAGATCCAGATTCCGCCGGGCCCGCGCCTGGGCGGGCTGGTCCTGGAGGCAAGGAACCTGCAGAAGGGCTTCGACGACCGCACCCTGATCGACGGCCTGTCCTTCACGCTTCCCCGCAACGGCATCGTCGGCGTCATCGGCCCCAACGGCGTGGGCAAGTCCACGCTGTTCAAAACCATCATTGGCCTGGAACCGCTCGACGGCGGCGAGCTGAAGATCGGCGATTCGGTCAAGATCTCCTACGCGGACCAGAGCCGCGGCGGCATCGACCCGAACAAGACCCTGTGGGAAGTTGTTTCCGACGGCCTCGATTACATCCAGGTGGGCCAGGTTGAAATGCCGTCCCGTGCCTACGTTGCCGCTTTCGGCTTCAAGGGCCCGGACCAGCAGAAGAAGGCCGGGGTGCTCTCCGGTGGTGAGCGCAACCGCCTCAACCTTGCGCTGACCCTCAAGCAGGGCGGTAACCTGCTGCTCCTTGACGAACCCACTAACGACCTCGACGTCGAGACCCTCAGCAGCCTTGAAAACGCGCTGCTGGAGTTCCCCGGCTGCGCCGTGGTGGTATCGCACGACCGCTGGTTCCTGGACCGGGTGGCCACGCATATCCTGGCCTACGAAGGCGACGAGGAAAACCCCGCCAAGTGGTACTGGTTCGAGGGTAACTTCGAATCCTACGAGGAGAACAAGGTAGAGCGGCTCGGACCCGATGCGGCCAAGCCGCACCGCGTGACGCACCGCCGCCTCACCCGCGACTGATCGCAAAGAAAGGCCGGCACCCCGTCAAGGGTGCCGGCCTTTCGGTTGCCCGCCTGCAGCCAGTCAGCCGCCAAACCGGTCAGCACACGGAACCCCGCTCGGAAATATTTCCGGGCGGGGTTTCGTGCATCAGGGGTGCATGCTGAGGGACCGACCAGTCAGGCCTGTGCCGTGTTCCTGCCCTGCAGCCCTTCGGGCACCCGCAGCATGCCTTCCTGCGCCACCGTGGCGACGTGCACGCCGCTGCGGTCGAAGATCTTACCCGTGGCCAGCCCGCGTGCGCCCTGGGCGCTCGGCGATTCCTGCACATACAGCAGCCAGTCATCAACCCTGACGGGACGGTGCCACCACATGGCGTGGTCCAGGCTGGCCACGCTCATGCCCGGCGTCATCCAGGACAGGCCGTGCTTGCGAAGGATGGGCTCCAGCAGGGTGTAGTCGCTGGCGTAGGCCAGTGCCGCCCGGTGCAGATTGGGGTCATCGGGCAGCGGTCCTATGGTCTTCATCCACACGGCGTTCGTGGCCACCTTCTCCTCGGGGGCAGAGACGTACAGGGCGGGGTCGATGTGCCGGACATCGAACGGCCGCTCGGACGACATATGGCGGGCCAGGGGGTGGTCAAAGCGGGCGAGCAGATCGGCCGTGCTGGGCAGCGACTCCGGATCCGGCATACCCGCCGGCATGGTGGACTGATGGTCCAGGCCGTCGTCCCCTAGCTGGAAGGAGGCGATCATTGACAGGATCGGGACTCCGTCCTGGTACGCGTGGACGCGGCGGGCTGAAAATGAGCGGCCGTCGCGCAGCCGCTCCACCCCGAAAGTGATGGGCTTGTTGGCGTCGCCGGCCCGGAGGAAGTAGCCGTGCATCGAATGGGCCACTCGGTCCGCTTCCACGGTCCTCATGCCGGCCATCATTGACTGGGCCAGCACCTGGCCGCCGAAGACACGGTGCCGTGGCTGCCTCTGGGAGGGCCCGAGAAAAATGTCTTCATCCGTCCGGGCGCCGTCAAGGCTGCCCAGATCGAGCAATCCGATCAGGGTATCCATGGGGTCATCGATGGCGGCCTCTTCGTCAAGGCCGATGTACGCGTCAGTCATGGTTTGACTCTAGACGCCGCCCTGCCGCTGCTCAACCAAGCCTCAGCCGGTAGTGTTCTAAATGTGTCTGACCTACTTACGAAGTCCTTCCGGTTCGCCGACCCGCGTGATCTCGCCGATCTGCGCACGTTCACTACCCGTGCCAAGACGGTCGACGACGGCGCCATCCGGCTTCAGGCCGCAGGTTCCGTTCTCGCAGCCTACGTGTGCGTGCTGCGGCCCCGCCTGCTGGGCGAATCCACCCCCACCATCCTGGGCCTGCGCACCATGGCGCTGGCGGAACCGTCAGCGATTGACGTGACGGTGCCGCTCTCAGCCGTCCTGGACCGGCTTGCCAGGGCAGGAGAGGACGACGTCGAGCTGTCGGTTCCGCCGTCCACCGTCACCGAATCGTGGACGGGCGTCGGCGCACCGCGCACCGGCTGGGAGCTGGTGGGTGTGTTGTCGGATGCCGAACTCCGGCGCGCGGCTGAAGCCGGCATCACTGAAGTGGCGGGCATCATGCCCGCCCAGCCGGGGGCGCTGATCGTCAACAACGCACGCGCCGCCGTGTGGGGCCGGGCCCTTGATGACTCCGGCCTCCCGGCAGGAGCCGCCTTCGCCGCCCTCACCCTGGGTTTCCTCGCAGACGGGGACCAGAAGCTGTACCGGGCGGGCCGTTGGTTCCGCCTCAGCGGTCCGCGCGGCCACGTCCTGGCTCGGACCGGCAACGGCCTCTAGTACCCGGCCCGCCGTCGTCGTACGCGCCGGGACTCCAGCCCCGCAGGCGGGGCATGGTCAGGCGTCCGAGGGGCTGTTCACCATGGACAGCGCGGCACGTTCCATGTAGTCCCAGAGCGTTCCCTCGTACAAGGGCGGCAGTTCCAGGGAATCGATGGCCGTCCGCATGTGGAACAGCCAGCGGTCCTTGGCCTCGGGGGTGACCCGGAACGGCATGTGGCGCATCCTTAGGCGCGGGTGTCCGCGCTCCTCACCGTAGGTGGTGGGGCCGCCCCAGTACTGCTCCAGGAACATCAGGAACCGACGCTTGGCCGGCTCAAGGTCCTCTTCCGGGTACATCGGGCGCAACAGCGGGTCCGTGGCGACGCCGTCGTAAAAGACATCAATCAGCTTGGCGAACGTTGTGTGTCCGCCCACGGCATCGTAGAAGTTCTCCGTGTAGCCGGGTTGGCTGAAGGGATCGTTCTGCATGAGCTGGCGTGGCTGCTGCGGCTCGGCGGGTATGGTCATGTCTCTATTCTCCGGCCTTTTGCTCAGTCTTTTTCGCCTCGGTTGCAGGCGCACTCAGGGCGGCGTCCTGCCCAGCGACCGCCAAGTCCGGCACCGGAACGTCCGGCACCGGCACGTAGTTGCCCTGCGAACGGTTGCCAACGCGAAGGATCTCGCCGTTGCGGAGGTACCAGACGGCGCCGTCCTCCGAGCGGACCCGGGTGATGCGCAGCCCCATGGATTCCACCACGCCCACCACTTCACTGGTTTCGATGACGTCGCCGATCCCGTACTGGTCCTCAATGGTGATGAAGATGCCCGCGAGGAAGTCGCGGATCAGCTGCTGGGCGCCAAAACCGATGGCGATACCCAGGATTCCCACGCTGGTCAGCAGCGGGGCGATGTTGATGTCCAGGTTCTGCAGCACATACATGGTGGTGATCACGGCCACCAGGACTCCCACGATGCTGTTGAGCAGGGAACCGATAGTTTCCGCCCGCTGCACGCGGCGCTCATGATCCAGGGCGCGGAGGGCGGGGGCAACCCACTTGAAGTGCGGTTTCTTGAAGAAGTTGGTACCGGACGCCACGCGCTTGCTGATCCGGGAAATTACGAAGGTGGCCACGAGCCATATCGCGATTCCGACGCCAAGGCTGATCACAATGCCCGTGACGCTGACGCCGTTGGGCTGCGACGTGAGGGGTGTAATCGACATCGTGCTGAACATAGAGGCAAAACTCCTTGTGGGGGTCACCGGCGGCGGCCGGGGGATGACGTCGGCCCATGCACAGGTTCGCCCGCGGCATAAGGCCCTATTCTCTTTCAACCCTAGCGCCGTAGCGTGGCCCCATGCGCATCCTCATTCTGGGCGGAACCGCCTTTGTCTCGTCTGAAATCGCCCGGCAGGCCGTTTCCGCAGGTCACGCGGTCACGTGCCTGGCCCGCGGATCCGCGACGGAACCGCCAGACGGTGCCCGGTGGGTAAGAGCGGACCGTTCACTCGGCGCGAACAGCTATGCACAAGTGGCACGGGAGTGGGATGCGGTCATTGACGTGGCCCGGGATCCTGTCCTGGCCAAGGGGGCGCTGGGGGCCCTGGCCCACCGGACCGCCCACTGGACGTTTGTGTCCAGCTGCTCCGTCTACGCAGACCCTTCGACGCCGGGAGCGGCTGAGGACGCTGACCTGCTGGCACCGCTGCCCGCCGGCACGGAATCCACCCCGGCGAATTATGGGGAATCCAAGTCGGCGATTGAACAGGCCACCCTGGAGGCCGCGGGGGACAGGGCCCACCTCTGCCGTGCCGGCCTGATCAGCGGCCCCGGCGATGGAACGGACCGTTACGGCTACTGGCCTGCAAGGTTTGCCCGGGACAACGCCCCGGCTGTGGTCCCGGCCATCGCCGGCCACGCCACGCAAGTGATTGATGTGCGGGACCTCTCAGCCTGGGTCCTCGCTGCTGCCCACCGTGGGGTGACGGGGCCGCTGAACGCGGTAGGGGAGCAGGTGCCCTTTGGCGAGTACCTCGAGGCGGCCAAAAGAATGGCCGGGTACCAAGGCGAGGTCCTGAAGGCCTCGGAAGACTGGCTGCTGGATCATGGGATCGACCACTGGGCAGGACCGGATTCCCTCCCGCTGTGGCTGCCGCCCGGCCACGAAGGGTTCTGCACCCGCAGCAACCACGCCGCCAGGGCCGCCGGCCTGGCAATGAGGCCCTGGCAGGAAACGCTGGCGGCCACACTGGAGGACGAGCGCCGCCGCGGCCTGGACCGCCCCCGCAAGGCAGGGCTCACCCCCGCCACCGAAACCCGGCTGGCCCAGGAACTACTGGCTGGTGGGGGTGCTGACCGGCCGGTGAACTCCTCTCAGGCCACCACAGTCACCGGTGAGTGATGCACGGGGAAGTTGACGCTCCGGGCGATGAAACAGATTGCGTTCGCTTCGCGGTGCAGCTGTTCGGCCAGATCCACATGTGCCGCGTCCACCACGGTGACCCGCGGGTGCAGCATGACTGACTCAAACTGTCCGCTGCCGTCGCGGTTCAGGCGCATTACGCCGGTGGCGTCGTCCTGGTAGTCGGTCACCACCACCCCGTGCTTCACCGCCACGTGCAGGAAGGACAGCATGTGGCACTGCGCCAGCGCCGCCAGGAGCAGTTGCTCCGGGTTGTAGCGGTCACGGTCCCCATGGAACGTCGGATCGGCCGAACCGGGCAGGACCGGCAGACCGGGGATCCGGATGTCGTGGTCCCGTGAGTAGCCACGGTACGACGACGTGCCGTCTCCCAGGTTGCCGGTCCACTGCACCGTTAGGGAATAGTGGTGCTCGCCCAGGCTCATGGCGCCGGCCTAGGCTTCGCCCGGCAGCACGTCCGCCGCGCGTGCCCGCAGGGCCCGGGCTACGCCGTCGCGGTTTTCCAGCATCATGCGGCGCAGGGCGGCGCTGTCTGCGGGAAGGTCGGCGAGGAAAGCATCCGTCCGGTGCACTGTTGCCGGCGTGGTCAGCAGCGCCGGGTAAAGCCCGACGACGATCTGCTGGGCGAGGGCGTGCGTGCGGTTTGCCACGATCCCGGGAACAGCCTTGAAGTACTTCTCTGAGTAGGGTTCAAGCAGCGAACGGTCCAGCACCCGCATGAAGCCGTTGACGGCTGAACCCTGGAGCGCATTGGAAAGTTCTCCCGTGACCACGATCGAGTCCCAGGCGGCGGCCTTGGCTTCGGCGGTGGGGATGGCAGCCGTGGCCAGGGCCGCGGCGTTCTGTCCGCTCGCGGTGTTGTCGCGTTCGAGTTCGGCGCCGATCTCGGCCTGGCCCAGCCGGCCGCCGGCCACCAGCGACGCCAGCAGCTCCCAGCGAAGGTCCTGATCCACGGCCAGCCCGTCCAGGGTCATTGTGCCGTCCAGCAGCCCGGCGACGGTGTCCAGCTGGCCTGAGCTGCGGGCCAGCAGGGCAAACGACTTCACAAACTGCAGCTGGGCATCGGAACCGCCAAGTGCAGCGCAGGCAAGATCCCACAGGGTGTCCACGGCGGTGACAGCAGTGGCCTCGCGGTGTTCCTCGGCGACGTAGAAGTTCAGGGTGGTGGACAGCTGGCGCAGCTGGACCAGGATCACCGACGAATCCGATTCCGCGGCCACGTTGGCCAGGATCAGCTCCACGTACCGGCGCGCCGGGGACTCTCCGTCGCGCGCAGCGTCCCAGGCGGAGTTCCACACCAAGGTGCGTGGCAGGCTCTCGCTGAAGTCCTTCAGGTGCGCCGTTGCCGTGGCGAGGGACTTCTCGTCCAGCCGAACCTTGGCGTAGGCGAGGTCGTCGTCGTTGACCAGGATCAGGTCTGGCTGGGCAAGGCCCGCCAGGGCCGGCACCTCCGTACGCTCGCCGTCGACGTCTAGCTCCTCACGGTGCACGCGCTCCAGCTTTCCAGCGCTGTTCAGGTTGTAGAAGCCGACGGCGAGCCGGTGCGGACGGATGGTGGGCCACTCCTCGACAGCTGACTGCACGATGGTGAAGGATGTCAGCGTCCCGGCTTCATCCACGGCGAGCTCCGGCTTGAGCGTATTGACGCCGGCAGTCTCCAGCCAAAGGCGGCCCCACTGGTCCAGGTCGCGGCCGCTGGCCTTCTCCAGCTCCACCATGAGGTCGCTGAGCTCGGTGTTCTGCCACGCGTGCTTGGCGAAGTACTCCCGGACCCCGGCCATGAACTGCTCCGGCCCCACCCAGGCCACCAGCTGGCGCAGAACAGAGGCGCCCTTGGCGTACGTGATGCCGTCGAAGTTGACCTCCACGTCCTGCAGGTCGCTGATGTCGGCGAAGATCGGGTGCGTGGTGGGCAACTGGTCCTGGCGGTAGGCCCAGGACTTCTCCACCGAGGCGAAAGTGGTCCACGCACTGGTGAAGGACGTGTTTTCCACTGCCGCGAGGTGGGACATGTATTCGGCGAACGATTCGTTGAGCCAGAGGTCATTCCACCAGCGCATGGTCACCAGGTCGCCGAACCACATGTGCGCGAGTTCGTGCAGCACGGTGATGGCCCGGCGCTCGATCTGCGCCCCGGTCACTTTGCTCCGGAAGACGTAGCCTTCGAGGATGGTCACCGCGCCGGCATTCTCCATGGCGCCCGCGTTGAACTCCGGCACGAACAGCTGGTCGTACTTCTCGAATGGGTACGGGAAGCCGAACTGCGCCTCGAAGAATTCGAAGCCCTGGCGGGTCAGGTCAAAGATGTTGTCCGCGTCGAGGTACTGCATCAGGGATTTCCGGGCAAAAACACCCAGCGGGATCACGCGGCCGTCGGAGCTGGTGACCTCGGACCGGACAGCCTGGTACGGGCCGGCGATCAGGGCGGTGACATAGGAAGACAGCCGCGGTGTGGGCGTGAAAGCCCAGACCGAGCGGGCGCCGCCGTCGTCCCCTGGGGTGGCTTCCACGGGGGCCGGGGTGGGGGAGTTGGAGATGACATCCCAGTGCGAGGGCGCCGTGACCGTGAACCTGAACGTGCCCTTGAGGTCGGGCTGCTCAAACACCGCGAACATGCGGCGCGAATCGGGAACCTCGAACTGCGTGTACAGGTACGCCTCGTTGTCCACCGGATCCACGAAGCGGTGCAGGCCTTCGCCGGTGTTCATGTACGGCGCGTCGGCCACCACCGTGAGCTCGTTGGCCGCGGCCAACTCGGGGAGCTGGATCCGGATGCCGTCGGACACTACGGCAGGGTCAAGGGCGCGCCCGTTGAGCGTGACGCTGTGCACGGCGTCGGTGACGGCATCGATGAACGTGGCGGATCCGGGCACTGCCGTGAACTTCACCGTGGTGGTGGTCCCGAAAACTTTCTCGCCCCTGGTCAGGTCCAGAATGATGTCGTAGGAGTCAACGTTGATGACTTCGGCGCGCTCGCGGGCTTCGGCGCGAGTCAAGTTCATGCCTGGCAAGTGGGGCCTCCAGAAGGGGTTGCGGTTGCCGGCGGGCGGTGGCCTGCACCGGCACAGTGAAGTCATTCTGTCACGGCCTCCGGCGGGAGTAGCGTTAATGCATGGGAAAGTTCCGGGATTCGGTGGATACCAAGGCACTGCGCTTCGTGGTGGGCTTTCCCGTGGTCCTGGCCGCGGCTTTTGTCTTCTGCGCGTTTTTGCTGCGGCCCGATCTTCCGGACCCCGTAGCGGTCAGCTGGACGGCCGACGGCGGCGCCGCCTTTGCCCCGTTCGGCGCCTATGCGGCCGGTGGCGCTCTCCTCATCCTCGCCTCAGGCTGGCTGGTGCTGTCCCAGGCGGTACAGCTGTCCCGGCCCGCTGTGATGCGCCGGATCATGATGGGCACGGGACTGTTCCTGAGCCTGTTCATCACCAGCGTCCTGGCGGCCGGGCTGGTGGGCCAGGCCGGCCTCGCCGACGCCCGGGAGTCCCGGGTGGATCTCACGGTCCTCGCCCTCGGGAGCGGGGCGGCGTTGTCGCTGGGCGTCATCATGGGGTTCGTCTTCAAAGCCGACGCGCGGTGGTCGCCCGAGGATGACCGGGCCCTGGAACTGGCTCTCGTCCGCGAACTTGACCCGGAGCTCGCCGGAGACACTTTCCGGATGTGGGTGCACGCCCGCAGCTCCGTGTTTGTGATGATCGCGGTGGCCAGCCTGTTCCCCGCCGCCCTGATCGCCGTGGCACTGCCGTGGCTCGGGGCCCTGATGGCTGCCCTCGCTGTGGTGGCCGCTGCTTTCCTCTGCGCCCGCGTCAAGGCCGACCGCCGCGGCCTGCGCGTCCTGGTGGCCGGCGTACTGCCGGTGATGGCCGTGCCGGCAGCCGCGATCTCCACGGCCAGCGCCGCGGACGTCCGCGCCGCCGACTACGGCGGGTGGGGCTACCGCAACCACAGCGGTACCGCCGCGATGCTGGTCAGCAGCGGCCCCGCCGTCGTCGTACATCAAACAGATGGGCGCAACCTTGCGGTCAGCGGCGGCAGCCCGGCGTCCGCGGCCCGGCTGGCAGAAGTCCTGACCCGGGTGGCTGCCCGGGCACGCGGGGGTACCCCCGGCGAACGTGCCACAGAGTCTGAGTCCTAGTAACCTTGTCCGTGATGATCTGACCCTGGCCTGAACCAGCACTGCTGGCCCCGGCGCCGAAACGAACGGATACTGCTGTGACTCCTTCCCCTGCCTTCCCGCGGGTACACATCGCCACCGACCACGCCGGCATGGAACTCAGCGCCCACCTGGTCAGCCACCTCACGGCCAAGGGCTACGACGTGGTGGACCACGGCCCCAAAGAATACGACGCCCTGGACGACTACCCGTCCTTCTGCATCAACGCAGCGCTCGCCGTGGTTGCTGACCAGCAGGCAGGTATCCATGCCCTGGGCATTGTCCTGGGCGGCTCGGGCAACGGGGAACAGATTGCGGCCAACAAGGTCAAGGGGGTCCGCGCGGCCCTCGCCTGGAACCGTTCCACCGCCACCCTGGCACGTGAACACAACGACGCCAACGTGGTGGCCGTGGGGGGCCGCCAGCACACGGTTGAGGAAGCAACTGAACTGATCGAGGCCTTCCTGGCTGAGCCCTTCAGCAACGACGAACGGCACGTCCGCCGCATCGGCAAGATCGCGGCTTACGAAACCACCGGCGAGGTCATCGAGTAGTGCCCGAAGGGCATTCAGTCCGCCGCCTGGCGCAACAGTTCGGGGACGTATTTACCGGTGAGGCCCTGGCCGTCAGCAGTCCGCAGGGCCGGTTCGTTGCCGGCGCAGCCCTGCTGGACGGCCAAGTCCTGACGGATTCGCGCGCCCACGGCAAGCATCTCTTCCTGCACTTTGACCACGCCGTAGTGCTGCACGTCCACCTGGGGCTCTACGGTGCCTGGGACTTCGGCGGCGACGCGACCTTCAGCGGGGCCTCCAGCATCGGCGCGCCGCGGAAGATCGGGGAGCGCGAGGTCTTCGACGACGCCGAAATTTTCGACGACGCCGGGACCGATGAGTACGCAGGCCCGCCGGAGCCCCGGGGCGCCGTGCGCGTCCGGCTGGTCAGCCGCCATGGCTGGGCAGACCTGCGCGGTGCCACCACCTGCGCGGCCATCACCGAGGCCGAAGCACAGGCCGTCCTGGCTCGGCTGGGGCCGGATCCGCTGCACAACCGTCCCGCGGACAGGACTCGCTTTGTGACGGGCCTTTTGTCCCGCAAGACGCCTATCGCAGCGCAGTTGATGGACCAGAAGGTGATTGCCGGCGTTGGGAATGTCTACCGTGCCGAGGTGCTGTTCCGCCAGCGGCTGGATCCATGGCTGCCGGGCACTGCCCTTTCCAGCAGCGCCGCCGGTCTGTTGTGGGATGACACGGCCGCCGTAATGGCCGACGGCGTACGCGACGGGCGGATCATCACCACACCGCAGGTGTATTGGGAGCACGTGTCTTGGGAGCCGGATCGCCCGGAGCCAGATCACCGGGAGCCAGGGGCGGTCCTGCCCTCGGGCGGCGACGCCCACTTCGTGTACAAGCGCGAAGGGCAGCCCTGCCGGGTCTGTGCCGTGCCGGTGGCCATCACGGAAATGGTGGGCCGCAAGCTGTACTGGTGCCCCCGCTGCCAGCAGCGGTAGCCAACAAACGGCGGCCGACACCTAAGTTAAGTCAGCCAACAAAAATGCAGGGCCCCTCAGCGAGGGGCCCTGCATTATGTGGAGGGGACGACGGGAATCGAACCCGCATCATCAGTTTGGAAGACTGAGGCTTTACCACTAAGCTACGTCCCCGGAAAAACACCTCAGCTACTGAATCAGGCTGTACTGCGTTTCTTCGGGCTGGCTGTTGAAGCCGGATACAACTAAACCTAATTCATGGCCCACGTGTCAAATGTGCAAAGAACGCCCGGATGAACGTAGACTTGCCTGTGCACTTACGGGGTGTAGCTCAGCTTGGCTAGAGCACCTGCTTTGGGAGCAGGAAGTCGCAGGTTCAAATCCTGTCACCCCGACTCTGCGGCTCGGGCCGTGCATACGGTCCGAGCAAGAAAACTGCGTTTGCAGAAACCCATCCCACAAACCCAGGAGTACTTAGACCGTGAAGAGCGCTGTCGAGAACCTCACCCCCACGCGGGTCAAGCTCAATGTTGAGGTCCCTTTTGAGGAATTGAAGCCCAGCATCGACGAGGCATACAAGACTGTTGCTTCGCAGATCCAGGTCCCTGGCTTCCGTAAGGGCAAGGTCCCGTCCAAGCTGATCGATCAGCGCGTTGGCCGCGGCTACGTGCTGGAGACGGCCATCAACGAAGGCCTCAACGGCTGGTACCAGGCTGCAGTCCAGGAATCCGGCATCCGGCCCCTGAGCCGTCCCGAGGTTGAAATCACCGAAGTTCCGGACCCCAGCTCCACGGACGGGGAACTGAAGTTCCACGCCGAGGTTGATATCCGTCCCGAGATCGAACTCCCGGACTACGCCGGCATCAAGGTCGAGGTCGCCGCAGCGGAATCCTCCGACGAAGACGTTGACAAGGCCCTGGATGAACTGCGCGGCCGCTTCGGCACGCTGAAGTCCGTGGACCGCCCGGCCGCCGATGGCGACTTCCTGACCATCGACATCACCGCCACCATTGACGGTGCCGACGTTGATTCCGCGTCCGGCCTGTCCTACCAGGTGGGCACCGAAACCATGCTCGAGGGCCTGGACGAGGCCGTCACCGGCCTCAGCGTTGACGAAGACGCCATCTTCGAAACCACCCTGGTGGGCGGTGACCACGCCGGCGAGTCCGCCCAGGTGAAGGTTGTTGTCAAGGCCGTCAAGGAGCGCGAGCTTCCGGAAGCCAACGACGACTTCGCCCAGCTGGCATCCGAGTTCGACACCCTGGCCGAACTCCGCGAGGACCTGGCCAAGCAGGCCGCCGACTCCAAGGTTGTTGAGCAGGGCGTAGAGGCCCGCGACAAGGTCCTGGATAAGCTCGTTGAACTCGTCCAGGTTCCGGTTCCGGACTCCGTGGTCGAAGAGCAGGTCGAAGCCCACTTCAAGGAGGGCAACGGCCACGGTGAAGGCGAGCACGACACCGAGGAGCACCGCGAAGAGGTCAAGGCCAACACCGCCCGCGCCTTCCAGAACGAAGTCATCCTCGACGCCATCGCCGAAAAGGAAGAAGTCAACGTCAGCCAGGCTGAGCTGATCGACTACATCGTCAGCGCCGCCAGCCAGTACGGCATGGACCCGAACCAGTTCGCCCAGATCATCGATCAGAGCGGCCAGGTTCCCATGATGGTTTCCGAGGTCCGCCGCCGGAAGGCCCTGGCCGTAGTCCTGGGCCAGGCCACGGTAACCGACACGGACGGCAAGTCTGTTGACCTCAGCGACTTCGTCCGCCCCGGCGGCGAAGACGAGGCTCCCGCCGTTGAGGCTGAGGCTGCTGATGACACAGCCGCCGAGACCGAGGCCACCCCGAGTGACGACCCGGCAGCAGTGAAGTTCTAGCACGCCCCTGGCAGTGCGACTGAAGGCAGCCCCCGGACCTGACGGTCCGGGGGCTGCCTTGGTTAACGGGCAGTTGCAGGGATCGTGCGCCGTCAGCGAACAGCGCGATTCCGGCGAACAAATCGGCCACTAAACCGGTTAGTGTCCAAGTAGTGAAGTTCAGTGATGTCACCGTCACCAGCGAGAGGTAAGTACACATGTCACAGCACGCAGAGGCCCCCCGGATGGCGACTGTAGATCCGGCCGGCCAGGACAACTACATCTACAACCGCCTCCTCAAAGAGCGCATCATCTGGCTGGGCTCCGAGGTGCGTGACGACAACGCCAACGCCATCTGCTCGCAGCTGCTGCTCCTGTCCGCCGAGAATCCGGAAAAGGACATCTACCTCTACATCAACTCTCCCGGCGGCTCCGTGACTGCAGGCATGGCCATCTATGACACCATGCAGTTCATCCCGAACGACGTCGTCACCGTCGCCACCGGCCTGGCAGCCTCCATGGGTCAGTTCCTGCTCTCCTCCGGCACTAAGGGCAAGCGCTACGCCACCCCCAACGCCCGCGTCCTGATGCACCAGCCCTCCGGCGGCATCGGCGGCACAGCCTCGGACATCAAGATCCAGGCCGAGCTCATCCTGCACATGAAGAAGGTCATGGCTGAACTGACCGCGGATCAGACCGGACAGTCGGTGGAAACCATCCTCAAGGACAACGACCGCGACAAGTGGTTCACCGCCACAGAAGCCCTCGAATACGGCTTCTTCGACAAGATCGCTGCCCACGCCGGCACCGTGGCCGGCGGCGGCGGAACCGCCAACGGCCCCTCCGGCGAGTCGGCATCCGAGAAGTAACCCGGCACTAGAACCTTTAGATCAGGAGCAACAAAAATGACTTACAACTTCGGATCGACTGCCGGTAACCTTCCGACCAGCCGCTACGTCCTTCCCCAGTTCGAAGAGCGCACGCCTTATGGCTTCAAGCGCCAGGACCCCTACACCAAACTGTTCGAGGACCGCATCATTTTCCTCGGCGTCCAGGTGGATGACGCCTCGGCCGATGACGTCATGGCCCAGCTGCTGGTCCTCGAGTCCACCGACCCGGACCGTGACATCACCCTGTACATCAACTCCCCGGGTGGCTCGTTCACCGCCATGACGGCGATCTACGACACCATGCAGTACATCCGGCCTGAAATCCAGACCGTCTGCCTCGGCCAGGCGGCCAGTGCCGCCGCGGTTCTGCTCGCTGCAGGCACCCCCGGCAAGCGTTTGGCACTGCCCAATGCCCGTGTCCTGATTCACCAGCCGGCACTGTCCGGCGGCCAGGGTGGCCAGGCTTCGGACCTCGAGATCCAGGCCGCGGAAGTTATGCGGATGCGCTCCTGGCTCGAGGACACCCTCGCACACCACTCCGGCCGCACCTCTGAGCAGGTCAACAACGACATCGAGCGCGACAAGATCCTGACCGCGGCCGACGCCCTGGAGTACGGCCTTATCGACCAGGTCCTTGATTCCCGCAAGATCAAGCCACAGGCAATTACCAGGTAGTACGGCTCTTCGGCGGCCGGTGCGGTCCCAGTTATTTGGGCCGCACCGGCCTTCGCTTTCCACCCTTGGGCGCAATTGTGACCTAGAGTGGAAGATGTCACGGCCGGTCCTCCCAGGCCCGCTACGATTCCAGCAACGGTGCACAGCTGCCTGGCAGCAAGATACTAAAGGGGTTCACATATGGCTCGGATTGGCGAGAGCACGGATCTGCTGAAGTGTTCTTTCTGCGGAAAGAGCCAGAAGCAGGTACGCAAGCTCATTGCCGGGCCCGGTGTCTACATCTGCGACGAATGCATTGAACTCTGCAACGAGATCATTGAAGAAGAACTCGCGGAAGTCGCCGATCTGGGCAGCTTTGAACTGCCCAAGCCCCGCGAGATCTTTGACTTCCTGCAGGAATACGTCATCGGCCAGGAACCTGCCAAACGTTCCCTCGCCGTCGCCGTCTACAACCACTACAAACGGATCCAGGCCGGCCACGCCCCTAAGAGCGGCAGCCTCGCCGAGGGCGGGCACCACGACGACGTCGAAATCGCCAAGTCCAACATCCTTCTGATCGGCCCGACCGGCTGCGGCAAAACCTATCTTGCCCAGACACTGGCGCGGCGCCTGAATGTTCCGTTTGCCGTTGCCGACGCCACCGCGCTCACCGAAGCCGGCTATGTGGGTGAGGACGTGGAGAACATTCTCCTCAAGCTCATTCAGTCAGCGGACTACGACGTCAAGAAGGCCGAACAGGGCATCATCTACATTGACGAAATCGACAAGATTTCGCGTAAGAGCGAGAACCCCTCCATCACCCGGGACGTCTCCGGTGAGGGCGTGCAGCAGGCCCTCCTGAAGATCCTCGAAGGAACCGTGGCCTCGGTTCCGCCGCAGGGCGGACGGAAACACCCTCACCAGGAATTCATCCAGATCGACACCACGAATGTGCTCTTCATCGTGGCGGGCGCCTTTGCCGGGCTGGAAGAGATCATCGGTTCGCGCTCCGGGCGCAAGGGCATCGGCTTCGGTGCCCCGCTCAACGACGCCAGCAACAAGGTGGACTCCTACGGCGAAGTGATGCCCGAGGACCTGCTGAAATTCGGCCTCATACCGGAATTCATCGGCCGCCTGCCCGTAATCACCACGGTCTCCAGCCTCGACCGTGACGCCCTCATCCAGATCCTCTCCACGCCGAAGAACGCGCTGGTCAAGCAGTACCAGAAGATGTTCCAGATTGACGGCGTGGAACTCGTCTTTGATGAGGACGCCCTCAACGCCATCGCCGACCAGGCCCTTGAGCGTGGCACCGGTGCCCGCGGCCTCCGCGCCATCATGGAGGAAGTGCTGCTCCCGGTCATGTTCGACCTCCCCAGCCGCGAGGACGTGGCCAGCGTGGTCATCACCGCTGACGTTGTCCTCAGCAAGGCTGAGCCCACCCTGATTCCGCACGTGACCAAGCGACGCAAGTCCGCCTGACGCGTCCGGCACCTCGCCAGCCCCTTCCACCGTCCATCCCCGCACGCCCAGGAACCCGAGGACTCACGCATGACTGAAACAACCATCAACCAGGCCGACTTCTGGTTCGATCCGCTCTGCCCCTTCGCCTGGATCACCTCACGCTGGATCGGCGAAGTTGAGGCCGTCCGCGACATTGAGACCGTGTGGCATGTGATGAGCCTGGCCGTCCTCAACGAGGGGCGCGAACTGGACGCCGGCTACCGCGAGCTCATGGACAAGGCCTGGGGCCCGGTCCGGGTCATCATCGCGGCCCAGGAGCAGCACGGCGACCACGTGGTGAAGCCGCTCTACGACGCCATGGGCACACTGATCCACCTTGGCGGAGAAAAGGACTACGGCGTTGTCATCAGCAAGGCACTGGCCGAGTGCGGACTCCCGGCCGGCCTGGCAGACGTTGCCACGACGGACGCCTTTGACACCCAGCTGAGGGCCAGCCACGAGGAAGGCATTTCGTTGGTGGGACAGGACGTTGGCACGCCGGTTGTTGCCTTCAACGGAACGGCCTTCTTTGGGCCGGTGCTGACCCGCATCCCGCGCGGCGAGCAGGCTGGCCAGTTGTGGGACGCCACCGTCACGCTGGCTTCCTACCCGCACTTCTTCGAGATTAAGCGCAGCCGCAGCGAACGCCCCGAATTCGACTGACGCCAGGCTGACGCAGACAGCAAAGAGCCCCGGACGAATTACTCTGATGTAGTTCGTCCGGGGCTCTTGCGCATCCAAACCGTCGGGACAACAATGGTTCTTACCCACTTCGAAAGAAGTGAGACGCAGGAACCAAAGATTCAGTGATATGTATCCGACGCAGCCATCGGCAAAGTCAGATACAAGCTACCAGTGACGAGGTAGGAAGACCTGAAGATCCAAGGATCCTGCCAGACCATCAAAGACGTCACGAGGATGGCCGAAAAGTCGAAGCCCCACCAACGGCAAAACGCTGATGGGGCTTCCCCTTTGCCCAAAAACAGCCGGCCCAAAAACGGCCGGCCCTAGAACAGGGCTGCTGCCCCGGAACGGGACCTAAATCCGGTCAGGCTTTGGGCTGTTCCTCCGGCGCGGCCAGCACCACGTCGCTGACGGTCAGTTCGCCGTCGCCCGCCACGAGGGTCAGCTCGCGGGCGTTCGAGGCGGCCTTCAAGTCGCCAAGTCCGGCCTTCAGCTGCGTGGTTAGGGATTCCGAGGCCGTGATGGTCGCGGAAAGAACTTCGGTCCGCTGCTTGACCTTGGCTTCGGACTTCGCCTTGCGGACACCGCTCAGGGCCGTGCCAACGGTGGCAAGCAGGGTGGTGTCGCCGTCCACATCCACTGCGGTGGGCCACTGGGCAACGTGTACGGAGCCGTTGCGCCACCAGCCCCAGACCTCTTCTGTGGCGAAGGGCAGGAACGGGGCGAACAGGCGGAGCAGTGTGTCCAAGCTGGTGGCAAGTGCTGCCAGGACGGAGGCCTGCTCAGCCTCGCCGGCGGCACCGTAGGCGCGGTCCTTGATGAGCTCCACGTAATCGTCCGTGAACTGCCAGAAGAAGCTCTCGGTGATCTGCAGGGCGCGGGCGTAGTCGTAGTTCTCGAACGCCTTGGTGGACTGACGCACCACCTCGGCCAGCTGGGCCAGCACCGCGCGGTCCAAGGGATTCGTGAGGACCGAAAGATCGGTGGAGACCACTGAATTCTCCGTGGCGCCCAGGTTCAGGACGAACTTTGACGCGTTCAGCAGCTTGATGGCCAGGCGGCGGCCGATCTTCATCTGCGCGATTTCGTAGGCTGTGTCCGCGCCGAGCTTGGCGGACGTGGCCCAGTATCGGACAGCGTCGGAGCCGAATTCTTCCAGCACATCGGTGGGAACCACCACGTTGCCCTTGGACTTGGACATCTTCTTACGGTCCGGATCCAGGATCCAGCCAGAGATGGCGGCGTGCTTCCACGGCGCGGCGTGCTGCAGCGCATCAGCCTGGACCACCGAGGAGAACAGCCAGGTACGGA
Source organism: Pseudarthrobacter xylosi (assembly GCF_055412765.1). NCBI lineage: Bacteria > Bacillati > Actinomycetota > Actinomycetes > Micrococcales > Micrococcaceae > Pseudarthrobacter > Pseudarthrobacter xylosi. The sequence continues at coordinate 492,612 of NZ_JBVAYT010000003.1, read as the reverse complement.
TGATGTCGTGGCCCTGGGGGCGCAGGTCAAACGGGAACACCTTCGCGAACAGGTCTTCGTCCCGGCTCCAGCCGCCCACAATCTGCGGCGTCAGCGAAGACGTGGCCCACGTATCCAGAATGTCGGCGTCACCGGCGAAGCCACCGGGAACACCGCGCTGGGCTTCGTCGTAACCCGGTGCGGCATCGGCCGCGGGGTCAACGGGCAGCTGTTCATCCTGAGGCACGATCGGAGCGTCGTACTGCGGGTTGCCTTCGGCATCCAGCGGGTACCAGACGGGGATGGGCACACCAAAGAAGCGTTGGCGGGAGACGAGCCAGTCGCCGTTCAGCCCCGAGATCCAGTTCTCGTAGCGGGACCGCATAAAGGCGGGGTGGAAGTCGATCTCGTGGCCGCGCGCGATCAGGCGTGCGCGGCGCTCTTCGTCGCGGCCGCCGTTGCGGTAGTACCACTGGCGTGAGGTGACAACTTCAAGGGGCTTGTCGCCCTTTTCGTAGAAGTTCACGGGGTGCATGATCTTCTTCGGTTCGCCGTCGATCAGATCTTCGGCGGCCAGGAGCTCCACCACGGCTTCCTTGGCGCTGAATACGGTCTTGCCTGCGATGGCTTCGTAGGCGGTGCGGCCTGCGTCGGTGGTGATCCAGTCCGGGGTTTCGCCGATGATCCGTCCGTCCCGGCCAACTATGGCGCGGGTGGGCAGCTGCAGTTCCCGCCACCAGGTGACGTCGGTGAGGTCACCGAAGGTGCACACCATGGCGATGCCGGAGCCTTTGTCCGCCTTGGCTAGCGCATGGGCCTTGACCTCAACCTCAACACCAAAGACCGGGGACGTGACCTTCTTGCCGAACAGCGGCTGGTACCGCTCGTCGTCGGGGTTTGCCACCAGCGCCGCACAGGCTGCCAGCAGTTCGGGACGCGTGGTCTCGACGTAGATCTTTTCGCCGTCTTCGGTGAAGAACGGGTAGCGGTAGTACGCCCCGGCGACTTCGCGGTCTTCGAGTTCCGCCTGGGCCACGGCCGTGCGGAAGGTGATGTCCCACAGGGTTGGCGCCTCGGCCATGTAGGCGTCGCCGGCTGCCAGGTTGGCCAGGAAGGCGCGCTGGGAGACTTCGCGGGAGGCATCGTCGATGGTCCTGTACGTCAGTTGCCAGTCCACGGAGAGGCCAAGCTGCTGGAACAGGCTTTCGAAGACCTTCTCGTCCTCCACAGCCAGCTCTTCACACAGTTCGATGAAGTTCCGGCGGGAAACGACGTCGAAATCTCGCTGGTTCTTGGCTGGCTCGGCCGGAGCGCGGTAGCCGGCGTCGTACGGGATGGCCGGATCGCAGCGCACGCCGTAGTAGTTCTGCACGCGGCGCTCGGTGGGCAGGCCGTTGTCATCCCAACCCATTGGGTAGAACACGTTCTTGCCGATCATGCGCTGGTAGCGGGCCAGCACGTCCGTCTGCGTAAATGAGAACATGTGCCCCACATGCAGGGAGCCGGACGCAGTGGGCGGGGGAGTGTCGATCGAGTAGACCTGCTCCCGGGTGGTGTCCGGGTTGAACTTGTAGGTCCCTTCGGCAAGCCAGCGCTGCGTGAGGGCAGCTTCGAGCCCCTCAAGGGCGGGCTTGTCCGGAACGTTGATAGGGGCGGTGGAGGGCGTGTCTGTACCCTGAGTGTCTTCAGCCATCTGGCAATTGTTTCATGGTCTGTAGATCCCGCGGCACGGAGCCTGCCATGGTATGCGGGAGATGGGCACAACCGCGGAAACTTTTGGGATTAGGCGCGTCTATGACGCACCGGGGGACGACGACGGCTGCCGGGTTCTGGTGGACAGGCTTTGGCCCCGCGGGGTCAGCAAAGTCGATGCCCGGGTGGACCTCCTTTACGGGGCGCGGGATCCTGAGGTGAACCACGGCGGGGTGTTACTCGAGTTCATAGTCAAGCGCCGGTGGCGGAGCTGCCGTTAGGGTGGTGCCATGACTGAGGATTCACGCAACGCGACAGCATCAGGCCAGGCTTCACCAAGCGATTCACTCCAGAACAGGGCGGCCGTTGTTACCGGCGCCAGCACCGGCATCGGCGAGGCCACCGTGCGGGCATTGCGGGCGGAAGGCTGGACTGTGTTCGCTGTGGCGCGCCGCGCCGAACGGCTGGCCGCGCTGGAAGCTGAAACAGGCGCCGTCGGGATTCCTGCTGACATCGCCGAGGACGACGACGTCGCCCGGCTGCTTGCCCGCGTCACTGAGGCGGGCGGTGTGGGGACGCTCATCAACATCGCCGGCGGGGCTCGCGGCGCTGACCTGGTGGGCGCTGCCAACACCGAGGACTGGGAATGGATGTTCCGGGTCAACGTCATCGGCACCATGAAGCTCACCCGGGCGTTCCTGCCGATGCTTCGCGCCAACGGCGAGGGAACTGTCCTGAACCTGACGTCGACCGCCGGACTCGTGGCCTACGAGGGCGGCGGCGGCTACAACGCCGCCAAGTTTGCCCAACACGCGGTGACCGGCGCCCTCCGGCTGGAAGAGGCGGAGCACAACATCCGCGTCATCGAGGTAGCCCCCGGACTGGTTCGCACCGACGAGTTCGCGCTCAACCGGCTGGGCGACAAGGGCGCTGCTGAGAAGATCTACCAAGGCGTGGAGAAGCCCCTGACTGCGGAAGACGTGGCAGACGTGGTGCGCTACGCCGTCAGCGCGCCGCACCACGTCAACCTGGACCAGATTGTAATCCGGCCGGTTGCCCAGGCCGCCACCCACAAGCTGATCCGGAAGGGGACGGTCGCTTAGCCTGCAGGGATGGCGAGCGTGGCCAGGACAGCCGCGTGGTCCGTGCCCGGCACCCGCTGGACCTGGTATCCGGTGCTCCCCACCTGCGGCGTGGTCACCAGGTGGTCGATGGCGATCCCGGGCAGCCGCGGGCCCTCCATCGGCCAGGTGGGCACCAGCCGGGATCCTGACGCCATCCCCACGTCAACCAGTTCCGCACCGTCGGGGGCCGCGGCAAGCAGCGCCCGGAACTCGGCGTGGTCATAGGTGGCGTTGAAGTCGCCGATCAACAGCCTGTTGCCGGGACGTTCCGCCAGCCGACCCACGGCCGCTAGGTCGCTGCGCCACTGGTCAACCCTGACATCAACCGGCGGCAGCGCATGGACGTTCGTGACTTCCAGGACAGCTGCAGATCCGCCGGTGGTGGCTGTAAGCCGCACGGTTGGCATCCGGAACGGCGTGTCCGGGAGGATGCCCACCAGTTCGAGGGGATAACTGGAGTACACCGCGCTGCCGGCACCGTCATCCGTGGGATCACTGATCCGGTGGGGCAGGAGCCTGTCCAGGCCCTCGGTGCTCAGCCGGTCCTCCAAGGCCTGTGAATGCTCCTGCACCGTCAGCAGGCCTACGCGGTTGTCCTTGACCAGTTGCACGATGCGGGCCGCGTCCGCCTCGCCGAACTCCGAGTTGATGTTCATCGCCGTTAGTTCCACCGTGGCTCCAGCGCTGACCGCGGCGCCAGCAGCGGCTGCAGGGCGCGCCGCATCGAACGGGAAGAGCCAGAAGATCTGGCACAGCAGAAGGGCTCCGGCGGACGCCTGTTGCCACCTGCTCCCTCCCATAATGGCCAGGATTGTGGCCAGCGCAGCGGGCACAGCCAGCCACGGGGTGAAGGACAGCAGCTGGACCGCGAGCACCGGCCAGTCGGCCGGAATCGCCCGGAACACGGACAGTACCAGGACAGGCAGGACAGCCAAGAACGCCAGCCAGCGGCAGGCAATGCTGAGAAAGCCGTGGGCAGAGGTCATGGTTCCGAGTCTAGGCACAGCCGTGCCTGTTTGGCGGGAGCTAGGCAGTTATCAGGGAACCGCGAGCTCTGCAACGACGGCGGAGTGGTCGGTGCCGGGAACAGTGATGGTCGCAAAGGCCCTGACCTCGATGTTGGGGGTTACGAGGACATGGTCCAGCGCTACGAACGGCGGGATGCTGGATTCGGACGGCCAAGTTGGTGCCAAGCCCTTTCCGGCCGCTTGGGCTGCATCCTTAAGCCCGGTGGCCAGAAGCTCCCGGAACTCGCGGTGGTCGTGGCCGGCATTGAAATCGCCCAGCAGGATGGCCGGCGAACCGGGCAGCGCCCGCTGGAGATCTCCCAGCTGCCGGAGTTCTTTCCGCCAAAACGGTGTATGCCCCGGCCGGGGCGAGTCTATGTGGACGGCCGTCACGTGGATGCCACCGGATGTCCCGGGAATGGCCGCCTCGGCCCTGCTTTGGTAAAAACTGCTTTCCGGTACCCGTGCGGAGGAGTCCAGCGGAAACCGGGAAAGGATTGCACTGCCTGTGCCTGCCCAGTCGACGTCCAGCGAACGGTACGGGAAGTGTGCGGCCAGCCCAGCAGCCTCGAGGGCTTCCAGCCCTGGCGGGGCAAGCTCCGGCAGGGCCAGGATGTCGATGTTCCTGGCGCGGGCCAGCGAAAGCAGCGCGACGGCATCAACTCCCATTGAGCCCACATTGAGGGCCATCACCGTCACCGTCCGGCCGGTGCCGGGGGAGTCAGCCGGCGCTGTAGCCTGAAGATCCGTCGTTGCTCCTCCGGCTGACATAACGCGCGGCGCGACCACCATCAGCTGCAGCAGCAGTACCGCTGTCACAAGTGCGGCGAGGATAGTCCGGGTGGGCCGGGGATCCAGGCACACGGCAACGATTGCTATCCCACATGCTGTCGCTGTGGGCAGCACGCTGGCGGGAAACAGGGACAGCAGCTGGATCCACGGAGTGCCAACGTCCCACGGGATCCAACGCAGGACTACCAGCGCAGTGCCCGGCAGGCACAGGATTGCCGCAGCAGCCCAGCAGAACCATGCGCTTACGCGCCGGAACCCTTTGTCCTGCCCGCGCATACCGGCCGTCTGCATATGGGTCATTATTCGGGGAAGGCACGCATCGTCCAATGACTTGGCGCCCGAAATCTGCCGCGAGTCCTCAACTTGGTCCCCAAATTGGTTCCGGCGCCGGGGTCGGGCGCGCGTGTGAGGGAATGGCGGTAGACGGGCAGGCGATAGTAGACTCAATATGGCTACGACCCGGCGATCACCGGTGAGCTTCCGGAAGAACGCACTGACCACCAGGGATCTGGCAGCCGGTGTTACTAGAACCGGACGGGTAAGCCCGTCACAGCAGTAATGAGCGGCCGGCGCAACATTAGCTCCCCACGGAGCGTGGTGGGGTGCCGGTAAGTGAGGTGGTACCGCGGTCAGCGTGCAGTCCCAGGACAGCGCACCAGCCGTCCTCGCATCCTGAACGGAACCAGTCAGCAGTGGCTGAATGGTTCACCAGCTCAACCCAGGATGTCGAGAATGACGTATTACCCCAAAGCCTCAGCCTCCCCTTCGGCTGCCGTTTCGAGCGGCGCTGCCACCGGTGTCTCCCACTCCGTGAAGTTCCCGGAGATCGAGGAGCGCATCCTGAAGTACTGGGACCAGGACGGCACCTTCCAGGCCAGCATCGACCAGCGCAGCGCCGACGCCCCCGGCGGGCAGCCCGGCAGCAACGAATTCGTCTTCTATGACGGTCCTCCCTTCGCCAACGGCCTGCCGCACTACGGCCACCTCCTAACCGGGTACGCCAAGGACCTCGTGGGCCGCTACCAGACCCAGCGCGGCCGCCGGGTGGAACGCCGCTTCGGCTGGGACACCCACGGCCTGCCGGCTGAGCTGGAAGCCATGAAGCAGCTGGGCATGACGGACAAGACCCAGATCGAGACCATGGGCATCGACAAGTTCAACGACGCCTGCCGTGCCTCCGTGATGAAGTACGCCGATGAGTGGAAGAGCTACGTCACCCGCCAGGCCCGCTGGGTGGACTTCGATAACGACTACAAGACGCTCAACGTCGAATACATGGAATCGGTCCTGTGGGCGTTCAAGCAGCTGCACGAAAAAGGCCTGACCTACAACGGCTACCGCGTGCTGCCGTACTGCTGGAAGGACGAAACGCCGCTGTCCAACCATGAACTGCGCATGGACGACGACGTCTACAAGAACCGGCAGGACCAGACTGTCACGGTGACGTTCCCCATCACGGCAGGGGAGTCGGAGCTGTCGAAGCAGCTCGCCGGCGTGCAGGCGCTCGCGTGGACCACCACGCCCTGGACACTGCCCACCAACCTGGCGCTCGCCGTCGGGCCCTCCATCACGTACGCTGTGCTCCCCGCCGGACCCAACGGAGTCAAGGCTGCTTCGCCGGACGCCCCGGTTACCGGAAGCTTCCTGCTGGCCGTCGACCTGCTGGCGGCGTACGCCAAGGACCTGGGCTATGAGGATGTGGATTCCGCTGAAGCCGCCGTGACGGCAACCCACACCGGCGCTGAACTTGCCGGCCTGTCCTACGAGCCGCTGTGGAACGACTTCCGCGACGACGAAAAATATGGGACACAGAACGCCTGGCGCTTCCTCGTGGCCGACTACGTCACCACCACCGACGGCACTGGCATCGTCCACCAGGCGCCGGCCTACGGTGAGGACGACCAGAAGGTCTGTGAAGAGGCCGGTATCCCGGTAGTTCTGTCCGTGGATGAAGGTGCCAAGTTCTTGCCGCTGTTCAGCCACGGCGACCTGCACGACATCGTGGGCCTTCAGGTGTTTGAGGCCAACAAACCCATCACCCAGGTGCTGCGCGCGCAGGGCCGGCTGGTCCGCCAGGCCAGCTATGAGCACAGCTATCCGCACTGCTGGCGTTGCCGCAACCCCCTGATCTACCGCGCCGTGTCTTCCTGGTACGTGGAAGTCACCAAGTTCAAGGACCGGATGTCCGAACTGAACCAGGAGATCAACTGGATCCCCGGGAACGTCAAGGACGGCCAGTTCGGCAAATGGTTGGCCAACGCCCGCGACTGGTCCATCAGCCGCAACCGCTACTGGGGCAGCCCCATCCCGGTGTGGCAGTCCAGCGACCCCGAGTACCCGCGCACCGACGTCTACGGCTCCCTGGCCGAAATCGAGGCCGACTTCGGCCGCCTGCCGCTGAACAAGGCCGGCCAGGTTGACCTGCACCGGCCGTTCATCGACGAACTGACCCGCCCCAACCCGGACGACCCCAGGACCCCCGAAGAGGGCCAGTCCGTGATGCGCCGGGTGGAGGACGTCCTGGACGTCTGGTTCGACTCCGGCTCCATGCCGTACGGCCAGGTGCACTACCCGTTCCAGAACGAAGCCTGGTTCGACACACACAACCCGGCGGACTTCATCGTGGAGTACATCGGCCAGACCCGCGGCTGGTTCTACATGCTGCACATCCTGTCCACCGCACTGTTTGACCGGCCGGCCTTCCGGAACGTCATCAGCCACGGCATCGTGCTCGGCTCGGACGGGCAGAAGATGTCCAAGAGCCTCCGCAACTACCCGGACGTCTCCGAAGTCCTGGACCGCGACGGCTCCGACGCCATGCGCTGGTTCCTGATGTCCAGCCCCATCCTGCGCGGCGGCAACCTGGTGGTCACCGAACAGGGAATCCGCGACGGCGTCCGCCAGGTCATTCTGCCGCTGTGGAACGTGTACAGCTTCTTCACGCTGTACACAAACGCTTCCAACGTAGTTGGAGGGCAAGCGAAGGGCTACGACGCGAAGCTCCGCTACGACGGGTACGCCGACACCTTGGACCAGTACCTGCTGGCCAACACCGGCGACCTGGTCCGGAACATGACCGCCCAGCTGGACAGCTACGACATCTCCGGGGCCTGCGACGAACTGCGCAGCTACCTGGACATGCTCACGAACTGGTATGTCCGACGCAGCCGCCAGCGTTTCTTTGATGAAAGCGCTGACGCGTTCGATGCGCTCTACACGGCACTGGAGACCGTGTCCCGCGTGGCCGCCTCGCTGCTGCCGCTGGTCTCCGAGGAGATCTGGCGCGGCCTCACCGGCGGCCGCTCCGTGCACCTGGCCGACTGGCCGGACGCGGACCTGTTCCCGGCCAACGCTTCGCTGGTGGAAGCGATGGACCGTGTGCAGCAGATCTGCTCCACGGGGTCCTCGCTGCGCAAGGCCGCCAACCTGCGCGTCCGGCTGCCGCTGCAGGAACTGACCGTTGTGGCACCCGGCGCGGATGCGCTGGGAGGCTTCGCCGCCGTCGTCGCCGATGAACTGAACCTGCGCTCCGTGCGCCTGCTCGACGCCGAGAGCGCCTCCCCGGAGGAGTTCGGCATCGAGCAGAAGCTCGTGGTCAACGCCCGTGCCGCGGGACCGCGCCTGGGCAAAAACGTCCAGCAGGCCATCAAGGGCTCCAAGTCCGGTGACTGGTCAGTCCAAACAATCGACGGTGTCGACGGAGTCGTTGTTGCGGGCGGGCTGGAGCTGGAGCCGCAGGAGTACACGCTGGAGACGGTGGTGGCCGGGGCAGAGGGCGGTACTGCTGTTGCAAGAAAAGCAGTAGCTGTCCTTCCGGGCGGCGGCTTCGTGGTCCTGAACACCGAGGTCACGCCCGAACTTGAGGCCGAAGGCACTGCACGCGACATGGTCCGCGCGATCCAGCAGGCACGCAAGGACGCCGGACTGAACGTGAGCGACCGGATCCGGACCACCGTTACGGCCGTTCCCACCGTGCTCGATGCCCTGTTGGCCAACGCCGAGCTGGTCAAAACCGAAACGCTGACCCTGGAGCTGGCCACAGTTCCGGCCGAGTCAGGCGAACCACGCATCACCGTCGAAAAAGCAGAGGCCTGAGCCATGACTGACGAATTCTCCGTGGAAAGTGTCTACGCCGAGCTGCTGGGGCGTGCACCGGAAAACAAGATGGAGCCACGTCTCGCACCGCTGTTCCGGGCGATGGATGTACTGGGGGAGCCCAACAAGGCGTTCCCGATCATCCATGTGACCGGCACCAACGGCAAGACCTCCACCGCCCGGATGATTGAGGCCGGGCTGCGCGCCCACGGGCTGAGCACCGGCCGCTACACCAGCCCGCATCTGTCCAAGGTCACCGAACGGATCAGCATCGACGGCCACCCCGTCTCTGACGCAACGTTCGTCCGGATTTGGGACGAGATCCGCCCGTATCTGCAGATCGTCGACGACGAACTTACCGCCGCGGGGGAGCCCCGGCTGACGTACTTCGAGTGCCTGACCATCCTGGGCTTCGCGATCTTCGCGGACCAGCCCGTCAACGTGGCCGTGATCGAGGTGGGTCTGGGCGGCATCACCGATGCCACCAACGTGGGCGACGGCCTGGTTTCGGTGGTCACCCCCATCTCCCTGGACCACACCGACCTGCTGGGCGATACCACCGAGGAGATTGCCTACGAGAAGGCCGGCATCATCAAGCCCGGCGGCTACCTCATCAGCGCCTCGCAGCCCGTGGATGCCGCGCAGGTGCTGCTGGAGAAAGCCAAAGAAGTGGCAGTCCCGTTCCGGTTTGAAGGCGTGGAGTTCGGCGTCGAATCCCGGACGGTTGCCGTGGGTGGCCAGGTGGTGAGCATCCAGGGCATCGCCGGCCGGTACCCGGAACTGCTGCTGCCGCTGCACGGCGCCCATCAGGCCCAGAACGCGGCCGTAGCGGTGGCAGCCCTCGAAGCGTTCTTCGGCGGCGAAAAGGAACTTGACTTCGAGGTGCTCCAGGAAGCCTTCGCATCCGTCACGTCCCCGGGCCGCCTTGAAGTTGTCCGCACGGCGCCCACCATCATCGTGGACGCGGCGCACAACCCGGACGGCATCAGGGTCTCGGCCGAGGCCATCCAGGAGGCCTTCAGCTTCACCCGGCTGGTGCCGGTAGTGGGAGTCCTGAAGGAGAAGGACGCCGAAGAGATCCTGCGCCAGCTCAAGGAATCCTTGGGCGAGATCGCCCAGGAATACTGCTTCACCCAGTCCAACTCGCCGAGGGCAGTGCCCGCGGCCGAACTGGCCGAACTGGCCGTCGAAATGGGCTTCGGAGAAGACAACATCCACGTTGCTGAGAAGCTCGACGACGCCCTCGAATGGGCCGTGGAACGCGCTGAAGCCAACGACGACCTCTCCGGCGGCGTCCTGGTCACGGGTTCCATTACCCTGGTGGCCGAAGCCCGGATCCTGCTCGGAAAGACGGAGGCCTAGCCGTGGCCAAGTTGACCAAGGCGCAGCGCGAATGGCGCCCGGGAATGCCCAAGAAGCGCCGGTCCACCAAGGTGATGTTTGCCTCGACCGTCCTGCTGCTTGAAGCTTTTGTCGTCTTTTTCGCCACGTTGGCCGTCTTTGGCCTGAAGCGCGGCGAGTTTCCGCCAGCGCTGATCCTGGGTGTTGGTATCGCGCTGAGCGCAGTGATGATCTTGGCCTGCGCGGTGCTGTCCAAGCCCTGGGGTGTGGGACTGGGCTGGATCCTGCAGATTGTGCTGATCCTGACGGGCATCGTTGAACCCATGATGTTCCTGGTTGGCGCGCTGTTCGGCCTGGCCTGGTGGTACGGAATCCGCACCGGCATCAGGATCGATTCCGAGGCCGCAAAGCGCGAACGCGAACAGGCCGAGTGGACGGCTTCGCACGGGGACGCCCCGGAAGCCTCGTAGAATTGTCCCGAAACCACCCATTACGCATTGGAGCAGCTATGACCATTGAGCGCACCCTGGTACTGATCAAGCCCGACGGCGTTGCCCGCAACCTCAGCGGCGTCATCCTGGGCCGCATTGAGGCCAAGGGCTATACCCTGGCTGAACTGAAGAAGGTCGACGCCAGCCGGGAACTGTTGGAGCAGCACTACGAAGAGCACGTGGGCAAGCCGTTCTACGAGCCCCTTGTTGAATTTATGCTCAGTGGGCCGGTTGTGGCCGCGATCTTCGAAGGCCACCGCGTCATTGAAGGCTTCCGTTCCCTGGCCGGCACCACCGATCCCACAACTGCGGCTCCGGGCACCATCCGTGGCGACTTCGGCCGCGACTGGGGCCTGAAGGTCCAGCAGAACCTTGTGCACGGCTCCGACTCCGTGGACTCGGCCGAGCGCGAAATCAAGATCTGGTTCCAGGACTAAGTCCCGCACCACCACCCTTATGGCGCGAACGTACAGTTGAGGCCCTGGTTTCCGCGGAAACCAGGGCCTCAACTGTACGTTCGCGCTGTTTGGTGGGTGCGCTGAGGGTCCGCGTTAGAAGCCCGAGGTTCCGGCAAACACCTGGATGAAGGCGAAAAAGATCGTGGCGATGACTGCCACGTACAGCAACGCCGTGATGATCCAGCCTGATTCGCCCAGCACGCGTGCTGCACCTGACGGGACGGGGATGATGCCGTGGACGACGTTGCGGATGGTTACCCAGACGAAGAGCGGGATCATCGCGGCCCAGACGATCATGCAGAACGGGCACAGAATGTGGATGTCGTAAAGGGCCTGGGACCAGAGCCACACCACAAAAGCGAAGCCGAGCGTGACGCCGGCCTGGAGTCCTGCCCAGTACCAGCGGGCGAACGTGGCGCCGGACAACAGGGCCATGCCCACAGTGATGATGATGGCGAACGCCACGATGCCGATGAACATGTTGGGGAACCCGAACGCCGAGCTCTGCCAGGTCTGCATGACCTGGCCGCAGGAGATCCAAGGATTAACGTCGCAGGCCGTGACATGATTCGGGTCCTCGAGGACCGCGAGCTTTTCCAGGACCAGCGTTCCCGAGGCCAGCCAGCCGATGGCGCCGGTGATGACCATCAGCCAGCCGAACGGCCGGTTTCGTACCATCGGCGGGACAGTCCCTGGCGTGGCGGGCAACGGCTCCGCCGCAGTGGAGGCAGCCGGCGTGTCAGTGCCGTGGGAGGAAATGCTGGGCATGGTGTGTGGCGTCCTTTGCTTCGGGTGCTCCTTGCCCCGATTGTAACGCCGGTGGCTGGAAGCAGCACCCAGCCGGGCCCTCACATACTGATCCGTTTGCCCTTGCTTCCGCCGTCTTTGAGCCCGGGTGTGAGAGAATGAACATGGCTGGAGGCCGACCCACATTCGGACTCCGGTCCGGTGGCTTGTTTCAAGACCGCCAATGATGAGCAGGGCAGGCTTCGGATTCTCTGATCCGGCTTCCCGCAATTCCATTGGTCGGCACCTGGTTGTGGCGTGTAGAACAACGGGTTTCAGGACACAGCCGACGGCTCCCACGGGCTGCCGCACCCCTCTGTCGGTGCGAACCTGGGAGTATCCACTTGACTTCTGTCAACGCCCGCGGGTTTTGACAATATGGGCCCCAATGGGTGCCGGATGTGGCGGTACGTCAGGGGCAGGAGTGTTGCCACATATGGAAAACGAACAAGCACCAGCCGTTAATGATGAAGCCGTCGTGGCTGCGGAAGCGCCCAAGAAGGTTACCCGGACTCGTCGGAAGGCAGCGCCAAAGGCTGCGGAGGCCACGCCGCTGAATGACGCCGCCGAGGCTGAGCCTGCGACAGACGCGGCGCCCGAGCCCAAGGCGCCGGTTCGCCGGACCCGCGCACGCAAGAAGGTGGACACCGCCGAGCCGTTACCGGCTTTCGCTGCTGAAGTACAGGAAGCACCTGCCGCTGGCGTTACAGAGACCGTCGTGGAGCCTGCCGTCATCGAACCTGCGGCCGAAGCGGCAGCCCCTGAGGCTGCAGCGGAGACCAAACCTGTCCGACGCCGCCGCGTGGCCACGCGCAAAACCTCGGCCCCCGACGTCGCCCCCGCGGCCGCAGAACAATCAGCTGCTGAGGAGCAGGCAGCCCCCGAAGCTGCAGCAACGCCGGCCCCGGAGGCAGGGGAAGCCGCAGCTGAGGCCACCGCGCCAGCAACGGCCGCCGCCCCCGCCAAGGCTGCTGCCGTCAACGTTGCCGCCACACCGGCTGAAGCGCCGGCCGCTACTGAGCCTGCCAGCCCGTTCAGTTCCCTGTTCCTTGAGCCGACGTCCACCACGTCGGTGCTTTTCCAGGCTCCTGACCTCAGCACAGTGGTCCGCCCCGCACCGGTTGCAGCCGTGGTTGAAGAGCCGGAGGAGGACGACGCCGAAGACGGCGAAGCGGATGACGCCAACGGCCGCCGCAGGCGCCGCAGCCGTGGTCGCCGCGGACGTAGCCGCACCGGCGAAAATGATGCTGACGGCGATAGCGAAGGTGACGACGGCGCAGCCGAAGAAACCGATGACGAATCCGCCGGGCAGGCCGAAGAAGGCGTGACATCCCGTCGTCGTCGCCGTCGCCGCCGTGGCGACCAGGATCTGGAACTGACCGGAGGGGAAGGCGACGACCCGCCCAACACGGTGACCCGCGTCCGCGCACCGCGCGCCGCCGCCGAAGCGCCGGTCAACAACCGCGTCACGTCCGTCAAGGGCTCCACCCGCCTCGAAGCCAAGAAGCAGCGCCGCCGCGAATCCCGCGACACCGGCCGCCGCCGCACTGTCATCACCGAGGCCGAGTTCCTCGCCCGCCGTGAATCAGTTGACCGGCAGATGATCGTCCGCCAGCGCGACGACAGAATCCAGATCGGCGTCCTCGAAGACGGCGTCCTGGCCGAGCACTTTGTCTCCAAGACCCAGCAGGACTCCCTGATCGGCAACGTCTACCTTGGCAAGGTTCAGAACGTCCTGCCGTCCATGGAAGCGGCGTTTGTTGACATCGGACGCGGCCGCAACGCCGTTCTGTACGCCGGTGAAGTGAACTGGGAAGCCGTTAACCTCGAAGGCAAGCAGCGCCGGATCGAAAACGCGCTCAAGTCCGGAGACACCGTCCTGGTCCAGGTCACCAAGGACCCCGTGGGCCACAAGGGTGCACGCCTGACCAGCCAGATCTCGCTGCCCGGCCGCTACCTCGTGTATGTGCCCGGCGGTTCCATGACCGGCATTTCCCGCAAACTGCCCGACGTCGAACGCAACCGCCTCAAGCGCATCCTCAAGGACCGACTCCCCGAGCACGCCGGAGTCATCGTCCGCACCGCTGCCGAAGGCGCCTCGGAAGAGGAGCTCACGCACGACATCAACCGGCTGCGCGCGCAATGGGAGGGCATCGAAAGCCAGTCCACGTCCACCAAGATCCTCGCCCCGGAGCTGCTCTACGGCGAACCTGACCTCACCATCAAGGTGGTCCGTGACGTCTTCAACGAAGACTTCTCCAAGCTGATCGTCTCCGGTGAAGAGGCCTGGGACACCATCGAGGCCTATGTCACCTACGTTGCCCCGGACCTCGTGGGCCGCCTGGAAAAGTGGACCAAGGACACGGACATCTTCGCGGCGTGGCGGATCGACGAGCAGATCCACAAAGCCCTGGAACGCAAGGTCTTCCTGCCCTCGGGCGGCTCGCTGGTCATCGACCGCACCGAAGCCATGACCGTGGTGGACGTCAACACCGGCAAGTTCACCGGCAGCGGCGGCAACCTCGAAGAAACCGTCACGAAGAACAACCTTGAGGCAGCTGAAGAGGTTGTCCGGCAGCTCCGGCTCCGCGACATCGGCGGCATCATCGTCATCGACTTCATCGATATGGTCCTCGAATCCAACCGCGACCTGGTTCTCCGCCGTATGGTGGAATGCTTGGGCCGCGACCGGACGAAGCACCAGGTTGCCGAAGTGACCTCGCTGGGACTCGTGCAGATGACGCGAAAGCGTATGGGCACCGGTCTCCTGGAAGTCTTCGGGGAGCAGTGTGAAACCTGTGCAGGCCGCGGAATCGTCACCCACGACGACCCCGTGGAACACCGCCGCGCCAACATCGTAGCCGCTGAGCACCACGTGCAGCGGGTGGACAGCCGGCAGGAACCCCGCATCAACGATCAGCGCACCGACGGCATGCGCACGGACAGCCAGCGCCCGGACAGCCAGCCGGGTGGCCGCAATGACCGGAAGCGCCGCCGCGGACGTGGCGGCCAGCCGCTGGAAACGGCGCCGGCAGCTCCGGTGCAGATCCACACGGTCCACCCGGAACCCAATGATGCCGAGCGCCATGCGAAGGCTGAGGCCACGCGGGCCGCGCTTGCGAACATTGCGGCCGCAGCCCATGCTGCGCACCTGCACGACGACGAAGTTGCTCACGCATCAGCAGCAGCGGGACAGACTCCCGCTGCGCCGGTGCCGGCTGAGCGGCCCGAGACGGACTCCAACGGCCGCCCGGCCGCTGTGCTGACGTTCGGCGGCGAGCAGGTGGTACTGCCGTTCGTGGCGCATCACGAGGACCAGCCGCACGCACCTGCTTTGACGCTTGACCGCCTCGCGGAGGCCTTCGCCCACCTTGGCGAGCCGGCCCCCGTAGCGGAAAGCACGCCATCGGCGGCCCTGTCAACTGAAAGCCAGCCGGCCGAACCAGTCCGTCAGCAGCAGCCAGCCGTTGCGGAGAAGGATTACTCGGACCACACCGAGGAGCCCCGCGCCCGCCGTCCCCGGCGGAACCGGAGTGCCAGCCGTGCCCAGGGTGCAGCCAACGCGACGTCCGTGGAGCATCACGAAGCCGGTCCGGCGGCTGCCGCCGGACGCACCCATGCCGCCAAGGCCCCGGAGCCCGTCAAGGCTGCTGTGGCCGACAAACCAGCGGCCACGAACGCGCCCATCATCCTGGGTGTAGGGGTTCCGGCCTCGGAGCTCTGACAAACAGCAGGGCAAGCCACCACAACGGCGCCCGGACGCACCCGTGAATTACGGGCTGCGTCCGGGCGTCCGGCGTTAAGTCCTGAGGAACGCTAGGCTGGTGACCGACACGGGGTGCCGCGCAGAGTGCCGGCTGAGATCCACACCCGTTGAACCTGTCCGGTTAGCACCGGCGAAGGGATGTCTCTTTTGGCTTCAACTTCTGTCCTTCCTCCTGCACCACCCGCGGCCGCTCTGTCGAAATTCTCAGCCAACCAGGTTGAGGTCCAGCCGGCGCCAGGCCTGTCTGCCAACGTCCCCGTGCTCCGTGTCGTCCCGCGGGTGCTGTCCATTGCCGGATCAGACCCGTCAGGTGGCGCGGGGATCCAGGCTGATCTGAAGAGCATTGCCGCCCTTGGCGGCTATGGCATGGCGGCCATCACCGCCCTGACAGTCCAAAACACGCAGGGGGTCCGGGCGGTTCACGTCCCCCCGGCATCCTTCCTGGGCCAGCAGCTAGGCGCCATCAGCGACGACATCACCATCGACGCGGTCAAGATCGGCATGCTGGGCGACGCCGCCGTGATTGGCGTGGTCCGTGACTGGCTGGAAAGGGTGCGTCCCGCCGTCGTCGTTCTTGATCCGGTGATGGTGGCCACCAGCGGAGACCGGCTGCTGCAGGAGTCTGCCGAGGCAGCCCTGCGGGAGCTGCTCCCGCTCGCGGACCTGATCACCCCCAACCTGGCCGAATTGGCCATCCTGGTGGGGGAGCCGCAGGCACGGGACTGGCCTGTTGCGCTCGGACAGGGGCAGCGGTTGTCCGCCGCGACCGGTGCCACTGTCCTGGTCAAGGGCGGCCATCTCGACGGCGGTGCCTGCCCGGATGCCTTGGTCAACGCCGTCGGGCTGCTCGGCCACGAGGTAGTGGAAGTGAGCGGGGACAGGATCCCCACGCGCAACAGCCACGGCACCGGCTGCTCGCTGTCGTCGGCCATGGCCACAGTCCAGGCCAGACTGGGAGACTGGGAAGCCACACTCCGGCAAGTGAAGCCTTGGCTGGTCGGGGCGCTGCAGGGGGCTGACCAACTCGAGGTGGGCACGGGCAACGGCCCCATCAACCACTTCCACCACATGCAACAGGTTCCGGCAGCCGGCGAATTCGCACAGACGCTGCGGCGGGCGGCGGAGCCGGAACTTGAGGCTATCTACGGGCTGGATTTCATCCGCGACCTGGCGGCCGGCACGCTGGCTGAGGAACAGTTCGCCTATTACCTCGCCCAGGACGCCATCTACCTCAACGGTTATTCGCGGGTCCTTGCCCGGGCCAGTGCGCTGGCGCCCACGGAAGCCGCCCAGGTGTTCTGGGCAAAATCTGCCCGGCAATGCCTTGAAGTCGAATCCGAACTGCACCGCACATGGCTGAGCACCAGGACAGTGGACTCCGTCCTTGGACCTGTCACCAAGTCCTATGTGGACCACCTGCTGGCTGCCTCAACCTCCGGCAGCTACGCGGTCCTCGTGGCTGCGGTGCTGCCGTGCTTCTGGCTGTACGCCGAGGTGGGACAGTCCCTCCACAAGGAGTTCCTGGCGGCCGGTGCACCAGCGGCGCATCCCTATGCTGACTGGCTACGTGCCTATGCTGACGAGGACTTCGCACATGCCACCCGCGAGGCGATCACCTTGGCCGACGACGCCGGCCGAAGTGCCTCCGACGATGAACGTGCAGCGATGCTCGTGTCATTCAGGCAGTCGTGCCGGTTCGAGGTGGAATTTTTCGACGCGCCGCGAATTCATTCCTGACAGTCTGGGGCCCGCGTGGCCTGTACGATAGTCAGGCACGGTTTTGGATTGTCAGTGCAGTACCTGCTTGTGGGTCCTATCACAGACAACCGACCGTAACCAGCCTCATTTGCGGCCGAAGGCAAAATTAGCGTATTCTAGATCTTCGGTGCTTACGCCAACACTTGGGTTACGACCCCACGGCGTTGAGGCACAGCGAGAACCCAGCCAAATATGGAATCGGGTTCAGCACGCAAATTTAGTAATAAACGTCGAGAGAAGTGAGTTCCCAAGTGGTGTACGCGATTGTCCGCGCAGGCGGCCGCCAAGAGAAGGTTTCCGTTGGAGACTTCGTTACCCTGAACCGCGTCCCCGGTGGAGCCGGCAGCACTTTTGAGTTGCCCGCACTGCTCCTGGTAGACGGTGACAAAGTCACCTCTGCTGCTGCGGACCTGGCCAAGGTAACGGTTACGGCTGAGATCCTCGAAGACCTCCGTGGTCCGAAGATCGTCATCCAGAAGTTCAAGAACAAGACCGGTTACAAGAAGCGCCAGGGTCACCGTCAGGAATTGACCAAGGTCAAGATCACGGGTATCAAGTAACTCTTCGTTACTGTTCAGGTTCTTCAGCAGATTCCCCAGAATTTAAAGGCAGGCATTTCAAATGGCACATAAAAAAGGCGCGAGTTCCACTCGCAACGGTCGTGACTCCAACGCCCAGTACCTCGGCGTCAAGCGCTTCGGCGGCCAGGTAGTTTCCGCAGGCGAGATCATCGTCCGCCAGCGTGGCACCCACTTCCACCCGGGCGCCGGCGTTGGACGTGGCGGCGACGACACACTGTTCGCACTGGCCCCGGGAGCCGTTCAGTTCGGCACCCGCCGCGGTCGCCGCGTTGTCAACATCGTTGCTGCTGCAGCTGCAGAGTAACAAATAGTTCTGAAGCGGTGGAGCGGACCATTTGGTCCGCTCCACTGTTCTTTTAACCGCATTACAATCGTCTTGGCGCCTTTGGGCGTCCAGGAAACAGCACTGAGGAGATCCACGTGGCGAGCTTTGTAGACCGGGTAGTACTGCACGTATCCGGCGGTACCGGCGGCCACGGCTGTGTCTCTGTCCACCGTGAGAAGTTCAAGCCCCTGGGCGGTCCCGACGGCGGCAACGGCGGCGACGGCGGCGACGTCATCCTGCGTGTTGATCACCAGACCACCACGCTGCTTGACTACCACCACGCCCCGCACCGCCACGCCACCAACGGTGGCCCCGGTATGGGTGACTGGCGCGGCGGCAAGAGCGGCGAGACCCTCATCCTGCCGGTGCCGGACGGCACTGTGGTCAAGGCCAAGGACGGCACCGTCCTTGCGGACCTCGTCGGCGAAGGCGCCGAATATGTGGCGGCCGCAGGCGGCCTGGGCGGCCTGGGCAATGCCTCGCTGTCCTCGCAGAAGCGCCGTGCCCCGGGCTTCGCCCTGCTGGGTATCGAGGGTGACGCCCGTGACATTGTGCTGGAACTGAAGTCCATCGCCGATATTGCGCTGGTGGGTTTCCCCTCTGCCGGAAAATCCAGCCTGATCGCAGCCATGTCCGCCGCGCGGCCCAAGATCGCCGATTACCCGTTCACCACGCTGATCCCGAACCTGGGTGTTGTCCAGTCCGGCGATGTCCGCTTCACCATTGCCGACGTGCCGGGCCTCATCGAGGGCGCCAGCGAAGGCAAGGGCCTTGGCCATCACTTCCTGCGCCACGTGGAGCGCTGCGCGGCCCTGGTGCACGTGCTGGACTGCGGCACGCTTGAATCGGACCGCGACCCGTTGGCAGACCTGGCCATCATCGAGGCCGAGCTGGAAAAATACTCTGTAGACATGAGCTTCGCGGGTGCCGACGGCGAAGTGGTTCCGCTGAACCACCGTCCGCGCCTGGTCGCCTTGAACAAGGTAGACCTGCCGGACGGCAAGGACATGGCTGAATTTGTCCGCCCGGAACTCGAGTCACGCGGCTACCGGGTCTTCGAAATCTCGGCTACCAGCCACGAGGGTCTCCGCCAGCTGGGCTTCGCCATGGCGGAAATCGTCCAGGCCGCCCGTGCCGCCCTCGCGGCCGCCCCGCCCAAGGTCCAGCCGCCCATCCTCCGGCCCCGTGCCGTCAACGAATCCGGCTTCAAGATCCGCCGTGAGGAAAAGAACCTCGAGCCGCTCTTCCGCGTATTGGGCGACAAGCCCGTCCGCTGGGTTAAGCAGACCGACTTCACCAACGAGGAAGCCATCGGCTACCTCGCGGACCGTCTGGCCAAGCTCGGCGTCGAAAACGAACTGTTCAAGCAGGGCGCCACTCCGGGCGACACCGTGGTGATCGGTGAGGACGACGGCGTCGTCTTCGACTGGGAACCCACCATGATGGCCGGCGCAGAACTGCTGGCCGCCCCGCGTGGCACCGACGTCCGGTTCGCCGACATCGGCGACCGGCCTACCCGCGGACAGAAGCGGGACGAGCAGGTGGAACGCCGGGAGGCCAAGGCTGCCGCCCGTGCCGAGCTCGAGGCCGAGCGCAAGGCCGGGATCTGGACCGAATCGGTCAGCGGCCGCCGCGCTGCCAAGCCGGTCACTGAAAGTGGACTGGGCGTGGAAGATGACGAGTGAGGCCACTGAAATGACCGAAAGTTCCGCAGTAATCATCGAGGAACCCAAAGACGACCGCAGGGTGCTCGCCCGGGCCCGCCGGATCGTTGTCAAAGTAGGGTCGTCGTCGCTGACCAGCATCAAGGGCGGCATCTCGGAAGAGTCCCTGACCGCCCTCTCAGATGTCCTGGCCGCCAAACATAACGCCGGCACCGAAATTATCCTGGTTTCCTCGGGAGCTATCTCCGCAGGGCTTGCGCCCCTCGGCCTGGTCAAGCGTCCTCGTGACCTCGCGACCCAGCAGGCTGCCGCCAGCGTGGGCCAGGGCCTGCTGATGGCGCGCTACACGCACGCATTCGGCGCCCACGGCGTCACCGTCAGCCAGGTGCTGCTAACGGCAGATGACCTCATGCGTCGCAGCCACCACGCGAACGCGTTCCGTGCACTGAACCGCCTCCTCAACCTCGGCGTGGTGCCGGTGGTCAACGAAAACGACACGGTCGCCACGCACAAGATCCGGTTCGGCGACAACGACAGGCTCTCAGCGCTCGTGGCCCATCTGGTCCGCGCTGACGCCCTGTTGCTGCTGTCCGACGTCGACTCGATATACGACGGCCCGCCAGCCAAGGGCGCCAAGCGCATCTCCCAGGTGGACGGCCCCGAAGATCTTGAGGCAGTGACCATCGGGAAGCCCGGCAAGGCAGGCGTAGGCACCGGCGGAATGCAGACTAAAGTCGAGGCTGCCATCATGGCCGCCGATTCCGGCATTCCGGCGCTGGTCACCTCCACCGCCAACGCCGCAGCCGCCCTGGCCGGCGAGGACGTGGGCACCTGGTTCACCGTCAACAGCGGCCGGAAGTCCGTGCGGATGATGTGGCTGGCCCACCTGGCGCATGTCCAGGGCCGGCTCTTTCTTGACGACGGCGCCGTGCATGCTGTGCGGGACAACCGCTACTCGCTGCTCCCTGCCGGGATTTCATCGGTGGACGGCACCTTCGAAGCCGGCGACGCCGTCGAGATGGTGGCCGGCGACGGTACCGTCATCGCACGCGGCTTGGTTAATTACTCTTCCGAAGAGCTTCCCCAGATGCTGGGGCGCTCCACAGTGGAACTGGGCGAGTCCCTGGGCCGCGGATTCGACCGTGAGGTTGTCCATATCGACGACCTGGTTCTGGTCTGAGCGGTCCGCTCGCTTAGACTTGAAGGATGACTGAGGCACTGATTTCCCAAGCCCCTGGCACTTCCAACGATTCGAATGCGGTTCCGTCCAGGCCGGAACAGGCGAGTACCCCCACTCCGGCGGAGGTTGAGGCAGCCGTCCACGCCATCGCTGACCGCTCACGGCAGGCTGCCCGCCAGATGGCCGGGGCCAACCGCGCCTTGAAGGACAGTGGCCTGCGGGCAATCGGTGCTGCACTGCTGGACCGGAAGGACTTCATCCTGTCCGCCAACGCCAAGGACGTGACGGCCGGCAAAGCCAACGGCACGTCGGCGGCCCTGCTGGACCGCCTCACCCTGACCGAAAGCCGGATCGACGGACTCGTGGCTTCCCTGGAGAACCTGGCCAGCCTGCCGGATCCGGTAGGAAACGTGGTCCGGGGCCAGACGCTACCCAATGGGCTGCGCCTGCGCCAGATCAACGTTCCCATGGGAGTGGTGGCGGCCATTTACGAGGCCCGTCCCAACGTCACGGTGGACATAGCCGGCCTTGGCCTTAAGAGCGGGAACGCCGTCATCCTCCGCGGCGGTACGGCTGCCGCCTTCACCAACGAAGCGCTGGTCCAGATTCTCCGTGAAGCCCTGGACTCCGTCGAGCTGCCGGCGGACGCCGTTCAGACTGTGGACCAGTACGGCCGTGAAGGCGCGAATGCTCTGATGCGGGCGCGCGGTCGCGTCGATGTCCTGATTCCGCGCGGCGGCCGGGACCTGATCCAGTCCGTGGTGCTGAACGCTGCCGTGCCGGTCATCGAGACCGGTGAGGGCAACGTGCATATCTTCATCGACGAATCCGCCAGCGAGGAAATGGCGGTAGAGATCCTGCTCAACGCCAAGACCCAGCGGCCCAGTGTTTGCAACACCGTGGAGACTCTGCTGGTCCACTCGCGGTCCACCGTGCTGCCCGCCGTCGCCGCCGCGCTGCGTGGAGCCGGCGTCACGCTCCATGCCGACGAGCGCATCCGCGCAGCCCTGCCGCCTTCCATCGAGTCCGAACCGGCAACGGATGAGGACTGGGGAACCGAGTACATGGACCTGGACCTGGCCGTGGCCATGGTGGACAGCCTGGATGAGGCCGTCAAGCACATCCGGACCTGGACTACCGGCCACACCGAAGCCATCCTCACCAACAATCTCGCCAACGCGGAGCGGTTTATCGCCGAGATCGATTCGGCGGCGGTCATAGTCAACGCCTCCACGCGGTTTACCGACGGCGGCGAACTGGGCCTGGGTGCCGAAGTCGGCATCTCCACGCAGAAGCTGCACGCCCGCGGTCCCATGGGACTGACTGAGCTCACCACCACTAAATGGATTGTTCAGGGCGAGGGCCAGGTCCGCGTGTAGCAACGCGGTAATATAGACACAAGTCCGGAACGGCGGGACAATCCGCTGCCACATCCTTGAACCTTAGGGGAGAAAATGCTGCTCCAGCAGATTGCCATGACCGTTGCCGAAGGCGGGGAACACGCGCCCGCTCCGATCTGGGCTGAGCCGTGGGTCTTCGGCGTATCCATTTTCTCCATCTTGCTGGTGTTGATGTTTGTCACGCTGTCCTACTCCAACCTGGGCAACCGTCACACGGTCACGGAAGAGCACGCTGATCCGCACCGCCAGCACCCCAACAAGCACGACCACGGCCAAGGCCACTGACATTTCGCGTGTTCTGCACCGTGATGGTGCGCAGGGGCGGCTGCGGCTGGGCGTGATGGGCGGGACGTTTGATCCCATCCACCACGGCCACCTTGTTGCAGCCAGTGAGGTGGCCGCCAAGTTCGGCCTGGATGAAGTGGTCTTTGTCCCCACGGGACAGCCGTGGCAGAAGTCGCACAAGCAGGTCAGCGAGCCTGAGCACCGCTACCTTATGACGGTGATCGCCACGGCATCGAACCCCCGCTTCACCGTCAGTAGAGTGGATGTTGACCGGCCCGGTCCCACGTATACCATTGATACCTTGCGGGATCTCCGGACCCAGCGTCCGGATGCTGATCTGTTCTTCATCACCGGTGCGGATGCGCTGGCACAGATCCTGTCGTGGAAGGACATCGATGAGCTGTGGTCCCTGGCCCATTTTGTCGGAGTGACACGGCCGGGACACGTGCTTGATGGCATGGGCCGCAAAGACGTCAGCCTCCTCGAAGTGCCCGCCATGGCCATCTCGTCCACGGACTGCCGTGTGCGTGTAGCCGGGAACAACCCCGTCTGGTACCTCGTGCCTGACGGAGTGGTCCAATACATTGCCAAATATGGTCTGTACGCCGAGGGAGCAGATCCCCAAGTCGTCCGAACTACCGAACCAGACGAGCCAGCCAGTACTGAATGAGCCCCCAATGAGTCAGGAACAGCCCCCCGTCCGCAGCCGCCGCGAACTGCGGCAGGCCAGAGATGAGAACACGGCTCCCGGGTCTAACAGCCCGGGCCAGGTTTCGCCTGCCTCAAAACAACGGCGCGCGGCTGACGCCCCCGTCGACTCCGTCCCCGAGCAGTCCCAGGCGGAGCGGTCCTCACAGATCCGGGCCCGCGATCGCGCGGCCCTTCGTGCCATCAAGGAACTTGAGGAGAAAGAGGGCCAGCTTTCTGCTGGCGGCCCTCCCACCCGCAGGCAGCTGAGGCTCCAGCAACTGAAGGAACAGGCCGTCACATCGGCCCATCCCATCATTCCCGCTCCGATGGGGCAGCCACTGCCAAGCCAACCGGCGCCGAGCCAACCCAAGCAAGGGCAAGCCAAACCGGGTCAGGCCACGCCAGGGCCACCGAAGCCGGGTCACGGCACTGCTGTATCCGCCGAAAAAGTCGGGCCCGCCGCGCCGACCAAGGGTGCAGGCGTTCCGGCTGGCATGAGCGTGGAGCAGGCCCTCGCGGCCCGCACACTCATCGCCGAGCAGGCCAAGAACCAACTGGCCAAGATGGAACACATCGCCTCGCTGGACCCCGAAGCGGTGGATCCGGACATCCTCGCGGAACAGATCGCCTTGGCCGAGCGTGCGGCGATACTCAACCGCCGGGCGATGGCCAAGCAGAAGCTGGCCGAGCAGGCCGCTCCGGCGCAGCCAGTGTCAGCGCGCGCGCAGGCAGCCTCTACGGTCGAGGCCACCCAATCCGTTCCCCAGACTGGTCCGGCCACCGCCGACAACCTGGCCATGGTGACGCCGCTGGAATTCGTGCAGGTACCCGGCGTCGACCGTCCTGTGATGAAACCCCCGGCGACCTCCTACGTGCCGCTGATGACCCAGCCCGGACCGAAGGTCCGGCCAGGCGGGAAGGGCCGCCGGCCGTCCACGACGTCAAAGGCGGCGGCCGCTGATTCTGCACAGGCAGCCGCTTCGGGCCGTTCAAGGGTGATCGCCCGTGCGGAAGCTGCTGCCAGAGCGGCCGCGGCACCGAAGCGCGTCGTCCCCGTCCAGCCTGTCGAAGCCGATCTGCGAGTGGGGGAGCCGGAAGACCTGTTCGATGACCTGCCGCGCATCCCGGCCCGGTCAGCCCATGGGCTGGAGCCGCTGGATGCGGCAACAGCAGGCCTGGCCCGCGCGAAGCGGCTTAGGCTAATGCAGGTCCTGGTCCTGGCCTTTGGGATTGTGGCCCTTATTTCCGGCGTCATCCTGATCGTCAGCGGCATCTCCAGCTGACCAGGCAACGCCCCTTTACGAAGCTTTAGAAAACTACAAGGAGTCCCATGACTGCAACAGATTCATCCATCGCCATTGCCCGCCAAGCCGCCAGGGCAGCCGCGGACAAGATTGCCCACGACATCGTGGCCCTCGATGTCAGCGAACGCCTGGCACTGGCCGACATCTTCCTCATCGCATCCGCGCCGAGCGAGCGCCAGGTCAACGCCATCGTTGACGGCATCGAAGAAGAACTTTCAAAGCAGGACCTCCGTCCGGTACGCCGCGAAGGCCGCTCCGGCGGGCGCTGGGTACTGCTGGATTACTCGGACATCGTCATCCACGTCCAGCATGAAGAGGACCGCGTTTTCTACGCCCTGGAGCGTCTGTGGAAAGACTGCCCCGTCGTTGACCTGCAGTTGGGCGAAGACACTTCAGCCAAGGCGACGGCGGCATCCGACTCCGAATAGCAGGCCTTGCCGGCCCGAATATGCCCGATTTGGAATTTTCGGAAAAGCTGGTCTAAGATATTTAAGTTGCTCCGGGGAGACCGCGGAGTAACGAAGGTCCGGGGCTGTGGCGCAGCTGGTAGCGCACCTGCATGGCATGCAGGGGGTCAGGGGTTCGAGTCCCCTCAGCTCCACCGGATAATCCGCCGGAATCGAAAGATTCCGGCGGATTTTTTTATGGCAGGAAAACGCACTTCCCGATTGGCGCCGGGCGAAGATTTCTATTAAGCTGATCAGGTTGCTTCGGGCGTTCTGAACCGCGGAGGGACACAAGTTTGGGGCTGTGGCGCAGCTGGTAGCGCACCTGCATGGCATGCAGGGGGTCAGGGGTTCGAGTCCCCTCAGCTCCACCAAACAGGACCTTGGTCCGCAAAAAAGAGCCACCCGGCCGGGTGGCTCTTTTTTGTTTGAGCACGGAGCCCGGTTCGGCGGGCGCTCGAATAGTGTGCGCTCAGATCCACTCCGTCCGACGCAGCGGCGGCCCGTCCCCGCCGGCACGCTGAACCAGTACCTGGTTGACGCCCGTGATGCCGGTTTCAAAGCCAATGGCACTGGAAGCCATATAGAGGCGCCACACCCGCGCCCGGCCCAGGCTCGTGAGCCGGACGGCTTCGTCCCAGTTCTCCTCGAGCCTGCGCACCCACGCCCGCAGGGTCAGCGCATAGTGCTGGCGCAGGGCCTCCACGTCCAGCACTTCGAACCCGCCGTTCTCCAGCGCGCTGACCATCTCGCCGAGGCTGATCATCTCGCCGTCCGGAAAGACGTAGCGCGGAATGAAGGAATCCGGATCCGGCTTGGTGGGGCCGGCATTCCAGGAGATGGCGTGGTTGAGCAGCCGGCCGCCGGGACGGAGCAGGCCGTGCAGCACCTCCACGTAGTGGGGTGTCTGTTCCCGGCCCACATGTTCGGACATGCCGATGGAGCTGATGGCGTCGAACGGCCCGTCGGAGATATCCCGGTAATCCTGTACCCGAATATCGATGTTTTCAGTCAGGCCGGCGTGGGCGGCACGTTTGCGCGCGAGCACAGCCTGCTCCATGGAGAGCGTCACCCCCACCACCGTGACGCCGTAGTGCTGCGCCGCGTGCAACGCGAAGCTGCCCCAGCCGCAGCCCACGTCCAGTACCCTCATCCCCGGCCTAAGCCCCAGCTTCCGGCAGACAAGGTCCAGCTTGGCCTGTTGTGCCTCGTCCAGTCCGGCCGGGAGGCCGCGGCCTCCGGGGACGCCGCCGTCGGCTCCATCCGCCCACACCGCGCAGGAGTAGACCATTGATGGTCCCAGCACGAGGGCGTAAAAGTCGTTGCCGACGTCGTAATGGTGCGAGATGGCCGCGGCGTCGCGCCGCCTGGTGTGGAGCCTACCCTTCCGCGTGACCCGTGATTCTTCAGGAGGCGGTGCAGGGTTGGGACCCAGCGCGCGCAGCCGGACGGCCGTGCTGACCAGCGTGGCCAGTTCACGCGGTGTCAGGGGCCGGAAAGGCCCTGGCTCGGAAAACTTGCCCACGGAGCTGAGCGCCGTGAAGGCAGCAAAGATGTCGCCGGGGGCGTCGATGTCTCCGGCGACGTAGGCGCGGCTGAGCCCGAGCTGCCCCGGTGACCACAGGATCCGGCGCAGGGCGCGGCGTGACCTGAATTCGAGGACGGGGGCGTCGGGCGGCCCCGCCTCGGAACCGTCCCACGCCCGGAGGCGCAAGGGTATTTCCGCCGTGCCCAGGACGATGCCCAGTGCGTTAGCCAGCAGCGACGCTGCCCCTTTTTCTGTTCCCATGGTCCACGCCTTTCGTCTGCCTAGGGCCAACAGTACGACGACGGCGCGCGCCTGTCAGCGCAGCGGCGCGATTATCATGGGGGAGTGAATGAGACGTTGCCGCCATGCCCCGAATGTTCCAGTGCCTACACCTACGAGATGGGTGCGCTCCTGGTCTGCCCGGAATGCGGCCACGAGTGGTCCGCCGAGGCAGCGGAGGCCACGGCGGGGGCCGGGCCACGGGTCATCAAGGATGCGGTGGGCAACATCCTCGCCGACGGCGACACTGTCACGGTGGTCAAGGACCTGAAAATCAAGGGCAGCTCCGGTGTCATCAAGGTAGGCACCAAAGTCCGCGGGATTCGGCTGATGGACGGCGTGGGCGATCACGACATCGACTGCAAAGTGGACGGTGTAGGACCGATGCAGCTCAAATCCTCCGTGGTGAAGAAGGTCTAGCAGAAACCGGCAAGAGCATGGACAACGGAACCACCGACGTTGCGGTCATCGGCGCGGGCCAGGCGGGACTCTCCGCCGCCTACCACCTGCAGCGTCGGGGGATTGACTACAAGGTCCTGGACGCCGAGGAAGGCCCAGGCGGCGCCTGGCGCCACCGCTGGAAGAGCCTGGTCATGGCCACGGTCAACGGCATCAGCGACCTTCCCGGCATCGCGAAGCCTGACGTGGATCCCACGGAACCGAGCTCAGAGTTCCTGAGCCGGTACTTCGCCGGGTACGAGCGCGACCTCGGGATTGAGGTCGCGCGCCCCGTCAAGGTCACCTCGGTCGCCAGGGAAGACGCTGATCCAGCAGGACGCCTGCGGATCAGCACCGACAGTGGCCACTGGTCAGCGAAGGCTCTCATCAACGCAACCGGTACGTGGACCCGGCCGTTCTGGCCCATCTATCCGGGCCGCGCCACGTTCAGGGGCCGGCAACTGCATGTGGCCGATTACGTCTCCGCCGAGGAGTTCCGCGGCCTGCACGTCATCGTGGTGGGTGGCGGAATTTCCGCTGTCGGGCTGCTGGATGAGGTCTCGCAGGTCACCAGCACGAGCTGGTTCACCCGGCGGGAACCGGACTGGCGCGACGCCGCGTTCGATGCCCAGGCCGGCCACAACGCCGTCGCCCTTGTGGAGGAACGCGTGCGGCAGGGTCTGCCGCCGCAAAGCGTGGTGGCCGTGACCGGCCTCATCTGGACGCCGGCTCTGAGGGCGGCAGCACACCGCGGGGCGTTGGACCGCCAGCCTATGTTCACCGCCATAGAGCCCGACGGCGTCCGGCTCACCGATGGGAGCCTGCTCCGTGCCGACGTCATCCTGTGGGCCACCGGGTTCCGTGCCGAGCTCGAACACCTGGCGCCGCTGCACCTCCGGGGACCCGGCGGCGGCATCGCCATGGAAGGGACCCAGGTGGCAATTGAGCCGCGCGTCCACCTGGTGGGTTACGGGCCGTCGTCGTCCACCATCGGCGCCAACAGGGCGGGCCGGGCCGCCGTCACGGCGATCCTCAAACTGCCCGCCCTTGCACCACCCGCATCAACCACCCGCACATGACCAGATGGCAGGAATCTGTGGCACAGAACAATCTCGAGGACATCTTCGGCACGCTCCGGCGCCACCCGGATGTCGAGGCCCCCAACCTCCAGGCCTGGGACGCCACGGACCGGCTGCTGCTGGAAGCCGCCGCTGCGCGCACGGAACCGGGGACGCGGCTGACTGTAATCGGCGACCGTTACGGCGCCCTCACCCTCGGTGCGTTGGCCACTCTGGGGGTCCGGCGGGTCCGTGTGCACGAGGACCTCATCACGGGGGAGCGCGCCCTCCGGCACAACGCCGCGGCCACGGGGCTCGCACCGGCGGATCCCGTAGTTGTTGACGCGGGGTTCGAACAGTTGGCGTTGGGGGAGGAGCTGCTGTCCGACGCGGAGCTGGTGCTGCTCCAACTGCCGCGGACCCTGGCGGAGCTTGAAGAAATCGCCGCCGCCGTGGCGCGTTATGCCGCCCCTGGCGTGGTGCTGCTCGCCGGCGGGCGGATCAAACACATGTCCCTGGGAATGAACGCGGTCCTGGAACGCCACTTCGAGACGCTCCAGCCCCAGTTGGCGCGGCAGAAGTCCCGGATCATCCTGGCCACCGGCGCCCGGCAAACCGATGCGCACGAGTGGAGTCCCGCCGTCGAACGCCTTACCGAGCTGGACCTGGATGTTGCTGCGCACGGTGCCGTCTTTGCTGGAACGAAACTGGACATCGGGACCAGGTTCCTCCTGACGTTCCTGCTGGAAATGCCGCAGGCCGGGCACGCCATTGATCTGGGCTGTGGCACCGGCATCCTCGCTGCCATGTACGCCCGCCAGAACCCCGCGTCAAGGGTCACGGCCACGGACCGGTCCGCAGCCGCCGTCGCCTCCGCCCGGGCCACCGCGCGGGCCAACGGCCTCGAGGACCGGATTACCGCCCTCCAGGATGACGCGATGAGCACCTTCCCTGCCGGAAGCGCCGAGCTGGTCCTGTTGAATCCGCCCTTCCACCTGGGCGCCAGTGTGCATGCCGGTGCGGGCATCAAACTGTTCGAGGCGGCGGCCAGGGTCCTGGCCCCGGGCGGTGAGCTGTGGACGGTCTTCAACCGGCACCTGCAGTACCTCCCGGCGCTGGAGCGGCTGGTAGGTCCCACCACCGTGAGGGGCGGCAACCCAAAGTTTATGGTGGCGGTCAGCACCAGGCGGCCATAGGCGCGTCAGCAGGGCAACTGGCGCCCCGGCCGCGTCACGGCCCAACCTCCGGCTCTGGGCGTTGATCAGGGGGTAACGTACGATTCAGACAATATGAGTACGCGGCCGAAAACCTAGGGGAGACCGTGCCAGAAATTCGCCAGTCCTCGGCGCCACGGCGCGGGACCAATCTTCCGCGCATGGGGGACTTTAACCTCACGGTCATCCTGGATGCCATCCGCCGGTCATCCGGCGGACTGAGCCGCGTGGAGCTCGCCCAGATTGTGGGCCTCTCGCCGCAGACTATCTCCAACATCTCCCGCCGCCTGCTTGACCAGCACCTGATCGTCGAAGCCGGCAAAGAAGGCAGCGGCCCCGGCAAGCCGCGCACCATGCTTCGCCTCAACCCGGGCGGTATGTACGCCATTGGCGTGCACCTGGACCCTGCCGTCACCACGTTCGTGGTCCTCGATCTCGTGGGCGCCGTTGTTCAGCATTCCCGGATCAAAACACCCGGCGGAAATGATCCTGCCGCCGTAATTTCCACTATGGCCACCGAGATTGAACAGCTGGTTGCCGAGTCCGGCGTGGACAAAAGCCGGATCGCCGGCCTGGGCCTGGCCGCTCCGGGACCCATCGACCTGGACAATGGCACCGTGGTGGATCCGCCGCTGCTGCCGGGCTGGGACCGGGTGGAACTCCGGGACGCCCTGGCCAAGGCCACCGGCTACTCCGTCCTGGTGGATAAGGACGTCACCAGTGCCGCCGTCGCCGAAACATGGGCCGGCGGGCCCAGCGGCTCGGGCAGTTTCATCTTTATGTACATGGGCACCGGTATCGGCTGCGGCATCGTCCTGAACGATGAAGTAGTCCGCGGAACATCAGGAAATGCCGGCGAAATCGGCCACATCGTGGTGGATCCCGACGGCCCGCCCTGCGATTGCGGCCTGCGCGGCTGTGTGAAGTCCTCGGCCATCCCGCAGGTACTCGTAGCGGAGGCCGTCGCCGCGGGCATCCTGAACGGCTCCGGAAAGCACACCAGCGGAGCCGAAGTGCAGCAGAGCTTTGCGCAGCTGTGCGATCTCGCCGACGCCGGCGACGACAAGGCCCTGGCCATCATCGACAAGTCGGCCGTGCTCGTGGCCCGGGCCGTCTCCGTGGTCACCAACACGCTGGACGTGGAGCGGGTAGTGTTCGGCGGGCCCTTCTGGAGCAGGATCGCTGACCGCTACCTGGAGAAGATTCCTGCCCTGGTGGACGCCAACAGTGCGGCCCGCCTGATCCACACCATCGAAGTTGTCGGCACGGGAGTCGGTGAGGACGTGGGCGCCATTGGAGCTGCCTGCCTGGTCCTGGAGCATACACTGGCGCCCCGGGCGCAGCGGCTTCTCCTGGAAGTCTGAAACGGACGTCTGACCGGGGCCTCCTTGCCAGTGGCAGGAGCCCCATCTAGCATGTGGATATCGCCGCGGCTGGGGCCCGCAGATACAGGGGACGGCAGCCATTGACTGAATGGAGCACCATGCGCCGGGCCCTCAAAATCACCTCACTCGTCGCTGCTGCGGGATTTGTGCTGGCGGCGTGTTCCCCTGCCGCCCCCGAAGCGGAGACAAAAACGCTGAAGGTGGTCTACCAAAAGACTGATTCCTTCACTGCCCTGGACACGCTCTTCCAGGCGGCCAAACAGGAGTTTGAGGCCGCCAACCAGGGCGTCACGGTTGCCCTTGAACCCATCCAGGCGAACGACGACGACTACGGCACCAAGCTTGCCCTCGCGCTCCGTTCGCCCTCCACCGCCCCGGACGTCTTCTATGAGGACACCTTCAAGGTGCGCTCCGACGTCGACGCCGGGTACCTCCTGAAGCTGGACAGCCACCTTGACGGGTGGGAGGACTGGGATACCTTTGATGACGGCGCCAAGGCGGCCGGCCTGGGGGACGACGGCGGCACGTACGCGGTCCCGCTGGGCACGGACACCCGCGGTATCTGGTACAACAAAAAGGTGCTCACGGCCGCGGGCATCAGCGTCCCGTGGGAGCCCCGCACCTGGCAGGACATCCTGGACACCGCCCGGAAAATCAAGGCAAGTGATCCCAGCGTTATACCGTTCAACCTGTACGCCGGCAAGGC
Organism: Pseudarthrobacter xylosi; assembly: GCF_055412765.1. Lineage (NCBI taxonomy): Bacteria > Bacillati > Actinomycetota > Actinomycetes > Micrococcales > Micrococcaceae > Pseudarthrobacter > Pseudarthrobacter xylosi. The sequence goes on along the minus strand of NZ_JBVAYT010000003.1, from coordinate 460,840 downwards.
CACCGGTGAAGGCACTGTGATGCAGGGCTTCTACGAACTGCTTTATGGAACCGATTCCGAACTGTACGACGCCGACGCCAAGAAATGGGTGGTGGGTTCCCCGGGGTTCACCGATTCGCTGGGGTTCCTCAAGACCCTCTACGACGAAAAACTGGCAGTTTCCCCGGCGGAGGCCCTCGACGCGAATGTGTGGAAGAAAGTCTTTGGCGAATGGCTGCCGCAGGGCAAGATGGGCGCCACGGTGGAGGGTTCCTACGCGCCGTCGTTCTGGCAGAAGGACGGCAGCTATGAATGGGCAGCGTATGGGCAGGACATGGGCGTCACGGCGTTCCCCACCCAGGATGGCCAGGTGCCCGGCGGCGTCAGCATGTCCGGCGGCTGGACCCTGGCGGTAGGGGCGGAGACCAAAAACCCCGACCTCGCGTTTGAGTTCCTCGCCACGGCCCTGAACCAAAAGAACTCCTTGGCCTTCAACATCGCCAGCTCCCAGATCGCCGTGCGGAAGGACGTCGCCGCAGATGCCGGCTACCAGGCGGCCAATCCATTTGTGAAGGACGTGTCCGAGCTGGTGGCCGTTACACACTACCGCCCCGCAACCGCTGATTACCCGCGGATCTCCGCGGCCGTCCAGGAGGCCACCGAAGCCGTGATCACCGGGGCGAAATCCCCGGAGCAGGCGGCCGCTGACTATGACACGGCGGTGAAAGGCATCGTGGGTGAGGCCAAGACCGTCGCGAAGTAACCTGTGGTGGTTTCCCTAAGGCACCACCGGGCGGGCCACCGGCGGCGTCGCACCGGACTTCGGCGCAACGCGCGGCTGCTCCCGGTTCTCCCGGCCGTGCTCCTGCTGCTCGTGTTTTTGGCCGGCCCAGTGCTGTGGGCCTTCCACGCGTCATTCACCAACGCTGCCCTGACCGGCCGCAACGCCCGCAATCCCGGGTGGATCGGGTTCGACAATTACGCCAGGCTCCTGTCCGATCCGATCCTGCCGCTCTCGCTGGGCCTGACCGTCCTGTTTGTGGGCGGCTCGGCCATCCTGGGCCAGAACCTGCTGGGCCTCACCCTCGCGGTGCTGATGCGGCGGGCCCGCCGCCCGGTGGCTGCCGTCGTCGGTACTGCAGTGGTGGCTGCATGGGTGCTGCCCGAGATCGTGGCCGCCTTCGCCGCTTACGCCTATTTCAGCCGGGACGGGACCCTGAACCAGTTGCTCGGCGGATTAGGGTTTGGACGGACCGACTGGCTGTATTCGTTCCCGATGATTGCGATCCTGCTAGCCAACATCTGGCGGGGCACGGCGTTCTCCATGCTGGTCTACCGGGCCGCCCTCAATGACATCCCCGGCGAGGTCACGGAGGCCGCGCTGATGGACGGTGCCGGTGGCTGGCAGCGGCTGGCCTTCATCACCATCCCCATGATCCGCGGCAGCATCGCCACCAACCTCATGCTCATCACCCTGCAGACACTGGCGGTGTTCACCCTCATTTGGGTCATGACAGCGGGCGGCCCCGCCAACGCCAGCACCACGCTGCCGGTGCTGGCGTACCTGCAGGCCTTCAAGTTCGGCGACATCGGGTACGGTACCGCGGTGGCGTCAGTGCTCATCCTCATTGGCGTGGCGTTCGGTGCCGCCTACGTCCGGCTCCTGCGGGAGAGCAAACCATGAGCACGACGGCGGGGACCTCCGCCCGGGGCCAGCTGCGGTCCGGTACTGGTGCAGTTTCCCGTGCCCAACAGCGTGCCCGGATGCCGGCGGACGTGGCGCTGATCCTGATCGGCGCCTGCTTTGTCCTGCCGCTGCTGTGGCTGGCGTTCGCGTCCCTTGATGCCTCCGCCGGGCATGAGACGCAACTCCCGGCTCAAGTCTCCCTGGACAACTTTGCCGCCATCGTGACGCCGGGGCTGCTGTTCCAGCCGCTCTGGAACAGCATGGTGCTGTCCGCCGGCACGGCCGCCGTGAACCTCGTGGCAGCAGTGCTCGCCGCCTATCCAATGTCCCGCTACCAGTCAAGGTTCAACAGGCCGTTTATGTACACCATCCTGTTTGGAACCTGCCTTCCCATCACGGCCATCATGGTGCCCGTCTACGGGTTGTTTGTGCAGCTTCATCTGCTGGATTCGATGCCCGCCACGATCTTTTTTATGGCAACCACCACGTTGCCCATGGCTATCTGGATGACCAAGAACTTCATGGACGGCGTCCCGGTGTCGCTGGAGGAAGCAGCCTGGGTGGACGGGGCGTCGGGGCTGACGGCGCTGAGGACCATCGTCCTGCCGTTGATGCGTCAGGGGCTGGGCGTGGTGTTCATCTTTGTGTTCATCCAGGCCTGGGGGAATTTCTTTGTCCCGTTTGTCCTCCTGCTGTCCGAGGCCCGGCAGCCGGCGGCAGTGTCGATCTTCAGCTTCTTCGGACAGCACGGCGCAGTGGCGTACGGCCAGCTAGCGGCTTTTTCTATCCTGTATTCAGTCCCGGTGCTGGCCCTGTACGTCATCGTGGCCAAGGGCGCGGGCAGCTCCTTCGCGCTATCGGGTGCGGTGAAGGGCTGACGCCGGCTTCAGTCGATGTCCTCGATGACAATCCCAAATGGGATGGAATCGTCCAGATGTGCCTGATGTCCGTGAGGCAGGTTGAGCACCCGCACACCGTGAGCCTGATCCGCCGCCGACTGCATCAGGATGGGCCGAACGGTGTTGATGAAACTTTCGCTTTTTCCTGCGAGGTACTCCTGATAACTGGCTGGTAGCTGGCTCATTCCACCAGAATAGACCCGCCGACCCGCGATGGGGAGGGGTCCCCATTGCGGCCTGACCTGCAGGTGGCTTGGATAGGATGGCGGGCGGAGTGCAGCCGCCCGGCAGCAAACGGCCTACCAGCCGTCCACCACCATCCATCAGGGGGAAATCCATTGCTTCAGACCAGTGCGCCCGCACGAATTGACCCGGCGGAACTGGCCCGGGCGCAGCAGGTGGTGGCGAACATTTCCCGCAGTTTCGAGGCCAAGGTGGTGGGCCAGGCAAGGCTGCGTGAATCCCTGATGGTGGGCCTGATGACCGGCGGGCACATCCTGCTGGAAAGCGTTCCGGGACTGGCGAAGACCACCGCCGCGCAGACCGTGGCCGAAGCGGTGAGCGCAGAGTTCCGCCGGATCCAGTGCACGCCGGACCTGCTGCCCAGCGACATCGTGGGCACCCAGATCTACGACGCCGCCAAGGGCACCTTCATCACCCAGCTGGGGCCGGTGCACGCCAACATCGTCCTGCTGGACGAGATCAACCGCTCCAGCGCCAAGACCCAGAGCGCCATGCTGGAGGCCATGCAGGAGCGGCAGACCTCCATCGGGGGCGAGGAATACCGGCTGCCTTCCCCGTTTATGGTGCTGGCCACCCAGAACCCCATCGAGCAGGAAGGCACGTACCAGCTGCCGGAGGCGCAGATGGACCGCTTTATGCTCAAGGACGTGCTGGACTACCCCACGCCGGCCGAGGAAACGGAAATCATCCGCCGGATTGACGCCGGGGTCTTCAGTGCGGAGCAGAAGCCGGCGGCCGCCGCCTCGCTGGATGCCGTCATCGGCGTGCAGGAGCTGGTGAAGCGGATCTATATTGACCCGGCCATCATCAACTACATCGTGGGGCTGGTGTTCGTCACCCGGAACGCCGGGCAGTACATCGACCAGCGGCTCGCCGGCTTCATCGAATTCGGCGCCAGCCCGCGCGCCAGCATCGCCTTCAGCCAGGCCGCCCGGGCCGTGGCCCTGCTCAACGGCCGGGACCACGTGATCCCGGAGGACGTGAAATCCCTCGCCCACCGCGTGCTGCGGCACCGCCTCATCCTGGGGTTCGACGCCGTTGCGGAGCAGGTGCCGGTGGAGAGCATCATCGATGCGGTCGTAGCCTCCGTCCAGACTCCCTGAGGCTGCGGTGACCAGCCTGCTGCATCGCGTGAAGTCGAAGATGGCCATCTTCGCCCACCGGAAAGCCCGTGGCATGCTCGACGGCGAATACGGTTCCGTCTTCCGCGGCCGCAGCCTCGACTTTGATGACCTGCGCGCCTATATCCCCGGGGACGACGTCCGCGACATCGACTGGAAGGCTTCCGCCCGGTTCGGCTCGCCGCTCATCAAACGGTACGTCGCCGTGCGGCGCCAGACCGTCCTGCTGATTGCCGATACCGGCCGGGGCATGGCTGCCGAGTCCCGCGACGGCGAAACCAAAAAGGACATCGCGGTGATGGCACTCGGTGTGGTGGGCTACCTGGCGCACCGGCACGGCGACGTGGTGGGCCTGGTCTGCGGGGATCGCAACGGGACACGCTCCGTTCCCGCCAAAGCCGGCGAGCCGCATCTGGAACGGCTCCTGCGCGAGGTTGACTCGTCCACCAGCCTGGACTCCGGCCCCAGCAGGATCGAGGACCAGCTGGAATACGTGGCCCGCAACGTCAAGGGCCGGTTCCTGCTGTTTGTGGTCTCCGACGAACAATCTGCCAATCCCGGCACCGAACAGCTACTCCGCAGGCTCCGTGCCCAGCACGAGATCCTCTGGCTCACCATCAGGGACGCTGACCTGGCCGGGGACGGGCAGTCCGGCCAGGACGCCTTCAGCGTGGCAGACTCCTCGGTGCTGCCAGCACACCTGGCAGCATCCCCGGCCATCGCGGCGGCCTACGCCAAGGCAACCGGGGAGCGGGACGCAGCCAGGCACGCCATGTTCCGCCGCACCGGCATCACCCAAGGCCACGTGGCCGGAAGCAGTGCGGTCATGACGGAACTCTTCGCCCTCCTGGAAAGGCACCGGCGTGCAGGCTGACCCGGGCATTTACGCACCCCTCCAGTACAGCCAGGCGTGGCTGTGGACCGGGCTCGCACTTCTGGCCGTTGTCCTGGGCTGGTACGCGTTCGTTTTCCTGGGCACGCGCAAACCGAAGGTGCCGGAGCAGGCGCCCCGGTTCACGCCGCCGTCGGACCTTCCCGGCCTCAAAGAGGCCTACCTGCAAAGGATCGACGCCGTCACAGCCAACGCCGCCGCCGGGCTGCTGACCGCACGGGAATCGCACCAGGAACTGAGCCTGCTGGTCCGCCGGTTCGCCCGCGATGTCACCGGGATTGACGCGCCCCGGATGACCCTGGCGGAGCTGCACGGGCACCCGCTGCCGCCAGCGGCCGAGGCCGTCCGCAGGATCTACCCGGGCGAGTTCGGCCTGGAGCCGCTGCCGCCGGTGGCTCAATCGGCCGAGATTGCCCGCCAGGCGGTGTGGCAATGGAATTGATCTTCTGGTGGCTGATCCCGGCGGCACTGGTCATGGCGGCCCTAGCTGGCTGGCGCGCCTTCCGCCCGGACCGCCAAGCCAATGTACGACGGCGGCCGGTCGCCAATGCTGACCGCCTCACCGCCCTGCCCGAATACCAGAGGGCCCTCCGCAGGCACCGCCGCTGGCTGGCGGTGGCCGCGCTCGCGGCCATAACCCTGGTGGTCTCTGCGATCGCAGCGGCAGCGCGCCCGGCTGAGCTGACCACCACCGCGCCGGAGCAGCGGAACCGGGACATCATGCTGTGCTTGGACACGTCGGGATCGATGAGCAGCGCCGACGCGGCTGTGGTGAAGGTATTTGCCGAACTGGCCAAGGAGTTCGACGGCGAACGGATCGGACTCACCGTCTTCGACAGCAGCGCCGTCCAGGTCTTCCCACTCACCGACGACTACGCATATGTCCAGGAGCAGCTCACGCTGGCCCAAGACGCGTTCGACGGAAACCCCGGCAGCGCCGGATTCCTGGACGGCACCTGGAACGGTCGCGGATCGTCGCTGATTGGCGACGGCCTGGCGTCGTGCGTCAACGGATTCCCGGACACGGGCGCCGCTGAGGCGAGGGAAGCAGCAGACGGTCAGCGGCGCTCGCGGTCCATTGTCCTGGCAACAGACAACTACCTGTCCGGCGATCCCATCTTCACCCTCGAGCAGTCGGCCGCCCTCGCGAAGGAGCGTGAAGTGCCCGTGTATGCCCTGAACCCCGGCGACTTCGACTATGGGCCTGGCCCCGGCCAGCCCGGAGCCATGCTGCGGACAGCGGCAGAATCCAGCGGCGGAGCATACTTCCGGCTGGACAGCCCGGAAGCCGTGGCGGCCATCGTCCGGTCCGTGCAGGAAACCGAAGCCACGGCCATGAAGGGTGCACCCCAGGCAGTGGTCTCGGACCGGCCCGAGCTGCCCCTGACGCTGGCACTCCTGTCCGGCCTGGTGCTGGCTGGCGCTTCGTGGAGGCTCCGGCCGTGACCCTGCAACCGATCCTGCCCTGGTGGGTTATGGCCCCGCTCATCGCCGCGACCTTTCTGTTTCTGGCTTGGCGTCTCGTCCAGGCGTCGCGGGCGCGCTCTGCCGGTACACGCCGCGACTGGCTGTTCAGGGGCGCCCTGGTGCTGCTGCTCCTGGCTGCGGCACTCCGGCCGGGTGTTCCCGGTGGGAGTTCCCAAGCCGCGACGGCGGATGTCAACGTTTTCTTTGTGGTGGACACCAGCAGCAGCATCGTTGCCGAAGACTACGGCGACAGCTCTCCCCGGCTGGAGGGGGTGCGGCAGGACATTATGGCCATCGCGGCTGAACTGGCCGGAGCCCGGTTTTCGCTCCTGACCTTCGACAGCAATGCCGTGGTCAGGATGCCCCTGACCACCGACACCACCGCCCTGGACACGAGTGTGTCCGTCCTGCAGCCCCAGGTCACCGCATTCTCCAAAGGCAGCAGTGTCACGGCTGCCGGAACCTTGCTGGCGGAGCGGCTGCGCGCCGCGCGGGACAGCCATCCCGAACGGCCACGCCTGGTCTACTACCTGGGCGACGGTGAACAGACCAGCGCCAAGGCACCGGAGCCACTTCGGCTCGACGGTGGCCTGGTGGACGGCGGCGCGGTGCTCGGCTATGGCACGGCGGACGGCGGCCGGATGAAGGAAAACACAGGGCAGGGTTCGGGGCAGGACATAGGTGCCGGCTATATCCAGGACCGGTCGTCCGGAACCGGCAAGGATGCTTTATCGGTTCTCGACGAAGGCCGGCTGCAGGGGATTGCCGGTCAGTTGGGTGTTCCCTATGTCCACCGTTCGTCCGGAGACCCGGTGGCGCCGATGATGCAGGCCGCTGATCCCGGGGAATTGCAGCAGGCACCGGCGGACGGCGACGTTGCCGGCCGGATTGAGCTGTACTGGCTTCTCGCTGCCGGAGCGTTCCTCCTTGCCCTCCGCGAAACTTTCTTGGTGCTGCGACAGTGGCGGCAGCTCCGTCCCGGACAGGGAGCTCGAACATGATGCGGGCAGCACCCACACCGTTACGCCGGGAACCGGTATCTCAGAAACCGGCAGCGCTGGCGACGTTTCAGGACCGTCGGGAGCGCCGCCGTCGGCTGTTGTGGTGGTCTGCACTGCCCGCACTCCTGGTCCTCTGCCTGTCCGCCAAGCTTCTGAGCGTGGGCATTCTCGCTGACACTGCGGCCCGGTCCTTCGCGGCCGCGGACTCCAGGGCCGTGGCGGATGCCGCGGCCGGGCTGCGAATGGCCAACTTCGTCGAACCGCACAAGGCGCCGTTCGCCGAGGGTGACGGGCTGTTCCTCGCCGGGGACTTCGCTGCGGCGCGCCAGCGATTTGAGGAGGCACTGCCCCTGGCGGGCACAGCCGACGAGTGCGTCGTCCGGGTCAACCTCGCCCTCACCATCGAACGCCTCGGTGACGCCCAGGCCAAAGCGGAAGATCCGACGGCGGCGGCCCGGCTCTTTGCCGAAGGCGTTGCCGTGGCGGAGGCTGCTCCGGAAGGCTGCTTCGACGCGGGCGCGGATTCAGGAGCGGAAGCCGGCGCAGGGGAGAAGCTGGAACAGGCGGCGGAACGGCTGCAGCAAAAGGCCGATGCCGCTGCAGCGGACAAGGACAGCCTGCAACCGTCGGAACAGCCTGGGCAGGACGAGGTTCCGGCGGATCCGGGCCAGCAGAGCCAGCTCGAGCAGCTCAAGGACAGTGCCAAGGAGGCCCAAAGCGAGCGGAATTCCGGGCAGGAGCGGGACGAGTACCTCCGGGACGATGACTTCGGGCCCGGCGTGGACCGGCCCTGGTAACGGGCTAATGCAGCCGGACTCCGCAGTACGCCTCGATGATTCCTTTGACCAAAACGGCGAACAAAATTCTGCACCTGCACGAAACACACCGTAAAACTGCGTCTTAATTCGGTGGCTGACTTGAAGGGTGCCCCGCCGGCTCCTAGAGTTCTATACAAGTTACCAAGGTAACGTGTCAGCGATCCTCCGATTGTGGAGGGTGTGGGTGCCCCCATGTGGGCCTGACATTTGCTCACGGACAACTTCATTACAGGCGTAACAGTCGCGGCTGCGTCCCTGTGGAGTTTTCCGTGTTCCCAAACTCAAATTCATTCCCGGCACTACCGTCACATCTGCTGACCGGTATCCGGCAATGGCCCAAAGCCAAGGACGCAAATGTCACCGCCAAGTCTTATCGAAACGCATCCGAATCTCTCCGAGACCGCCCCCGTGGCGCTCTCGTACGAGCTCTTCCCGCCCCGCTCGCCGGCTGCGGCCGAGTCACTCTGGACCACCATCCGGGAACTGGAAACCACTGAGCCGGACTACGTCTCCGTCACGTATGGTGCCAGTGGCTCGAACCGGGACACCGCCGTCGAACTCATCAACCGGCTCCTGCTGGAAACCACGCTCCGGCCGCTGGCCCACCTCACCTGCGTTGGCAACACGCCGGAGGAGCTGGCGGAGATCATCGGCGACCTCCTGGACACCGGGGTCCGGGGCATCCTGGCCCTCCGGGGCGACCAGCCCAAGGGCGGTGCGCCGCTCGCCGCAGGGTCACTGCGGTATGCGCAGGACCTGATCGAACTTATCCGGCGGGTTGAACAGCGGCGGTCGGCCCTGCTGTGTGCGGGCAAGATCGCCGTGGGCGTCGCCGCCTACCCCACCCGGCACCCGGAATCACCCAGTGAAGCCCACGACGTCGAGGTGCTGCTCGCGAAGCAGCGTTCCGGCGCCGACTTTGCCATCACCCAGGTCTTCTTCCATACCGAGCAGTACGCGGACCTCATCAGCCGCGCACGCCGGGCCGGGGTCACCATCCCCATCATCCCGGGCGTTATGCCGCTCACCAGCCTGCGCCGGGTCACACGGCTCGGCGAACTGACAGGCGTTGAGCCGGCACCGGAACTCCTCGCCCGGCTCGCCGCCGCGGACACTGATTCCGAACGCCTCCGGATCGGTGTCCGGGCCACGGTGGACCTGGCCAACGCGGCCCTTCAGGCCGGAGCGCCGGGCATCCACATCTACACGTTCAACGAACACCAGAGCGCTCTGGAGGTGCTGGACAAACTGGCACTTCCGCGCCAGTCCCGTTCAGCTGGCCGCCGCAGCGCCGCTGTCCGTGCCAATGCCTCAGCCCAGCGCCAGCTCGCCAGCTGACCTTCGAACATCCGCCAGACCATTCACACTTTCCACAAACACTCAAGGAATCTCCCATGCCTGAACAGAACACCCCTGCCACTCCGTTTCCGGCCGCATCCCTGCTCGGCTACCCGCGCATCGGCCGCCGCCGCGAGCTCAAGAAGGCCATCGAAGCCTACTGGGCCGGCAAGATCGACGCCGCTGCACTGGACGCTGCCGCCAAGGGCATCCAGCTGACCATCGCCAAGCGCCTGCAGCAACTGGGCCTCACCGAAGCCGCCGCCGTTCCGGGCACCTTCTCCTACTACGACCAGGTCCTGGACGCCACCGCCCACCTCGGCGCTGTCCCGGCCCGCTTCGGCAAGCTCCTCAACGCCGAGGGCCAGCTCGACATCGACGGCTACTTCAGCCTGGCCCGTGGTACCAAGGACCAGCAGCCGCTGGAGATGACCAAGTGGTTCGACACGAACTACCATTACCTCGTTCCGGAGATCGGCCCGGAGACCGGGTTCACCCTCGCCTCCAACCGCATTGTTGAGGAATTCGAGTTCGCCCTAGCCAACGGCATCGAGACCCGCCCGTACATCGTCGGCCCGGTCACCTACCTGCTGCTCTCGAAGGCTTCGGATGAGGCCCCCGCTGGCTTTGCCCCGCTGTCCCGCCTCGAAGACGTCCTGCCGGTCTACGTTCAGCTGCTCGAGAAGCTCGCCGCCGCAGGCGCCAGCTGGATCCAGCTGGACGAGCCCGCACTCGTGGTGGACCAGGACACCCCGGCCGCAGAAATCGAAGCGGCCGTTGCCCGCGCCTACGAGGTCCTCTCCGGTGCAGCCACACGTCCCCAGATCCTCGTCTCCACCCCGTACGGTGCCCTCGACGGCCAGCTGGGCACACTTGCCGCCACCAACATCGACGCCCTGCACATCGACGCCTTCAAGGGTGCGGTCCCGTCCGCAGCAGCACTGGCCGGCCTTGGCAACAAGACCCTGGTTGCCGGCGTCGTTGACGGCCACAACATCTGGCGCAACGACCTCGCCGTCTCCGCTGCCAAGCTGGACGAACTGAAGGCTGCAGCCGGCCGGGTCGCCGTCAGCACTTCAACCTCCACCCAGCACGTCCCGCACGACGTCACAGAAGAAGGCCAGCTCTCCGAAGAGCTGCGCAGCTGGCTCGCGTTCGCAGACCAGAAGGCCGTAGAGGTCAAGACCCTCGCGTCCTACCTGGCCGACCCCGCCTCCGCCAAGGGAGCCATCGACGAAGCATCAGCCATCATCGCAGCCCGGGCCACCGCCGAAGGCGTCCGCCGCGACGACGTCCGTGCCCGCACCGAGGCCCTGACCGCAGCGGACTTCAGCCGTTCTGCCTACGCAGTCCGCGAAGCGGCCCAGGAAGAGGCCCTGCACCTGCCGCCGCTGCCCACCACCACCATCGGCTCCTTCCCGCAGACGTCCGAGATCCGCTCTGCGCGTGCCCGGAACAACAAAGGCGACCTCACCAACGAGCAGTACGAGCAGCTTATGAAGGACGAAATCAAGCGCGTTGTTGAGCTGCAGGAAGAGCTGGGCTACGACGTCCTGGTGCACGGCGAGCCCGAGCGCAACGACATGGTCCAGTACTTCGCCGAGAACCTCGAAGGCTTTGATGTCACGGTCCACGGCTGGGTCCAGTCCTACGGCTCACGCTGCACCCGTCCGTCCATCCTCTGGGGCGACGTCACCCGCAGCGCCCCCATCACGGTGGCCTGGGCCGAGTACGCCCAGTCGCTGACCGAAAAGCCGATGAAGGGCATGCTCACGGGTCCGGTCACCATCCTGGCCTGGTCCTTCGTCCGCGATGACCAGCCCCTGGGCGAGACCGCCAACCAGGTTGGCCTGGCCCTGCGCGACGAAATCGCGGACCTCGAGGCCGCCGGCATCAAGGTCATCCAGGTGGACGAGCCTGCACTGCGCGAACTGCTGCCGCTGCGCAAGGCCGACCACGCTGCCTACCTGCAGTGGTCAGTGGATTCCTTCCGCCTCTCCACCGCCGGTGCAGCCGACGCCACGCAGATCCACACCCACCTCTGCTACTCGGAGTTTGGTGTAATCATCGACGCGATCGACGGCCTCGACGCCGACGTCACCTCCATCGAAGCTGCACGGTCCCGCATGGAGGTTGTCCACGACCTTGAGTCCCACGGCTTCGGCCGCGGCGTGGGTCCGGGCGTCTACGACATCCACTCGCCGCGTGTTCCTGGCGAGGCCGAGGTCACTGAGCTCCTGGCCACCGCCGTCAAGCACGTCCCGTCCCGCCAGCTCTGGGTCAACCCGGACTGCGGCCTGAAGACCCGCGGCTACGCCGAGACCGAAGAGTCCCTGCGCAACCTGGTCAAGGCCACCAAGACGGTCCGCGCCGGCCTGCTGCAGGCAGCACAGCAGTAGCAGCCAAATAACCCACCGCATTGACGCCGTCGGCGGCCGGTCACCTCAGGTGACCGGCCGCCGACGTGCGTTAAGGGCGTTCAGGACTCCCAGAGGATTTCGTCGTCCACCACGCCGTCTTCGTCGGCCGCGACCACCAGCACCTCGTCCGTAAAGTGTGAGCCGAGGGTGAAGTCCATAACAAAGTAGCGCTCTGGCTGGCCGGGGAAGATGCCCACATGGCCAAGTTTGAGGGCTTTCAGGAAGACGTCGTTGGTGAGCTGGCTGCGTTCCTCCACACCGAAGACTTTCTGCAGGTGCTCGTCCTTGAGGGCGCTGCAGTGGAAGTGGAGGTATTCCTGGGGGCTGGTGCCTTCCTGCTCCAGCTCGTCGGCGATCATCTGCCGCACCTCGTCCACGAGTTCGGGGAGGAACCGCAACCGGTAGTCCACCTTGTGCATGGCCGCTTCGTCAAAGTGGTCGTGTGCGTCGATGTTCAGGTCGAGTTCCAGTACCTGGCCACCCAGCTCATGTTGGGCGGCGATGTTGTGATCCCTGCCGTGGTTGAGCTCGATTTCTCCAAAGTGCTGGCTCGCTACCCTGTTCATACCTTCAACATAGACCCCAAGTGCTGCGCTTTTCCAGCATTCCGGCTAATTGCCTGAGGACCCCGCAGCGGCCATGGTTTCGGCGAGCAGGTCCACAAACAGCTGCACCCGGGCAGTCTTCTTCTCATTGATGAGCAGGGCAAACACGTTCCGCGCCAGCCGGATCTCGGGAACGTCAAGCACCACAACGCCGGCCGGCCGGTTCCTCAATGCGAGCTCAGGCACCAGTGCAGCGCCCAGTCCGGCGGCAGCCATTTCGAGGCTTGCATGGAAATCGTCGCTGTGGGCCACCACGCGCGGATACAGGTTGCAGCTGGCAAAGAGCCGTTCGATCACTACGGCGTCAGGGCTCCCGGGATGGTGCATGATCCAGGGCAGTTCGGACAGATGGTCCGCCGCCACCTTGGCGTCAGTGCGGAACCCCCAGCCCGCGGGCAGCACCACGCGGAAGTTGTCGTCGCCGATCCACTGCCGGTTGATTGTGTGCGGCCAGGCAAGCCCGGACTGGCCCACCTGGAAAACGAGCGCCACATCCAACTCTCCGCCCGTACGTAGCCCCTGGATGGTCTGGGCCGGCTCGGCCACGGACACTTTGAGGTCAATGCCCAGGTCTTTCCACGCCGGATCCTTCAGGATGCGCGGGAGGACGTAGGTGGCCAGGCTGGGGAAGATTCCCAGCCGCAGCTCCTGGCTTGTGCTGCTGTGTGTCTTGGAGGCCGCCGCCATCAGGGCTTCGATGTCCGTCAGGACCTTCGCGGCGTGCCTGGTTATCACCACCGCTGCTTCCGTGGGGACCACGCTGCGGGCCGAACGCTGAAACAAGACCACGCCTGTCTCGCGTTCCAGGGCGGACATCTGCTGGGAGACAGCCGACGCTGTGTACCCCAGGCGTGCCGCTGCGGCCGCAAACGAGCCCAGCCGGGTAACTTCAAGGAGAGTCTTCAAATGAACGGGATTTACCAACGCAGTCCTTCGGTCAGGGCCGCCTAAGCACCGCGTTGTGCCGGTTCCGGGGGGCCCGCTTCATTCTGGCACAAAGAATAACTTCAAACTCAGTCATCCACCGGCCCCACGGCGTCGAACTGCCCCTAGAGAGTTTGCACCGAGCAAGCGAACATGCAGTCCGAGCAGGGGAGCAGAACAGTGTCTTTGGCAGGGAACTCGACCTTCAAGCCGCAGGGACGGCGCATCGCCGTTGTGGGCAGCGGAGTGGCCGGCCTGACGGCCGCGTACGTCCTGAACCGGCACGACAACGTCACCCTTTTTGAGGCGGACAGCAGGCTGGGCGGCCACGCCCACACCCACAATGTCGCACAGCCGGACGGGTCAACGCTCGGCATCGACACCGGCTTCATCGTCCACAACGAGCGGACCTATCCCACCCTGCTGCGGCTGTTCGCCGAGCTGGGCGTGGAGACGCAGGACTCCGAAATGAGTATGTCTGTCCGCTGCGATGGCTGCGGCCTGGAGTACGCCGGGGCCCGTGGGGGCGGCCGCGGCATCATCGCCGGCCCGTCCAGCCTGCTGCGCGGACGCTACCTGCTGATGCTGCTGGAGGTCATGCGCTTCTACCGCAAGGCCCGCGCTCTGGTGGAGTCAGCTCCAGCGTCCGGCACCGGCCCTGGTGCGGGCGACGCGGAGCTGACCCTCGGTGACTTCCTGGCCAAGGAACGCTTCAGCAAGTACTTCATCTCCCATTTCATGACTCCGGTGGTCAGTGCGGTCTGGTCGTGCGATCCCACCACGGCACTGTCCTACCCGGCGCGCTACCTCTTCACGTTTTTGGGCCACCACGGCATGCTGGGCGTCAAGGGTTCGCCGCAGTGGCGGACCGTCACCGGCGGTTCGGGGCAGTACGTGGAGAAGTTGGCCGCCACGCTCCCGGACATCAGGCTTAGCAGTCCGGTCACCGCTATTCGGCGCCACGCCCTCGGCGTGGAAGTTGACACCGATCACGGTGTGGAGGATTTCGAGGCCGTGGTCATTGCCACGCACCCGGCCCAGGCCCTGAGCTTCCTCGCGGACGCCACGCCGGCAGAAAAGGAAGCCCTGGGGCAGATGCCGTACTCCGTCAACCACACCGTTTTCCACCGGGACCCGGCCGTCCTGCCCGCCGCGGACAATGCCAGGGCGTCCTGGAACTACCGTCTCCCGGACTGCGAAGCCCGCCCGGACAAGGTCCTGGTCAGCTACGACCTCACCCGGCTGCAGCGACTGGAGCCGGCGGATGGCCAGCCGTACCTGGTGAGCTTGGGGGAGTCCGAGCTCATCGCGGAGGACCGGGTGCTGGAACATTTGGTCTACGAACACCCCCAGTACACCCCCGAATCTTTGCGGGCACAGCAGCGCATTGCGGCCCTGAGTGATGACCGCATCGCATACGCCGGCGCCTACCTGGGCTGGGGGTTCCATGAGGACGGCGCCCTGGCCGGGGTCCGTGCCGCCGCGAGCCTGGGACGAACTTGGGATACGCCCGCGACTCAGGCATCCGAGCCCGAACTGCTCTCTGCCTCGGAGGGCGCATGAGCTCAACGGCAGCCATCTACCGCACGTCCATTTCCCACGTGCGCCAGAGTCCGCTGAAGAACGCGTTCACGTACCGGAGCTACAGCTGGTTTGTGGACGTGGACCGGCTCCCCGTCCTGCCCTGGATCATGCGGCCGCTGGCCGTCTTCCGGGCCGACGACCACCTGGGCGATCCCGGAGCCACCATCCGCAGCAACGTGGAACGGTTCCTGCGGACCCGGGGGATGGAGCCCGACGGCGGGGCCATCCGGATGCTGACCAGCGCCCGGGTCTTCGGGCACGTCTTCAACCCACTCACCCTCTTCTGGTGCTACCGGATGTCCGGCGAGCTGCAGTGCGTGATCGCCGAAGTCCACAACACCTACGGCGAACGCCACTGCTACCTCCTGGAAACGGATCCTTCCGGCCGGGCCAGCGTGCCCAAGGCCTTCTACGTTTCACCGTTCAATGACGTTGACGGGCAGTACCGGATGAAGCTGCCCGCACCGGAGCAGCGGCTGTCCGTCTCCATCGTCCTGGAGCGGGAAGGGCACCGGCCGTTCGCCGCAACCATGGACGGGCACCGGCGCCCGGCCACCGTCAGGAACATCCTGGCAGCCGCCATTGCCGTCCCCGCCGCGCCGCTGCTGGTATCGGCGCTGATCCGCATTCAGGGCATTAAACTCTGGGCAAAACGCCTGCCAGTCATCAAAAAACCACATCACCCCTCACAGGAGGCAGTCCAATGACCATGACCGATGAAAACGGAACAGCTGCAACTGCGGAGGTTTCCGCCGCGAAGTCAGCCGCACGGCACCCGGTGACGGCGCATACTGCGGCCGGGGTACCGGCGTCGCCGGCCACGATCGATCCGGACGTGTGGCCCGGTGTTGCCCACGCGCCGTCGGGCACTAAAGCACTGGTGGCGGGCAAGGCCGCAGGCCTTCTGTTCAAGGCGGCCGTGCGGCGGCTACCAATGCGCGTTGCCTACCCGGACGGTTCGGTCCTGGGCGCCGGCGGCCTGGAGGCGCCGGTGATGACCATGCTCAGGCCGGCAGCGTTCGAAGCGCGCATCGGTGACAACGGCCTGATCGGGCTGGGCGAGTCGTTTATGGCGGGGGACTGGGAAGCGTCAGACCTCGCCGGGGTGCTGGAGGTCTTCGCCGCGTCCGTGGACACGCTGATCCCCGCACCGCTGCAGAAGCTCCGGACCCTGTACCTGCCACGGACGCCCCGGCAGGAGCGCAATGAAGAGCACAACACCCGCAGCAACATCTCGCGGCACTATGACCTGTCCAACGAGCTCTTCTCCAACTTCCTGGACACCACCATGAGTTACTCCTCGGCGCTTTTCCCGCTGAGTGACGGTGCGCTGGACTCGGTCCCGTGGGACGCGTTGGCGGAGGCCCAGCAGGCCAAGATTGACAGGCTGCTGGACAAGGCCGGCGTCGGATCGGGCACGCGGCTGTTGGAGATCGGAACCGGCTGGGGTGAGCTTGCCCTCCGGGCAGCAGCCCGCGGTGCCACGGTCTACAGCGTGACGCTCTCCAGTGAGCAGCGTGCGCTGGCGCAGGAACGGATTGCGGCCGCCGGCTTTGCAGAGCAGGTGACCGTGGCGTTGCAGGACTACCGCGCCGTGGAAGGCGAGTTCGACGCGATTGTGTCAGTGGAAATGATCGAGGCGGTTGGCTATGAGTACTGGCCCATCTACTTCCAGACCATCGACCGCGTGTTGGCCCCGGGCGGGAAGGTGGCCATCCAGGCCATCACCATGCCGCACGGCCGTATGCTGGCCACGCGCAACGCCTACACCTGGGTGCACAAGTACATCTTCCCCGGCGGCTTCCTGCCGTCCGTGCGGGCCATCGAAAGCGTGACCCAGCAGCACACCACACTCCGGGTGCGGGAGCGGATGGGGCTGGGCGATCACTACGCCGCGACCCTCCGCCTCTGGGAGGAGCAGTTCATGGCGCGCTCACAGGAGGTGGGCGAACTGGGGTTCGACGCCGTTTTCCAGCGGATGTGGCTGTTCTACCTCTGCTACTCACGGGCGGGATTCCAGTCCGGCTACCTGGACGTGCAGCAGATTGTCCTGGACCGCCGGGAGGCTCAGCTGTAGCTGGTTAGGTTCATCACGTCGCAGGGGTCCGGAAGGTATCTTCAGGGCCCCTTTTGCGTGCCCGGCACTAGATGTAGTGGTCCGCATACTAAGCGCGACACGCCGCCCAGCACGCGACACGCGGGGGGTTAATTGTGGCTAAGTACTCCACAGGGTGTGGATTTCGTCCGCAAAAACGGCGGGATTCCGGCCATTTTGAGAGGGCTTGCCTGTGGATTAAAAGTGCATTAAATGACATACTTGTAATACATCATCTTGGGGTTCCGAAGAGCCGTCTGCACTACATGTAGTATCGACGTACAGCTTGGGCAGGACTAAGACGAGCGAAGATTTCGATAAAAGGGGACAGGGACAATGACCGTTACGGTTTACACCAAACCTGCGTGTGTACAGTGCAACGCAACCTACCGTGCGCTGGACAAAAAGGGCATCACTTACCAGAGCGTTGACATCTCCCAGGACGCCGAGGCCCTCGAGCGCCTGAAGGCGCTGGGCTACATGCAGGCACCTGTTGTAGTCACGGACCAGGACCACTGGTCAGGCTTCCGCCCGGACAAGATCGAGGAACTGGCACTGTCTGCCGTTTCCTCCGTGGCCTAAGGCCTTACACTTTTCGCCAGCCGGCATCTTTCAATCCGCACACATGAGGTGACTCCCGTGTCAGCACCGGCAGTAGTCAGGGCCCAGGTGGCCCCGTTGCCGCCTGACCCCACACGGAGCCAGCTCATCTACTTTTCCTCCACCTCCGAGAACACCAGCCGATTTGTCGCGAAGCTCGGACGTGAGCTGGCACGGATCCCGCTCCAGGCAAAGGATGCACCCCTTCTCGCCACCCGGCCGTACGTGCTGGTAGTGCCGACCTATGGGGGCACCGGGGGAGAGGGCTCCGTGCCCAAGCAGGTAATCCGCTTTCTGAACGACCCGCAGAACAGGCAACTGATCCGTGGGGTTATCGGTGCAGGCAACACAAACTTCGGGGACAACTTCTGCATGGCAGCGGACATTATTGCAGCCAAGTGCGATGTCCCCCGGCTTTACAGATTTGAACTTATGGGCACGCCAGAAGACGTCGCCCGCGTACACAATGGATTGGACACGTTTTGGACACGACTGTCGCAGACACAGAAGTAACCAGGGCCGCAGGCCAGGGCACCGCCGCTGCCGAAAAGCGGAGTGCCGCCGTCGAAAAGCCCGAGATGCCGGCCGCCTATAAGGGGCTGGGCTATCACGAGCTCAACGCCATGCTGAACCTGTACGGCCCCAACGGAGAGATCCAGTTCGAGGCCGACCGCGAAGCTGCACACCAGTACTTCCTGCAGCACGTGAACAACAACACCGTCTTTTTCCATGACCTGGAAGAGAAGCTCGACTACCTGGTCAAGAACCAGTACTACGAGCGCGAAACCCTCGACCAGTACACGATGAACTTCATCCGCGAGCTCTACAACCGCGCGTACAAGAAGAAGTTCCGCTTCGAAACCTTCCTGGGCGCGTTCAAGTTCTACACGTCCTACACGCTGAAGACGTTCGACGGCAACCGCTTCCTGGAGCGCTATGAGGACCGCGTCTGCATGGTGGCCCTGCACCTGGCCCGCGGCGACGAAAAGCTCGCGCTGCAGATGGTGGACGAGATCATCGAAGGCCGCTTCCAGCCGGCCACCCCCACCTTCCTGAACGCCGGCAAGCGCCAGCGCGGCGAGCTGGTTTCCTGCTTCCTGCTCCGCATCGAAGACAACATGGAGTCGATCGGCCGGTCCATCAACTCTGCGTTGCAGCTGTCCAAGCGCGGCGGCGGTGTGGCGTTCGCGCTGACCAACATCCGTGAAGTCGGCGCCCCGATCAAGCAGATCGAGAACCAGTCCTCCGGCGTTATCCCCGTGATGAAGCTCCTCGAGGACAGCTTCTCCTACGCCAACCAGCTCGGTGCCCGCCAGGGTGCCGGCGCCGTGTACCTGCACGCGCACCACCCGGACATTTACCGCTTCCTGGACACCAAGCGCGAGAACGCGGATGAGAAGATCCGCATCAAGACCCTCTCGCTGGGCGTTGTCATCCCGGACATCACGTTCGAGCTGGCCAAGAAGGACGAGGACATGTACCTGTTCTCCCCGTATGACGTCGAACGCGTCTACGGCATGCCGTTCTCCGATGTCTCGGTCACCGAGAAGTACTACGAGATGGTGGACGATTCCCGGATCAAGAAGACCAAGATCAAGGCGCGCGAGTTCTTCCAGACCCTCGCCGAGATCCAGTTCGAATCCGGCTACCCGTACATCATGTTCGAGGACACCGTGAACCGGGAAAACCCGATCGACGGCAAGATCATCATGTCCAACCTGTGCTCGGAGATCCTCCAGGTTTCCCAGCCCACCACGTACCACGATGACCTGTCCTACGACCAGACCGGCAAGGACATTTCCTGCAACCTGGGTTCGCTGAACATCGCCAAGGCCATGGACAGCCCGGACTTCGGCCTGACCATCGAAACGGCCGTCCGGTCCCTCTCGGCAGTCTCGGACATGTCCAACATCACCTCCGTGCCGTCCATCGCCCGAGGCAACGACCAGTCCCACGCCATCGGCCTGGGCCAGATGAACCTGCACGGCTACCTGGCCCGCGAGCGGGTCCACTACGGCTCCGAAGAGGGCCTGGACTTCACCAACATCTACTTCTACTCGGTGGTGTACCACGCGGTCCGCGCCTCCAATCTGCTGTCCATCCAGACCGGGCAGACCTTCGGCGGCTTCGAGAAGTCCAAGTACGCCTCGGGCGAGTTCTTCGACAAGTACACGGAGCAGGAGTGGGTGCCGCAGACCGAGAAGGTAGCGGAGCTGTTCAAGAACATCCACATCCCCACCCAGGATGACTGGCGCGCGCTGAAGGCTTCGGTCATGGAGCACGGCATCTACAACCAGAACCTGCAGGCTGTCCCGCCGACGGGCTCGATCTCCTACATCAACAACTCCACCTCCTCGATCCACCCGGTGGCGTCCAAGATCGAGATCCGCAAGGAAGGCAAGCTGGGCCGCGTGTACTACCCGGCGCCGTACCTGACGAACGACAACCTGGAGTACTACCAGGACGCGTACGAGCTCGGCTACGAGAAGGTCATCGACACCTACGCCGCCGCCACCCAGCACGTGGACCAGGGCCTGTCCCTGACGCTGTTCTTCAAGGACACCGCCACCACGCGCGACATCAACCGGGCCCAGATCTATGCCTGGAAGAAGGGCATCAAGACCATCTACTACATCCGTCTCCGCCAGCTCGCGCTGGAGGGAACTGAGGTGGACGGCTGCGTCAGCTGCATGCTTTAATCTTCAACTAAATCTGGACGGTACGACGGCGGGCGCCCGCCCGCCGTCGTACGCTTAACTTCAAAGAACAACCCAACTTTTAGGGGATGACATGACCGAGAAGGTCAAGCTGCTTAGCCACGTCGAAGCGATCAACTGGAACCGCATCCAGGACGATAAGGACGTAGACGTCTGGAACCGCCTGGTCAACAACTTCTGGCTGCCGGAGAAGATCCCGCTGTCCAACGACGTTCAGTCGTGGGCCACGCTGACCCCGGACGAGCAGCAGCTCACCATGCGCGTGTTCACCGGCCTGACCCTGCTGGATACCATCCAGGGCACCGTGGGCGCCGTTTCTTTGATTCCCGACGCCATCACCCCGCACGAGGAAGCCGTCTACACGAACATTGCGTTCATGGAGTCCGTGCATGCCAAGAGCTACTCCTCGATCTTCTCCACGCTGGCCTCCACCAAGGAGATCGACGAGGCATTCCGCTGGTCCACCGAGAACGTGAACCTTCAGAAGAAGGCCCAGATCGTCATGGACTATTACCAGGGCGACGATCCCCTAAAGCGCAAGGTTGCTTCCACGCTGCTGGAATCCTTCCTGTTCTACTCGGGCTTCTACCTGCCCATGTACTGGTCCTCACGGGCCAAGCTGACGAACACGGCCGACCTGATCCGCCTGATCATCCGCGACGAAGCCGTGCACGGCTACTACATCGGCTACAAGTTCCAGAAGGGCCTGGAGGGCCTCTCCGAGGAGCGCAAGCAGGAGATCAAGGACTACACGTTCGAGCTGCTGTTCGAACTCTACGAAAACGAAGTCCAGTACACGCACGACCTCTACGACTCCGTTGGCCTGGCCGAGGACGTCAAGAAGTTCCTGCACTACAACGCCAACAAGGCACTGATGAACCTGGGCTACGAGGCCATGTTCCCGGCTTCCGTCACCGACGTAAACCCGGCCATCCTCTCGGCCCTGTCCCCGAATGCTGACGAAAACCACGACTTCTTCTCGGGGTCAGGTTCGTCGTATGTCATCGGCAAGGCTGTCAACACTGAGGACGACGACTGGGATTTCTAGTCACACACACGCGTCGATCGAGACCGCCGAGATCCGGAACTGGGCGATACGGAAACGGCCTCACACGTATTATGTGTGGGGCCGTTTTGCGGTTTGCCAGCTAGCTCGTTCGCGTCCTTGGGCAACGAATCCACGTACGCCCTCGACGGGGTCCGGCCTTGCAGCAGCGTTTTCACGATGAAGTCGCGATTCCCTTAGAACAGTGGCCAGGGCACCGCCGACATCTCACCGCTCGGAGCCGGGAACCGACGCGCCAAGCGCAACCGGGCGCAGCGCGCGGCGACCGACGCAATTTCTTCGGCGCTGAGCAGGTCCGCCAGGTTGCGGCCCAGCTCACCGTCCAGTCCTTCGCTGACACGATCGATGCCCGCAAGTTCCTCGCCGGTCAGAGCGTCTCCCAGCCACCCCCATAGCACCGTGCGCAGCTTGTGGTCACGGTGAAAGGTAAGCCCGTGGTCCACGCCGTGCCGGTGTCCGTCCGTGATGGCAAGGATGTGATCGCCTTTGCGGTCGGCGTTGTTCACGACGACGTCGAACACCGCCATGCGCCTGAGCGCCGGAGAGTCCTCGTGAATGAGGGCGACCATCCGTCCATTCTCATCCTGACCCTCGAGGACGTGTTTCCAGCCGATCTCCGGTACGTCGTCCGACGCAACGAGGTCTACCGCGTTCTGGTCGGGGTCTGTCTCCTGCCACAGCTGCACCATCCCCTCTCCGAACGGACCTTCGCGCAGCCAGGTGCGTGGCACCACGTTCCAGCCGAGGACCTCTGAAACCAGGTAGGCGGCAACCTCCCGGTAGCCAAGGAAGCCGTCGGGAAAATCCCACAGCGGTTTTTCCCCGGCTATCGGCTTATAGACGACTTTCGTGTCCCCGATGCTGCCCAGGAAGGTGGCGTTCGACGCCGTCGTTATGCGCCCAGTCAGCGTCAGCTCGGCCGTAAACAGGTTGGGCGCCGGCATCAGACCTCGGGCCGAGTGCAGACGTGCCCGTCGGCGTCTACGGGATAACCGCAGAGCGGGCACGCGGGACGCCCGGCGCCCACAACCTCACGCGTGCGCTTAGCGAATGCGCGGGCGGTGCCAACCGGCATCCGCACCAGCAGCATTTCGGCCACGTCAGAGTCGTCCTCATCAAGCGATTCACTGTTGTTATCAGCTTCGACATCGGTGATCGGATAGGCCTCTATCACGACCTGCGCCGTCGTTGGGTCCCAACCTAAACTCATGGCGCCGGTCCGAAACTGCTCCTGAACGGCTTCGAGATGGTCATTGTCAACCAATTCAATGGGGGTACTGGTGGGAACGCTGTGGGGGTTGCCCTCGACGGTGAGAAGGTGGTCCAGAATTTCGTCGACTTTATCGGCGAGCAGCGCCGACTGCTGCTTCTCCATGGCGATACTTACGATCTGAGTCCCTGCACGCACCTGCAGGTAGAACGTGCGTGCCCCCGGAAGGCCAGTGGTGCCAACGACGACCCGATCAGGCCAGACAAACTCATGAACACGTGTAGGCATATAAGCATTTTAGGCCTATGAGCTTCATGGTGCCCTATGCCCTGCGCCGCCGCCCACCGGCGCGTCGCCAGAGTAAACGCCGTTCGACAGCCACGAAAGATCCCCCGCGTCGGTGTTGGTCGCGTAGACGCTCGGCCGGCTGGGTCCGTAGCGCACGATCGATACGGAGGCAGGGCCCACGTTAATGCGTTGGAACAGGTCGAGGTGCATGCCAAGAGCGTCAGCGACAATTGATTTGATAACGTCACCGTGACTCACCGCCACCCATACGGCTCCTGGCCCGTACTCGGCTTCGAAGGCTGCATCGTGGCGTCGAATTGCTGCTACCGCCCGCGCCTGCATCGCGGCCATGGATTCCCCGCCGGGAAAGATGACAGCGGACGGCTGCGATTGCACAGCCGACCACAGATCTTCGGTTGCGAGATCACTGAGCGTGCGGCCCTGCCACTGGCCGTAATCGCACTCGGTAAGATCGGTTTCCAACGGCGCGTGCGGAGTGCCAGCCTGGCGATCAAGGATGAGTTGAGCGGTCTGCTGACAACGCTCGAGAGGGCTCGATACCACCGCAACTACGGGCACGGCTGCGAGCCGCTCTCCGGTCAGAGCCGCCTGGTCGCGCCCGATCTGGTCCAGGCTGACACCGGCGGCCCGACCGGCCAGCAGTCCCGTGGCATTGGCTGTGGTGCGGCCGTGCCGCACGAGGATAACTGTCGCCATCCACCCAGCTTAACCATCCGCTCGACGGCTGTGTTTACCCACCAGGCGTCAGTGCGGTTGGTTCTGGGTCCACGGCTACCGGTGGATGCGCTCTCGCCAGCCTGCCGGTACCTTGTCTGCCGGTGCAGGTGCCGGCTGCTCCGGTGGTCTGGACTGCCTTGACCGCTGCGTCCATTGGGGCACCCCGACCGCGGCTCTCCCGCTTCTGCCCATAGTGCTTGCCATGTACTACCGCCTGCTAATACCGTCTCGACGAGGGGTTGCAAACCACAAGCGGAAGGCATCTCATGCTGAAGGAAGTCGCTGAGGAAGTTCTCGTTCACGAGAGCGAGTTCATCCAGAGTAATTCCGTTGTTGTGCAGGGCAGGGCCGGTGTCTTGCTGATCGACCCCGGGATAACGGTCGGCGAGATGTCGGCCCTCGCGGATGACCTTCGCGTGTTGGGCCAGCCCGTAGTGGCCGGTTTCTCGACCCATCCTCACTGGGACCACGTGCTCTGGCACCCGGACTTCGGTGACCCACCCCGGTACGGCACAGCCCGCTGCGCGGCATCCATTCAGGGTGTGCTCTCGCGCTCGAACTGGCGTGACCTCGTCGCCGAGGGGCTGCCGCCCGAGTACGCCGAGGACATCCCGATGGAACTGCTCGGGCTCATTAGTGGCCTGCCCGCCGAAGCTGCGCAGGTCCCTTGGGATGGCCCGGCGGTCCGGATCCTTGCGCACCAGGGCCATGCCCCAGGCCATGCGGGTTTGCTCATCGAGGAGCGCGGCGTCCTGGTTGCCGGAGACATGCTTTCTGACATCCTGATTCCGTTCCTCGACCTTGAGGCCGCGAATCCGATCGAGGACTACCTCGCCGGGTTGCGGCTGTTCGAAAGCGTGGCGGATGACGTCAGTGTCGTCGTCCCAGGGCACGGCTCAATTGGCGGGGCCGATCAGCTGCGAGCACGCATTGAACAGGATCGCGCGTACGTGGAGGACCTGCGGGACGGTCGGGTTAGCGACGATCCGAGGGTCGGTCCAACGGCGCCGTTGGATTGGCTGGCCGACGTGCATCAGTGGCAAGTCCAGCGGCTTGCCGCAAAGGAGCAGAACGAGACGCCCGAATAGTCCCAACAGTACGGGCTCCTCTCATATCGCTGGCTCTTCGGTATAGGGTCGGGTGGTATGGCGCTACGACTTGTTCAGGTGAATTTCAAGGCTCGTGATGACTCAGCTCTCGGCCGGTTCTGGGCGGAGGCGCTCGGCTGGGGTGTCTCCAGTGAAGGACCCGGAGTGACCAATGTTGAACCCGTAGGCTTCGCCTGGCCGGACCCCAGCGCCGTGTGCGTTGATGTCGTCACCGTCCCGGACCCTGAGTCAGTGAAGTACCGCGCGCACCTCGATCTCGCCACCACCTCTACTGCCCATAAGGCGGAGCTGGTCGCGCGCCTGTTGGAGCTCGGTGCGACGCCCGCCGACGTAGGCCAGGGTGATGTGCCGTGGACAGTCCTGGCTGACCCGGAGGGCAACGTGTTCTGTGTTCTGGAGCCGCGACCGATCTACCGGGACACCGGGCCGATCGCCACAGTGGTGGTTAATTGCGCGAATCCAAGGGCAATGGCCCGGTTCTGGGGCGAGGCTACGGACTGGACCCTGCACGAGGTGAACGACGATCATGCGAGGCTGCGTTCGGCCGCGGGTGTCGGGCCGTATCTGGAGTTCCTTGGCAAGTCCGGACCGGAGACCGTGTGGAACCGGGTCCACCTCGACCTGATGCCGTATCCCGGTGAGGATCAAGCGGCAGAGGTGGCCAGGCTGCGGGCCCTCGGCGCCACCGAGGCCGACGTCGGCCAGGGCGATGTGTCCTGGGTGTGCCTCGCCGACCCGGAAGGCAACGAGTTCTGCGTCCTCACCCCGGGCTGACGCAGAGTCTCGGCTAGCTACCCAAGAGCATAGGACAGGCTATTTCACTAGATCTCACTGTGAAAAGTCTTGCGAAAGCTCGGCTTCGATGTCGCTGATGCTGGGCAGAGTGGATGCGAATTCCTCGGGGAGCGACTCCACGATTTCGGTTTTCCACTCGGAGACACCAATGGGCATTTGCGTCGTGCGGAGAGCGTACTCGGCCACGAGATTGTCCTTGGACTTGCACAGCAGGAGACCAATAGTGGGTTTGTCATCGGTGTGGGCCAGTAGGTCATCCACTGCCGCCATGTACATGCCAAGCTGGCCAAGGTATCCGGGTTTGAATT
Source organism: Pseudarthrobacter xylosi (assembly GCF_055412765.1). NCBI lineage: Bacteria > Bacillati > Actinomycetota > Actinomycetes > Micrococcales > Micrococcaceae > Pseudarthrobacter > Pseudarthrobacter xylosi. Next base: position 434,936 of record NZ_JBVAYT010000003.1, on the reverse strand, counting down.
CGGTAGCCTTCAGTTCGATCACCACAAAGCAACGAAGTTTGAAATTGTAGAAAAGCAGGTCCGCAAAGAACTCCTGGGCGTTGATCTGCAGTTTCACCTGCCGGCCCACGAATGCAAATCCTTGGCCGAGTTCCAGCAGGAACTTTTGAATGTGGTCGACCAGCTGATTCTCGAGTTCGCGCTCATTGCGCCTGTCCGTCATGGCGACGAAATCGAAGACGTAAGGATCCTTGAACGACTGCTGCGCCAGGTCGGAATCCTCGCGTGGCAAAATCGCCGTGAAATTCGTGACGGCCTTTCCCGTGCGCTCCATGCGCTTGGACTCAATGTGATGCACCAGGACATTCCTGGACCAGCCATGCTCGACGGCGGCTGCCGCGTACCAGAGGCGGGCTTCGGTATCGCTCCCCTTGTCGAGCAGCACCATCTGGTGGCCCCACGGCAATTGTGCAGCAGGCTGCTGCACAATTTCGTCCTTCGACCAGGCGGCTGCGAACGCCCGCATGTACTTTAGGCTGCGAGGGGAAAACCCTTTCGCTTCAGGAAACTGCTGGCGCAGATCGGCGGACAAACGGTCAATGACCTTGGATCCCCATCCTTCGGACTCCTGGCGATCGAGAATGTCCCTGCCGATGGCCCAATACGTTTGGATGAGTTGCTGGTTCACGGCAGCAAGCGATCGACGCCGGCCCGCTGCGACATGCCCGGAAACCGACGAAAGCAAGGCCGGATACCACTCCGGCATAGTTCTCGTTGCTGGGATCCCTGGGAACGACGCGCCATCGGAATGCTTTCGCGTTCCGGGACCCAGGCCCATCTTGCTTGAACCAGTGTTCTGGTTAGTTGGCGTCGACATGAGTGGCCCCTTCCATAGTCGGTCTACTTGCCTCGAAGCTACCCAGGGGGTCCGACAGTATGGCCCTACGAGCAGGGCGGGCATTTTCCGTTCGCTCAATTTGATGCTCGACTCAGGCCCCACGTGCGACGACTACAAGAAGTACACGTCTTCGGCCGGATAGTTTCGCGCCACGGCCGTCGCTGGCATGCTGATGGGGTGACATCGATATTGACCGAATCAGCCCGCACCGCACTCAGCTGGAAGCTGATGCCTGCGGTGCTGCTCTCGGCGTCCGGGGTGTTCCTCTTCGGCGTCGAGAATGAATACGTCGGCTACGGCATGCTGGCTGTGAGCCTGGTTTTGGCAGCACTGATCGACCGCGAACTCCTGCGGCACCTGGCGCTCATTGCGGCGGGAATGGTGATCATCAGCCTGGTTCCGTTGAACGCTGATTTGAGCATCACGCACATGACGCTCATGGGTAGCGCTCTCGCGTTGGCTGTGCTGGTGCCGTGGCTGGTGTCCCGGTTCATCTACCGCGAGAGGATCATCAGGTTCCCGGTGAACACGGGACGCAAATGGCCGGTGAGCGCAAGGCTGTATCTGATCGCTGTTGTGGCACTCGGTTACCTCATTCTGCCGGTGTACCTGATCCGCACGAACGTGTATCAGAACTGGCCCGACGCGTCGGACCCCACCATTTTCTGGCGCCTTTTTTTCGGCGTGAACGCTGTTGGAATCTGGGACGAGCTGTTCTTCATCTGCACCACGTTCACGCTGCTCCGGCGGCACTTCCCGGACTGGCTCGCCAACATTCTGCAGGCCGTGGTCTTCTCGTCGTTCCTGTGGGAGATCGGCTACATGGCCTGGGGACCGCTGCTGACGTTCCCGTTTGCGCTGCTGCAGGGATACACCTTCAAGCTGACAAAGTCCTTCACCTACGTCGTGACCGTCCACCTGGTCTTTGACTTCGTGCTATTCCTCGCGCTGGTGCACGCGCACAACCGCGACTGGCTGCTGATTTTCTTGTACTGAGCACTGAGCACTGAGCACTGTGAGGACGTTCCAAGTAACCCACGATTAGACTTTTAGGTCATATGACCTAAACTTGCTTTATGACCGATTTACTTGAACACCAACCTGCCGGTCCAGTCCTGATCGTGGGCGGATACGGCACCGTTGGAACGGCCCTTACCGGGCTCGCCGCCCCTCTCTGGCCTCTTGTCCTGACCGGCAGAAATCCTGCGGACGGAGCCGCTCTGGCGGAAGCGCACAACGTGACTGTGCGGAAGTGGGACCTCGACGATCCGGCGCCTTTCGCCGCCCAGGCGCGGGCCGTCATCAGCGTTGTCAACGATCCCGATGACCGTGTTCTGCGCGCCGCCGTCAGCGCAGGAATCCCCTATGTGGACATCACCCGTTGGACGAGCCGCCTCACCAAGGCTGCCACGCAGGCAACGCTGCTCAGCCCGACTGCGCCGGTACTTCTGTCCTCCGGATGGATGGGCGGGGTCATTAGCCTCGTTACAGGAATGTTGGCCGAAGATGCGGGAGGTGCACAACAGGTCGACGTTGCCATCCGCTACGACACCAAAGACCGGGCAGGCGCGGACTCCGTGGACTTTATCGACCGGCTTGGGCACGACTTCGAGGTCCGGAAAGATGGCAAGCCCATGATCATCAGCCCCTTGAGCGACACCCGCTGGGTGGATATTGCCGGACACCGCACAAAAGTTGCGCGGCTGGACACTCCCGAACAGTTCACCCTCCCCATGACCCTCGGAACCGGGACAGCCGCCACCCGCATCGGCTTCAGCTCCAACGCATCGACGGGGGCCCTCCTGGCGGCGAAGACGGTGGGACTCTTCCGCTGGGGTCGGGGGAGTCGTTGGACGTCCGTCCGGCGCTCACTCCTGTACTCGCCGGGCAAGGGCGGCATCGCTCATGTCCGAGTCGATGTGCAGGGACGGAAAGGAATCCGAACCGCCATGATTTCGGACCCACTCGGGCAAGCCCACCTCACCGCGCTGGGCGGGCTGCTCGGCCTCCGCCATGTCCTGCATGAGGACTCACGGCCTGGCATCAGCTTCCCGGAGAGTACTCCCCGCCTGGCCGAAATGGTCGCCGAACTGGAGCTGCGCGGTGTGACAATATTGAGATCATGACCGGAACCAAGGGCGCCCTCAGACAGGCGGCCATCCTTGATGCCGCTGAAGAAGTACTGGTCGCCAAGGGCAACGCCGGTTCCGCGATGAGGGACTTTGCAGCCGCGGCCGGGGTCCGCGTGGGTCACCTGCAGCACTATTTTCCGACCAGGGCAGACCTGATCAGTGCCGTTCTTGATCGCTCGCTCAAGCGCTCACTTCAACGGCTGAAGCAAATGTCCGGGATCGGCGTCGGAGACGGTCCGGGCGAAGGCGAGCTGTTGACGCGGCAGCACTCGGAGAGGTTGTTTGCCGCCCTCCTGGCTGAACACTCGGATCCGGCCGGAGTCGGCATGCACGTCGAGCTCTGGGCCATTGCCGCGGCAGACGAGCAGATTGCCGCGGCGGTCAGGGCCTTCTACGCCCAGTACGCCGAGCATGTAGCTGACCTTGTGGAGCGCGCCAGGCCGGAACTCGGGGAACTACAGCGCAACGCAGTAGCCAGCACCGTCGTTAGTCTCTTCGAAGGTGCGGCCGTGACGCGTTCGGTCATTGGTGGTCTCCGAGCGGAGGGTTCCGATGCCGAACTGATCCGCACAGCACAGTGGCTCGTCCACGGATTGTGAAACCGCTCCGAGGGCCGAAGGGCAGGGAGTTTACCTCTGCCCACCACACTTCTCAGACAGCGTTCCCGCGCAGCTGCGAGAAGCCCTGGGTATTCTCGCCGTCCTCGAAAATGCGCGAGGCGGAGCCGACGATGAGGCTGTCAGGTTCATTGACGAGGTCGGTGTCCTTGTCCTCGTAGTCGAACATGTGCAGGACGTGGCGCATGGCTTCGACCCTGGCCCGCTTCTTGTCGTTGCTCTTGACCACCGTCCACGGCGCCCAGTCCGTGTCAGTTGCCAGGAACATGGACTCCTTGGCTGCGGTGTAGGAGTCCCACTTGTCCAGTGATGCCAGGTCCATGGGGGAGAGCTTCCATTGCCGGACGGGGTCCACTTGACGGATCGCGAACCGGGTCAGCTGTTCGGTGCGGGACACGGAGAACCAGAACTTCACGACGTCGATGCCATCGTTGGTGAGGACCTGTTCGAAGGCAGGGGCTTGGCTGAGGAAGCTGTGGTACTGATCGTCCGTGCAGAATCCCATAACGCGTTCGACGCCGGAGCGGTTGTACCAGGAGCGGTCGTACATGGTGATTTCGCCTGCGGCCGGCAGGTGGGCAACGTAGCGCTGGAAATACCACTGGGACTGTTCACGCTCGCTGGGCTTTTCCAGTGCCACAACGTGTGCTCCGCGCGGATTGAGGTGTTCGGTGAAGCGTTTGATGGTTCCGCCTTTGCCGGCCGCGTCCCGGCCCTCGAAGACCATAACAAGGCGGCGGCCGGTGGATTTAATCCATTTTTGGAGTTTGAGCAGCTCGATCTGCAGCAGCCGCTTCTCCATTTCGTACTGATCCCGGGTCATTCTCTCGGCATAGGGATAACCCTCGCGCCACGTGTCAACCGGAGTGCCGTCGGGAGAGACGAGGACGGGATCGTCGTCGTCAGTATCGAGCACAGTAAAGCCATGGCGGGACAGATCGAGTACGTTCACGACGCCGAGGCTACGTCCCGGGGATGAATGGACGGTTAACAACCCGCTGAGAGGGTTTGGAGGCAGACAATTTCCAGTCCTGCAGTGCCCATCCACACCAACAGGCGCTCCGTCACGGCATCCCGGCCAAGCGCGCGCACTCGTCCCACAGGCGCTTGCGGGCATTGGCATCCGATCCCATTCCAGGCGTAGGAAGCTCCTTTCGCTTGGCCCATAACTTTCCGGAGACTCCCGCTGTTTCGCGTGACGTGGCGAGCCATAGCGGGGTATCCGCCGCCTTCTCTGCCGGTGCTCCAAACGTGTTCGTGATCCAGCGGAATGGGCCCCCGACGTCCTGAAGCAGCGTCGTGTTCTTGACCAGTCCCGGATGGACGGCATTAGCGACCACGCCTGAGCCGCGCAGACGCTCAGCGAACTCCTGCGTGAGCAGAACCCGGGCCAGCATTGTGGGCGGCGTCGAGCGAAGGTAGCTGTACTTGCCGCCTGCAGTTTGGAGGTCGTCGAAGTTCAGCCTGGCATTGCCGTATCTGGACGCAATATTGACAATGCGGGATACCCTCGGCGAAGCGTCAGGACGGTCCGCACTTCCGGCGTTACCTGCTGTCGCGGTCGCTCGCGCGAGCGCGTCCAGCAGAAGGTTGGTGAGCAGGAAGTAGGCCATGACGTTGGTGGCGAAGGTCAGTTCGAGCCCATCGGTGGTTACGTGGCGCTCTTTTCGGAACACGCCCGCCGCGTTGACCAGCACGTCGAGCCTGTCATGGCGGGACCGGAACTCAGCGGCCGCGGCATGGATCGAGGACTGGTCTGACAGGTCACAATCCAACGGCTCGAGTTTGGCGCCCGGCACAAGCCGGCGGATACCCACCATCGCCTCGTTCGCCCGGGTTGTTGAGCGCCCCACCACGACCACCACGGCACCTTCGCGTGCAAGGCCGGAGGCGACAGCACTTCCCAAGCCTCCGGCCGCGCCCGTCACCAGTGCCACGGTTCCGTCCATGGATGCCATCGCCTTGCCTCCTGCCGCGTTGCCAGCGTGTCGTAACGATGAGGCCGCCGTGCAGCCGGGGTTTTCCGGCGCTATTCATCGACTAGTCAAGATCACAACACACGCGAGCCGGATTGACCAGACACCGTGCTTACACCACCAGCCGCAAGGGCCTTTCGCCCAACCGCACCGTGATTTCCTGGCCCCAGGATGCGGTCAGGCGGTCTGATTCCATGCCGTCGCCGAACACCACCAGCTGGTCGGATGCCACGGTGATCCGGAGTAAATCGCCCGCCTCCAGCACTCCCTCCGTCAGGGAGGCTCCGGTGATGGGGGAGGGCCAGGCCTCGCGGACGAACCACGCGAGCTGGGGGTCCGCCGGCGCCGGCAGGGCGCGCCCTCCACGCTCCAGGGCGATGGAAGCGCACCAGCCCGTGGCGCCGGTGCCGGTGGAGACGATCAGCCCGGACGAGGACTGCCGTTCGCTCTGGCCGTCCGGGCTGGTGAGCTGGTACCGGGCCGACTGGTGCGAAGTGTGCCCGATGAAGATTTCGTTAAGCCCCGAGATTTCCTGACCGTCGTCGAGGCGTGCCGTCACCGTGGCCAGCTCCTCGCGTTTCAGCCGATCGGGCCCGGCCACGGCAGCTGCCTGGAGCAGCTTTGCTGCCTCGTTGGCCGTGTGCCGGACCAGGACGCCGGGATTCGCTCCCGGCTCCGGATCGATCCCGATGACCGGCTGGCCGGTGAGGTACTTGGCCGCGTTGGCCACCAGCCCGTCCTGGCCCACAACGGCCACGACGTCCTCCGGCGTCAGCAGAAAACGACTGAGGTCCGTGCGCTCCACCTCGGCGTGGCGCCACTCGGCAGGAACTGCGGCCCGGACCGTTTCCAGGGCGGCGGTGATCCTGTCGTGGTGCTTTTGCACGTCCTGGATGTTGCGTCCGCGTGTGCGGAGGAAGAATTCGGCTTGGCCGCGGGTGGCATGCCGGTCCAGGAGTTCCTGGAGTTCGGTCCGTCGGTGGACGATGACCAGGCAGGGATTTGCCATGCCGGGATCCTACTTCCCGGCGTTGCCGGTGGTGCCGGCAGGTTCCCGGAGCAGCCCGGCGAGGGCCCCGCTCAGCATGTCCGGGGTGATGGTGAGGTTCCCGATGTTCGGCAGCGAGCCGGCTGCCTCGCGGAGGGCCAAGCCAAGAAGCGTGGCCTGGTCCACGTCCTGGTAGACCTCCATGGTGGCGGCCTCGCGTGCCGCAGAAGCCTCTCCCAGCAGCCGGATCTGGTTCGCTTCGGCGTCGGCGCTGATGCCCTGGCGTTCCGCTGAAGCGTGTGCGTCGATCAGTCCCGCGGCCGCCTTTTCCTCGGCCGCGCGCCGCGCGTTGGCGCCTTCCTGGGCCACCAGGTGTTCGCGGCGGGTGGCCAGTTCGATCTGGCTCGCCATTTCGTTCTCGGAAATGGTTCGTTCGCGTTCGACGGCGACGGCCCGGCGTTCGTAGACGGCGCGGTCTGCTTCGGCCTGGAGCTGTTCGCGGACCGGAGTCTGGAGGGCTCTTTCGACGTCCGACTCCGGCCGGACGGCCAGGACCTGCACGCCGAGGATCTCGATGCCGGTGGACAGGAGCCGGGCGTCCGAGCGCAACGCGTCGGTAAGGACTGTGCGGAGCTGGCTGACGGCGCGTTCCAGGGCTTCGGCCAGCGTGGTGGTGGCGATCTGGTCAATGGCGTGGCTTTGGCACAGCTGGCCGATGATCGTAGCAACTTGGTCCCTGCCGGTCGCGGGACCTGCGCCGGCCGGTTGGAGACCGAAGTCGAGGCGACTGGAGACGGCCACAGGGTCGATGAAGCGGTAGGTCACGTTTGCCTGGATGCTTACGTCCTGGTGGTCGCGCGTTATGGCGTGAAAGAGAGTGGGCAGTTCCTGGTCATCAACGGGAACCTCGCTGAGCACGGAGACCGCTGGACGGTACCAGAACGCCTGGCCCACTCCTTCGTGGCGGACCGAACCCTTTTGGAGGTGGACGACGTAGCCGGTGGGGCTGCCCAGGAAGTGGCTGATCCAGGGGTAGTTCTTGATGCTGGCCATGGGATTCTCCTCAACGGTCTTCTTGTCGTCACTTTGACGATAATCAAACCCTAGGCCGCACCGGAACTTATTGTCAAGGTGACGATAAGTTCCTAAGATGGGGACATGCCTGAATCCCACCCGGAGCCCCCGCGCTTCCCGGTGACGGTCGACGTCGTCGCCCTCACCGTGGCCGACGACGCCCTGAACGTCCTGCTTATCAGCCGGCTCATCGAGCCTTTCCGCGGCGCACTGGCCCTGCCGGGCGGTTTTGTGCTTGCCGGTGAGGACCTGGTCACCGCCGCGGCGCGTGAACTCGGTGAGGAGGCCGGCGTCGAGCATGTCCCTGGCTACCTGGAGCAGCTGGGGAGCTATGGCCCGAAGGGGCGCGATCCCCGCGGTGACGTGCTCACCGTGGCTCACTTACTGCTTGCTCCAAACTTCCCGGTGCTGTCCGCCGGGAGCGACGCCGAGCATGCCGGCTGGTATCCGGTCAGCAAAGTCCTGGCGGGTGAACTGCTGCTCGCCTTCGACCATGAGCGGATCCTCGCCGATGCCCTGGAGCGGGCGAAATCAAAGCTCGAATACTCGCCGCTGGCGGCGGCATTCTGTGGTGAGGAATTTACCGTCGCCGAGCTCCGGGCCGTTTACGAGGCCGTCTGGGGCACCCGCCTCGATCCCAGGAACTTCCACCGGAAGGCCACCGGAACCCCTGGTTTTCTGGAGAGCACCGGACGGATGACTGCTGGCGAAGCCGGCCGCCCCGCGGCTCTCTTCAGGCTCGCCGAAACGGCCCGGCCCACAGCAGGCCAGCCAACGCATGCCGTGCTCAATCCGCCGCTTATGCGCCCGCGTGACTGACGCGTCCTAGGGGCGGGGGAGCGTGGGACCCTGCCGCGGCCTGGGCTTCACCAGCCGGCCGGCGGTACCGACCGCAGCGTTGCGGATTCCTGAGCCCGTATCCATCATGGCGAATTGACCCATGAGGCGGGAGGCGAGCACCAGCCGCTGGCTTCGCGCCCGGCGTTCCTTATTGAACACGGCCAGAGCCGCCTCGACACTGGAGGCCTGAGCCACGGACCGCCCCAGCGTGGCTCCGTCAACGATGGCCTCGCAGGCACCACGTCCAAGGAAGGGCGCCATTGCGTGGGCGGCGTCGCCCACCAGCGCCGTGTTCCCGGTGACGAACGACGGCACCTTCGGTGCTTCGAAGAGCCCATGATGCAGGATGGCGCTTTCGTCGATCCTGCCGATCAGCTCCCGCACGCCGGGGTGCCAGGACCCGAAATGGTCCAGCATGTGGGGCAGGTGCGGTCCGTCAAACGTGTGATCGGCGCGGATGCAGGCATACCAGTTGGTCGCATCAGGCCCTGCCGGCGTGATGCCGAACAAGGCCCCGGGGGCCCAGGTCTCGCCGTATTCGGCTACGGGCCCTCTGACGGTGCCCCGCCATGCTACGGCTCCAAGGGAACGGGCGCGGAATCGGTCACCGAATGTCCGCTGCCGGGTGCGGCTGAACGTGCCGTCTGCTCCGACGACCAGCGCGGCATCGCCTATCTGGTCCGGGTCGACGATCTGCGTGTTGAAGCCGACGTCGATGTCCCGGGCAAGCGCGGCGAGCAATGCGGGCCGTGAGACCAGGTTCAGGTCGGCGCCGCCGGGGGCTGTCAGCAACGTCCGCCCGGACGGCGTCCAGAGCCGGGTTCCTGCGCCGGCGGCAATGTGCGCCCAGCCATCGGTGCGGCGGGAGGCGTCAATGCCAATTTCGTCGAGGGCCTTGATCGCGGCCGGCCACATGCCCAGCATGGTGCCTGACGTCGGCAGAGCCGCGGCCTGCTCCAAAACTCTCACTGACCAGCCGTGACGCTGCAAGGCCTGTGCCGCGCTCAGGCCGCCGATTCCCGCGCCGATGATGACCGCTGAATGTCCCACGCCTCAAGGGTACAGACTCCACCCAGCCGGTCATTTCTTGCGTTCGCGTGGCTCTTCCGGGCATCACGTTTCTCTGAGCGGGGGGCTTTCACGCAGGCAGCGGTCCTCCGGGTCGATGACGCCCATGATGCGTTTGCCGATGCTCCCCAGCTGGCGTGCCTGTGCCTTCGTGAGGGGATCGAACACGAGTGCACGCACGGCTTCCACATGCCCGGGGGCGGTTTGGGTGATCTTCGTCCAGCCCTCCTCGGTGAGGGTCGCCAATGTGATGCGTCCGTCGGAAGGATCCGTCGAGCGGTGAACCCAGCCTCGCTTTTCCAGCCGGCTGACCACCTGGGACAGGCGGGGAAGCCCGGACTCGGTAAAGCCAGCCAGGTCACTCATCCGGCGGGTCCGTTCCGGAGCTTCAGACAGGCCGGCCAGGACCATGTACTCAAAGTGGCTTATCCCGGCATCCTGCTGCAGTTGGGAGTCCAGGGCGGCGGGGAGCTTCATCATCACGCCCACGAGGGTCAGCCACACGTCGCGTTCATCGGGGCTCAGCCAGCGCGGCTCCACGGGATTTTCCATAGGGTGAGTCTACGGCATTTACTTCATGAATGAAGTTTTGTGTCCGGCAAATCACTTGCATCGTGAACTAATGGTCAGTATTGTTTACTTCAATATTCAAGTACTTCCAGACTTCCTGAGGAGCCCAGATGACCGTCATGTCCGAGACCGTCGCGCGGCCATTCGAACAACCGGCCGCCGTCCGCAGCCAGGTCACCGTCCCGCTGCGCTTCCCTGATGGCTTCGGGGCCACCGCCGAGATCATGACGTTCCATGGACTGGCCGACGGTAAGGAGCACCTGCTGCTTGCCCTCGGCGCGTGGGAACAGACACTGCTGGACCCGGGCCCGGAAGGTACGGGGCCGCTGGTCCGGCTGCACAGCGAGTGCCTCACGGGCGATGTGTTCGGCAGCGAGCGCTGTGACTGCGGGCCCCAGCTGCGCGAGGCAGTCGAGGAGATTGCCGCCGTCGGGGGCTTCCTGCTGTACCTCCGGCAGGAGGGGCGCGGCATCGGCCTGTACTCCAAGCTCGACGCGTACGCCCTGCAGGACACCGGCCTGGATACCTACGAAGCCAATGTGGCACTGGGCCGCGGCGAGGACGAGCGGGACTATAGTGCGGCTGCCCAGATGCTCGGCGCGCTTGGCGCCGGCCGGATCCGCCTCCTCACCAACAACCCGGACAAAGTAGCGCAGCTGACCGCCCTCGGCGTTAACGTCTCGGAGCAGGTCCCCACCGGGGTGCACCTCTCGGCGGCTAACCACCGGTACCTGGCCGCGAAGCGCACCCATACGGCGCACACCATCGAGCTGCCCGCGGAAGCCCTGCCCGCGGAAGTCAAGACAGCGAAGATCCTTCCGGCCGTGGTCATTCCTTCCCATGGCGAGCTGCTGGCCCGGGTGGATGCCCTCATTCCGCGGCTGCGGGAGCGCGCCGCGGAAGCCGAGGAGATCCGCCGTATCCCGGAAGCCACCATGGCTGAACTGAAGGCCGCAGGCGTGTTCCGGATGCTCGCACCGAAAGCTGTGGGCGGCTTCGGCATGGGCCTGGAAACCTACGTGGAGGTGGTTCGCCGCCTCGCCCAGGGATGTGTCTCCACGGCCTGGACAGTGGGGCACCTGGTGGAGCATGTCTGGATGCTGGCCCGCTGGCCGCAGGAAGCCCAGAATGAAGTCTTCGCCAACGGACCGGCGCCCTTGGCCGCCGCCACCGGCGCCCCTCCAGGAAAGGCGGAGAAGGTTCCCGGCGGCTTCACCATCTCCGGCCGCTGGAGCTTCGCCTCCGGGGTTATGCACTCCGAATGGGCGTTGCTGGCCGTGCAGCTTGGTAAAGTCCGCCTGCAGTGCCTGGTCCCGGTGTCCGATCTCGAACTGCTGGATGTGTGGCACACGGCCGGCCTGCGGGGGACGGGCAGCAACGACCTCCGGGCGGAAAACCTGTTTGTCCCGGCGCACCGCGCCCTCGAGTGGAACCTCCTGTCCGCGGTGCACAATCCCGGCAGCCGCATCCACCCGGATCCGAACATCCACATCCCCATGGCCACGTTCCTGAACATGGTTGCCCCGGCCGCTGCTTTGGGTGCCGCTGAGCATGCCCTTGAGGTGTTCCAGGACCTGATGATGGTGCGCAAGGTCAAGCAGACAACGCAGGCGCGGCAAGCGGATTCACCGCTCGCGCAGGCCCGGTTCTCCCAGGCCTACGGGCAGGTGGCCACTGCGCGGCTGCACTGGCAGGAAGCTGTGCGGGTGGTGGCCGCTTCCTACGAACGGCGGCCTGTCGCCTTCACCGATGAGGAGCGGGCGCGGTACCGGCTTTCCCTCGGCCTCAGTGGCGGCGCGTCGGCCGAGGCTGTCCGCCTGATCCTGACGGGCTCCGGCGGGAGTGTGCACCGGCTGACGCACCCGCTCCAGCGGATCCAGCGCGATGTCAATGTCCTGCTCAACCACGCCTCGCTGACCATGGACCCGATCCTGGAGCAGGCAGGCCGCGGGCTCCTGGACCTCGGATTTTCCATTCCGGCGGAGCAGTTCTAGCCAGGGGTGCGGGACCCACTGCAGGGCGGCCGGCTTCGGCTCTGGTCTGCTGCAGTATGGCCGGGCCCGCCGCGGGTAGTCTTGAATGATGAGCACCGCAATCCCATCAACGCTCACCTTCGACAGGCGGTTCGCCCGCGAACTCGGGGAGCTGGCGGTTCCGTGGCAGGCGGAAGAAGCACCTGATCCGCAGCTGCTGGTCCTGAACGAGGCGTTGGCCAGCGAGCTGGGTCTGGACCCATCCTTGCTGCGGTCGGATGAGGGGACGCTGCTGCTGATCGGCAACCTGGTCCCTGACGGTGCCACGCCGGTGGCCCAGGCCTACGCCGGACACCAATTCGGCGGCTACTCACCCCGGCTCGGCGACGGGAGAGCCCTCCTGCTGGGTGAGGTCACGGACGTCCACGGGCAGCTCCGGGACATCCACCTCAAGGGCTCCGGCCGGACACCGTTCGCCCGCGCAGGTGACGGTCTCGCCGTCGTCGGTCCCATGCTGCGCGAGTACATCGTCAGCGAAGCCATGCACGCCATGGGCATCCCCACCACAAGGTCCCTCGCCGTGGTGGCCACGGGCCGGCCCGTCCGCCGCGAAACGATACTGCCCGGGGCGGTGCTTACCCGGGTGGCGAGCAGCCACCTGCGCGTCGGCAGCTTCCAGTTTGCCCGCGTCAACGGCGACACGGACCTCCTCCGCCGCCTGGCCGATCATGCCATCAGCCGCCACTACCCGGACGCGGCGCTCGCCGACAAGCCCTATCTCGCGTTCTTCGATGCGGTCATAGCGGCCCAGGCGTCCCTGGTGGCGCGATGGATGCTGGTGGGTTTCGTCCATGGCGTGATGAACACCGACAACATGACCATCTCCGGCGAGACCATCGACTACGGTCCGTGTGCATTTATGGACGGCTTCAACCCCGGCGCGGTCTACAGCTCCATTGACGCGGACGGACGCTACGCCTATGGCAACCAGCCGCTCATTGCCGAATGGAACCTCACCCGGCTCGCCGAGGCACTCCTGCCCCTGCTCCATGAAGACCAGGACCAGGCCGTGGCGCTCGCCGTGGAGTCCCTCGGTGCCTTCCGCGCGTTGTACAGTGCGGCCTGGTCAGCCGGCATGAAATCCAAGCTGGGGTTGCGGGCGGACACGCCCGACGACGTCGCGTCGCCGCTCGTGGACGGCCTCCTGGGCCTGCTCCAGGAGGGCCAGGTGGATTACACCTCCTTCTTCCGGAGCCTCAGCTTGGCGGCCCGCGGCACCCCGGAACGCCGTACCACCGAAACTGCCCGGGCCATGTTTGTGGACCCCGATGCCTTCGACGCGTGGGCGGCTCGATGGCTGGCGCTGGCGCCGGATGCGGACCTGATGGACCGCGTCAACCCCGCCTATATCCCCAGGAACCACCTCGTTGAAGAAGCCCTCGACGCTGCTATTGCAGGCGACCTGGACCCCTTCAACCGCCTGATGGCCGTCGTGGCTGAGCCGTACACCCAGCGCCCCGGCCTGGAACGCTACGCTGGCCCCGCCCCTGATGACTTCGGAAACTACCGGACCTTCTGCGGGACCTGAGCGAACGCAAGGGATGGACGACGGCGGTGCGCGGCTGGGTGCCGCCCGCCGCCGTCGGGCATGCTCGGATCACGCGACGCGGGACGCTCCGGCGAGCCAGCTGATGGAGTGGACTTCGGTTATGCGGGCTTGGGGCGTGCCCGTACGTGCATCCGCTCGCCCTGCTGTCCAAACAGGCTGATCAACTCCACGGGTTTGCCGTCGGCGCTGGCGAACCAGTGCGGTGTGTGGGTATCGAATTCTGCGGCTTCCCCGGGGCGAAGTTCGAAGTCCTTGTCGCCCAGCACCAGACGCAGCCGCCCGCTGAGGATGTACAGCCATTCATAGCCTTCGTGAACGCGCGGCTCAGGCTCCGCCCCGCGGGCGTCACCGGCGAGGACCATCTTGAAGGCCTGCAAACCGCCTGGGCGGCGCGTCAGCGGAACGGCGGTCATACCGGCGTGGGTGATGGGCCGCAGGTGGATTCTTGGATCCCCGGTGGGCGGCGCGCCCACCAGATCATCGAGGGGAACACCGTACAACCTCGCGAGAGGCAGCAGGATTTCGAGGTTTGGCCTGCGTTGGCCGGATTCCAGGCGGGACAGGGTGCTGACCGACACGCCGGAGGCGGAGGACACGTCGCCAAGGGTGAAGTTCCGTTCGGTACGGAGTGCACGGAGCCGGGGGCCCACCGCCCCGAGAACGTCATCAAGTTCGTTTGCCATTCCTCGAGTTTGCCATACCGGCAACAAGTCTTGCCAATATTCTTCGAGGCGGTGGAAGCTGAAGTAACCGCCGCAAGGGACGCTTGCGGCGAACTTGCAGGACACGACGAAGGGCAAATCAGCATGGACAGAACACGGCATGACGTTGTGATTGTTGGCGGCGGTGCGGCGGGACTCAGCGCGGCCACAACGCTGGGCCGGGCGCTCCGCTCGGTACTGGTCATCGATTCCGGAACTCCACGCAACGCACCCGCAGCGGGTGTGCACGGGTATCTTTCGAGGGACGGTATGAGCCCCGGAGAACTCCTTTCCATCGGACGCAGCGAAGTGCTCTCCTACGGCGGAACAGTCATTGACGGAGAAGCCGTTGCGGCACGGCGAACCCACGATGGATTCGACGTGATGCTCGGTGATGGCCGCCGGTTCGCCGGCAGGCGCCTCCTTGTCACCACCGGCCTGTCGGATGAACTGCCTGCCATCGATGGGCTGCGGGAGCAATGGGGGAAGGGCGTTGTGCACTGTCCCTATTGCCATGGCTGGGAAATCCGCGGGCAACGGATCGGAGTGCTGGGCACAGGCCCGCTGTCCGTCCACCAGGCCCTGCTGTTCAGGCAGTGGTCCGGGGATATCACCCTTTTCCTCAACGACACCGTGCAGCCCACCGAGGAGGAGTGGGAAAAGCTCGCAGCCCGGTCCGTCAGTGTCGTTGAGGGCGCGGTGGCTTCTGTCGACGCCGTCGAGGGTGTCCTTGCGGGGATCACGCTCCGCCAGGGCCGCTCATTCGACCTGCAGGCTTTGGCTGTCGGAGCCCGGATGGAGGCCAGATCCGCTCTGCTGGAATCCCTCGGGCTAAGTTCCCAGGTGCACCCGTCGGGGGCCGGGCGCTTTATCGAGACCGACGCCATGGGGGCCACGGCCGTCCCGGGCGTGTATGCGGCGGGCAATGTCTCCAACCTGATGGCCCAGGTGATCACCGCTGCGGCCGAGGGTGTCATGGCCGGTGCACGGATTAACGCCGACCTCATCGAGGAGGAAACGCGATGGGCTGTTGAAGGGCATTTCGGCCCCTTCTCCGCCGCCTCGGAAGGAGCGGTTGCCGAGCTGGTGGCGGGTCACCGGCGCCATGGCCTTGATGGTGAGCGCTTATCTGCTCCTTGATCTCGGCGTACCAGGAGCAGTACTGAGACGGTAACGATGTCGCACGGCAACCCCTGTAATCCGGATATGCCCGGTAAGCTCACCAACTATGTCCCGGATTGTTCAAAGAATGCGGCTGCCCGCCCTTGCTGGCATGCTGGCGGTTGCCCTGGTGGGGTCGGCTGCGCTGCTTCCGTCACATGCCGCCGACGACGCGCCGCCGGGCGGCTATCCCTCGTGGCAGGACGTGCAGAACGCCAAGCAAAGTGAGGCCGGCAAGGCGGCAGAGGTTACAAGGATCAACACGCTGCTGGGCGGGCTCCAGACCGAAGCGGAGGCACTGGGCAATGCGGCCGTAACGTCCGCCGCGGAGTACGCGTTGGCCGAAGCGGCGCTTCAGGCCGCCACCTCCACCGTGGACGCGCTGGCCGCCCAGACCGCACGCGCCACAGCCGAACTGGGGCAGTACAAAAAGGAAATCGGTGCCCTGGCGGCCCAGTCGTACAAGACCGGTGGAACCAACATGGGTTTCTTCGTTGCCCTCGATGCCGTGCAGAACAACAGCATCCAAGGGCTGAACATCGTCCAGATCGTCAGTGACAAGACCGCTGCCCTGGTGAATAAATCCGCGGCCGCAGAACGCATTTCCCGCGCCCTGGCCGATCAGGAGCAGGCAGCCAGGACCGAACGCGAGCGCCTGTCCGGGGAGGCCAAAACCAAACTCGACGCCGCCCAGTCAGCCCAGCAGGCCATGTCCCGGCAGATCGCGGAGCAGCAGGAACATGGCCAGGAACTGACCGCGCAGCTGGCATCACTCAAGGGCACCACCGCTGCGGTGGAGGGTGAGTTCCGGCAGGGCCAGGTGGCTTTGGCCGCGTACGAAACGGCCCAGGCCGCCAAGCGTGCCGCAGCGCAGGAACAGGCACGCCAACAGGCGGAGGCGGCAGCCAAAGCGGCTGCCCTGGCCGCTGCGCAGAAACCGGCTCCGGCCCCGCCTGCCGTACCGGGAGTGCCCGCCCCCGCCCCCGCCCCTGTCCCGAGCCCGACGCCGGTCCCGCCGCCCGTCGTCGTCGTGCCTTCCGTGCCGGGCGGCGCCGTGAACGACCCCGCCGGCGCCAAGAGCTATGCGGCCGGGCAGTTGGCAGCGTTCGGGTGGGGCCAGGACCAGTTCCAGTGCCTGGCGTCACTGTGGACCAAGGAGTCCAACTGGCTGACCACTGCGACCAATCCTTACTCGGGCGCATACGGGATCGCCCAGGCGCTGCCGGCCAGTAAGTACGGGACGGCCGGCAGCAACTGGCTCACCAGTTACCGGACCCAGGTCAATTGGGGACTGTCCTACATTGCGGACCGCTACGGGTCACCGTGCGGTGCGTGGAACCATTCCGTGGCCAACAACTGGTACTGACCCTCCGGGAGACAGCAGCCGGGTCACGTCCCCGGGGCTTTGGCGAATTCCGCGGCGCTAAGGAATTCAATGCCGACGAAGGCATCATCGCCATCCACCCAGGCGTCATGCCCGGGTGGAATGGTGTAGGAATCGCCGGCGCTGATGTTAATCCGGTTGCCATCGGTGGTCTCGACGCTGAGGGCCCCGGAAACGCAGTATCCCACGTGGTTATTCTGGCAGGACTCGGTCTGGACTACTGGCTTGATGCAGTCCGACCATCGCCAGCCGGGACTGAACGTCATCCGGCCAACCGCGAAGTCACCCAGGTTGACGACGTCCACCTCGGTCTTGTCCGGACGGCGCTTCTCATCCGGCGTGTTGTGGGACTTGACTGCCAGCTCGGTGACGATGTTTGTAGGCATGGCACGCAGACTTTCTTTGTGGAGTTTGTGTCCATCAGCTGTCTGTCCCTGGCCGCCAGACGGCATCTGAGGCGCTTACGATTGCCAGCATCCTCCCGCCGACGGCGCTTGTCGAGACCCAGAACCACTAGGCTTTTGCCATGCCCGATTTTGACCGGTTCCGGGTCCTGCTGGAGGAAGAGCGCGCCCGGAAACTCGCACTCCTCCCCGCCCTCAGTGCGGATATCTCCTCGGCCAAGGCCGCCCGCCAGGACTCCAACGTGGACGACGAACACGACCCCGAAGGCGCCACCATTGCGTTCGAGCTGTCGCAAGCATCGGTGCTCCTGCAGCAGAGCAGCTCTGGACTTGAGCAGGTGGAGGCGGCGCTGGCGCGGATTGCGGCCGGCACCTACGGGACGTGCGCCGTGTGCGGGGATCCCATCACGGAGGGACGGCTCGAAGCCCGCCCGTCGACGCCGTTTTGCATAGTCCACGCTGCGGCCGGCCGGCAGGGACGGTAGCGCCGTGTACGGGCGCGTGCAGGAGGCAGCCGGCTTCATCGACGCCACCCTGCAGAACGAGGGCGCCTGGTACCGGGCCGAAGACGTGGAGTCCAGGGTGGGCGGGTTGCTGGGGTCCTATGGATCGTCGGTGGGAGCCGTCCGCGGCACTGTCCGCGACGCCGGCACGAAGTTCAAGGACCTTGGCCATGACGAAGTGACCGCTTTGGCATCGCTCCTCTGGGGCCGGACCGGTCCAGGCAGGCTGCCGATCTATGAGCGGCGGCTCGCGGTCGTTGTGTTGCTGCAGTCCCGGGTTTCCCTCCTCCGCCACTCTGACCTGACCCGGCTGGAGGGCTTCATCAGAACCGCGCAGACCGCTGAGCTGGTGGACCCCCTGATTACCGACGTTGTGGTTCCCTTGCTGCAGGGTCTGGGCGGAAGCGACCGCCAACGCGCCGACGTCGTCATCACCCGCTGGCACCTGGACGCCGACGACGCACTCCGCCACGCTGCCGGGCTCATCGCATCCCAGGGAACTGACCTGCCGTCCGCTTCCGGGAGCCACGACCAGGGACGTGGCTGACCCCTGTTGCCCGGTCCCCGTCAGTCGTACTCTGGGCCTTGGAGGTGATTGCCATGGAGGCAGCGCAGGGTGACAGGATCATTGTCCGGGGGAGGACCGTCGGATCGTCGGACCGGCACGGGGTAGTCGTTGAAGTCCGCGGCCAGGAAGGTCATCCGCCCTACTTGGTCCGGTTTGACGACGGACACGAAACGGTTATGTACCCCGGCGGTGATTTCGCCGTCGTACGCGGTCACGGGGGACAAGCAGGCTGACGCGCCGCCGGGCTGCGCGGCAGGGCCAGCGGGCACCTGTCAGACTGGTGGAATGGATCACTCCTTGGCTGCCACGTCCCCTGATGCGAACCTCACGTTTCCGCCGGTCCGGACCGGTCCGCGGGACCCGGGTGACGCCTGGGTGGAGGGCAGTCGCGGCAAGTTCTGGGGCAGGTTCGGGGCCGCCGGCGTCCTGGCCTATGACCCCGACAAGGGAGTCCTGCTGCAGCACCGCGCGCTGTGGAGCCACAACGGCGGTACCTGGGGACTGCCCGGCGGAGCATTGCACGAGGGCGAGGATGCTGTCACCGGGGCCCTCCGCGAGGCGCACGAGGAAGCTGCGGTGCCAGCCGGGGATGTGAGCGTCCTGTTCACGTCCGTGCTGGACTTTAGCTACTGGTCTTACACCACCGTTGTTGTGGTGGTGACCGCGCCTTTTGAGCCCGTGATCAGCGATCCGGAAAGTCTGGAACTCCAGTGGGTTCCGGTGGATGCGGTGGACCTGAAGGAGCTCCATCCCGGTTTCGCAGCGTCGTGGCCAGACCTGCGGACGCGCATGCTGGAGCTTTCTGCCCAGCGGGGCCAGTAGGCCCGATCCGTACGTCTGCGCCTTACCGCATTACTGAATTTTGCCGGCAGACCACCAGTATATTAGGTTAGTCTTACCTAATTTGGTGCGCCATGATGGCGTTCCAGCCCCCTGCTGCGCGTGAGGAAGTACATGACCACCCCGCTCTCCGTGCTGCTCAGACAGTCCACCAGCGCAGCCCATGAAGAGGCGGAGTCGTCCGCGTTTATGCGCGACCTGCTGGAGGGCAGGCTGGACGCAGCTGCCGTTGCTTCCCTCACCACGCAGCTGTACACCCTGTACGGCGCCATGGAGCCGGCAGCCTGACCCATGGACCAGTTCCTGGATCTGCCCTTCGGCGTGGCGGCGGCCAGCCTCTTCGCCATTGTTATGCTGCGCGTCAACGCGACGTACTGGATCGGCCGGGGAGCCGCCGCAGGCGTGGAGCACACGCGGTTCGCGTCCTCCTGGAACGGCCGGCGCGCCAGCCAGGCGAAACAACTCGTCCGCCGCTGGGGTCCGTTCGCCGTGACGCTGTCGTTCCTGACCATCGGCCTGCAGACGGCCGTCAACCTGGCCGCCGGTGCTGCGAAGATGCCGTTGCGGCGCTACCTTCCTGCCGCCGTCGCCGGGTCCATCCTCTGGGCACTGATCTACGCCACCATCGGGCTCGCCGCCGTCGAAGCGTGGCTGGCGTTGGCGGCCGGCTCCCCGTGGGGGATGGTCTGGCTGGCCGCCGCGGCGGCCGGACTTATCGCATGGCTGCTGGTACGACGGCGGCGCAGGTCGCGGGGGAGCGCTGCCGAGCAGGCAGCGGCAGGCAATGCCGATAAGGTGGGCTGAGCCCCACAAGGACAAAGCGAAAGGGTCAATGTTGACTGCTGCACTCCCGGAACTGGCCGATGGCGATTTCTACTACCAGGCGCAGGGCGGCGGCCGATTCCGCTCCACCATCCACGCCCAGGGGGCCTGGAACGAGCACGAACAGCACATGGCGCCGGCCTCAGGCCTGATGGCGGACAGCCTGGAGCGCCACGAACCCCGCGACGACATGCGCATGGCCCGGCTGAGCTACGAGATCCTGGGCCTGATCCCCGGTGGCGGCTTCCACATCGCAACCACCACCCTGCGCCCCGGCCGGACCATCGAGCTCCTGCAGGCCGAACTGGTTGCCAACGGCCGCGTGGCTATCCGTGCCACCGCATGGCGGATGATCACCAGTGACACAGCCGTGGTTGCCGCCGTCGAGGACACCGCCATTCCTGCGCCCGACGAATGCAAGCCGCTCGACGGACCTGCCATCTGGCCTGGCGGCTACATCCGGTCCTTGGAGATGCGCGTGGCAGAGGGCCACCGGCCCGGAGCGGGCATCGTCTGGCTCCGCACCCGGCACCCATTGACGGATAAAGAGGACAGCGGCGACCTGGCCCGCCTGGTGGGCCTCGTTGACACAGCCAACGGGATCGCAGCCAGGGTCCCCCCGGGCAAAGACAGCTATGCCTTCCCCAACCTGGACCTGCAGATCCACATGTACCGTGCGCCCGAGGGCGAATGGCTGGGCCTGGACAACGCTGTCTCCTTCGGAACCGACGGGATTGGCCTCACGTCCACCGTCCTGCACGATCTCCAGGGGCCCTTCGGCCGCGCCGAACAGATCCTGACGCTTCGCCGGACCTGATGGCCTTCGGCCTGTGGCTACTCGACAACTGTGACTATTTGGTGCCGGTGACACTTTTGTAGCTTCGCACCGCATTGCCCAGGGTGGGGAAGAAATGGTCAGCAGTGAACCGTGCGCTCGCCCCGAACCGGATCAGGCGGTCCTTGATGGGTCCCTTCATTTCCGCGAAGACCAAGCTGACGCCCTCCTGCGCCAGTTCATCGTCGAGCTGGACGAGCTCATCCAGCGCCGTTGTATCAAGGCCCGTGATCGGCTCGGCCGCCACAATGACCCACTTCACCGGCCAAGGCGCAGCGTCCACCAGGCTGCGGATGTGCTCGGCGAAAACTTCGCCGTTGGCAAAGAATAGCGGTGCATCGAAACGGGCAATCACCAGTCCCTCCACCCGCCGGCCTTCGGGATGCCGGTCCAGGTCATGGAAGCCCGGAACGTCGGCAAGACTCGCCAGCTCGGTGCGGTACGGATCCCAGGCGCGCCGGACAAACGCCAGAAGAGACAGTCCAATGGCCACGGCGATGCCCGGCAGGACCCCTACAAAAGCGACGCCGAGGAACGTGACCACCAGCAGGACGGTCTCCATCCGGCTCATCCTGACCAGGCGCACCAGCGTACTTACATCAACCAGCGACGACGCCGCCACCATCACCACGGCGGCGAGGGTGGCGGTGGGAAGGAAGGCCGTTACCCCCGGTGCTGCGACCATAAAAAGGACCACGATCAAGGCCGCGACCACACCACTGAGCTGCGTTTTCGCCCCGGCGTCGAGCACTATCGGTGTCCGGGAGGAACTTCCACTCACCGGAAAGCCGCCCAGCACCCCCGTGGCGACGTTGGCGATACCCAATGCCCCCATTTCCTCATTGCCGTTCACCCTCAGTCCACGGCGCGCTGCGAGACTCTTGGACAATGTGGAGGTGTCCGCGAAAGCGATCAGCGCGATGCCGGCCGCCGGCCCCACAAGCGAGAGGACCTCTTCCATGCCGACGCCGCCCAGCCCAAGGGCCGGGAGTCCCTGCGGCAGTGCACCGACCATGGGCAGCTGCCCGGTCAGGCCCAGCGCGGCCACGACGGCGATGGAGCCCGCCACGGCAAACAACACGCTGGGTACCTTCCACGGAAGAAAACGGCCGGCGACAATGACGGCCACGCTGCCTGCACCCACAGCCAGGGCAACGGGATTGATGCCGCCGCTAAAGACGGCTCCGGCCAGGGACGCGAGGCGTTCAAAGAGGCCGTCTGCAGAGACCTCGATCCCCAGCAGCCGCGGAAGCTGGCTGACCGTGACGGCCAACGCGATGCCGTTGAGGTATCCAACGCGAATAGGCCGGGACAGCAATCCCGTCACAAACCCCAGCTTTAAGATCCGGCCCGCGATCAGGAAAAGGCCGATCAGGACGGCCAGCACCCCAGCCATGGGGACCGCCTTCTCCGGATCCTGCCCGGCCAGCGGAAGGATAGCGGCCGCGATCATAGGAGCCAGCGCCGAGTCCGGCCCCACGATGACCACCCGGGATGGTCCGAACACGGCATAGACGATCATCGGAATCACGGAGGCATATAGCCCGTTCACTGCGGGAAGCCCGCTGGCCTCGGCGTACGCCATCCCTGCGGGCACCAGCGCTGCACTCAGGGCTGCCCCGGCCACCAGGTCCGGCTTCAGCCAAGACCGTTTGTAGCCCCGGGCAACACCAACGCCAGGTAGCGCTTTGCTGATCCAGCCGTTCCGCACTCGGGCCTCCAAATAGGTGAAGTCAGGACGCCGGGGGCTCCTGAAGTGGCGTCGAGTCCTGGCCGTATTCGGCGGTCACCAGAATGGGCAGGTGGTCGGAGGCACCTCGGGGCAAGGTTTCCACGTTCTCGATGTTCAGGCCCAGGGACGTGGCGAAGTCGAAGTGGCCCTTGAATACTTTGTAGCGCGTGTAGGTCCGCCGGTCACTGAGGGAGAGCTCGTAGCCGGTGTTCTTCATGTGTTCGTTGAGGTTCTTCGTGAAGAAGGGGTAGTTGAAGTCGCCCACCATCAACGTCATGAGGCCGGTTCCCATACCCAGGAGCTCTGCGTGGGCCGCGTGGATCTGGTTGCGCCGCAGCGAGTTGGTGGCGGTCAGCGGTGCAGCGTGAAAGGAGGCGATGACCAGTTCATGATCGGTCTCGTTGTCCCGCACGCGCGTGCCGATGAGGCGCTCATGGGCAGGCGCCAGGACCATGTCGTGCAGGGACTTCTTGAGCGCGAAGGTCTTGGTGCCGTGGGCCGTGAACCGGTCAGGCCGGTAGTAGATGGCCAGCCCCAGCCGGTTGCCCTGGGTGGAGTCGGCGAGCTTCAGTGGTCCCAGCGTGTCCGGCAGGTCCGAGGTGTCACACTCCTGGAGGCACAGGGCATCGACGCCGAAGTTCTGGGCAAGATCGACCAATTCCCCGCTGGCGTGGTGCTTACGGAGATTGTAGCTAATGACGCGTATCAGTGGATTACCTCTTCTGAGGAGTAGCGGGTGGACCCAGTTCCTGAGTGTAGTCACCCGACGGGGGACGGTGCAGTATTACTCCGCTGGATGTCAGGTGGAGCGGAACACCAGCCAGCCGGCGAGCGTGGACAGGCCCGTCAGGGCGGCTCCCCACAGGATGTCCACGACAATAAGCTGCAGCGGCCACGTCTTGAGCGTGGCGGCATTCGTGAGGTCGTACGTCGCGTAGGCGAAGGCGCCCAAGGCGGCCCCATAGCCGACGGCGGTCAGCCAGCTGCCGCCGTCGAGCGCCGGCCGCAGCGCAAAGAAGAGGATCCCCGCTATGTACATGACATAGAAAGCCACGGCGTAACCTAAGTGTGGCTTGTCTGCGAGCAGCTCACCGATGTGGCTGCGGTAGAACGGGTTCATGAGCTTGAGCCAGACGGCGTCGATGACCGCGAACGCAGCCGCGACGACAAGGAATTGCAATATGACCATAAGGGAGCTTAGCAACATGCAGGACGCCGACGCGGGACTCCGGACGCTCACCGTGGTGCGGCAGGATCGTTCCCTCGGCGCCGCACGTGACCTGGAATTCGGCCTCGAACTGCTGACCCAGGCGAAGACCGGCAGGATCGGCCCCACGCTCCGGCTGTACCGGCCCGCGCCCACTGTTGCCTTCGGCCAGCGGGATACGCGGCTGCCCGGCTTCGACGCGGCCGCCCAGGCGTGCCGGGAACACGAATTTGAACCCCTGGTGCGCAAGGCCGGGGGCCGGGCCGCCGCGTACCACGAGGGCACCCTTGTGGTGGATCATGTGATGCCCCATGCCGATGCCATTGCCGGCTCCAAGGACCGGTTCGGCTTCTTTGGTGAGCTGCTGGCGCAATCATTGCGGAACGTCGGGGTGCAGGCCGCCGTCGGCGAAATTCCAGGGGAGTACTGCCCGGGCGAGTTCAGCGTTCACGGAACCGACCCAGCCGATCCGGCGCGCCGGATCAAACTCGTCGGAACGGCGCAGCGCGTGGTGAGCGGCGGGTGGCTGTTCAGTTCCGTGATCGTGGTGGAAAATTCCGCCCCCATCCGCAGCGTCCTAACGGACAGCTATGCCGCCCTGGGCCTGGACTGGGACCCGGCCACCGCGGGCGCGGCCAACGACCTGGTGCCCGGGCTCACGGTCCAGGATGTCCAGGACGCCGTAATTGCCGCGTACGCAGGCCACGCCTCCCTCCGGCACGCCGACTTCAGCAGCTATGCAGGTTTGGACACTCGGGAGGCGTAGGCCGCGCTTGCGGGCCGGCTGGCCGGGACCTTAGTGGCCCCGGGCGATCCACTCGTCCAGGTGCGCGGCTTCGGCTCCGATGGTGGTGCTGTCGCCGTGCCCGGTCCGGACTACTGTTTCCGCCGGCAGCGGCAGCAGCCACGTCCGGATCGACTCGATGATGGTGGGGAAGTCGCTGTACGACCTTCCCGTGGCGCCGGGGCCACCCTGGAACAAGGTGTCGCCGCTGAAAAGCGAACCCTCGCCGTCGGGTCCGTCAACCAGGTGGAAGGACACGGAGCCCGGCGAGTGACCCGGGGTGTGCAGGGCCGTCAGGCTGGCCCCCGCCACCTCAATCACGTCTCCGTGCTTGATGGCGACGTCCGGTTCCACCTCCGGGTAGACGTTCCGCCACAGCATCCAGTCCTCCTGGTGAAGGTGGATCGGTGCCTGGACGAGGTCCCAGAAGTCAGCCACCGACCGGATGTGGTCGTCGTGGCCGTGGGTCAGCAGGATCGCCTTGAGCTTCCGGCCACCGACGGCGGCGGCTACGGCCTTGGCATCGTGTGCGGGATCGATGACCACGCATTCCTCATCGTTGCCCACAATCCAGACGTTGTTGTCCACATCCCAGGTACCGCCGTCGAGGGAGAACGTTCCGGACGTGACGAGGTGCTCGATCCGGACGCTCACAGTTCCACCACCGAACGCAGCACGGAACCGGAGTGCATCTTCTCGAACGCTTCCTCCACCTGGTCGATGGTGATCCGCTCGGTCACGAAGGCATCCAGGTCCAGCTTGCCCTGCTTGTAGAGGCTGATCAGCATGGGGAAGTCCCGGGACGGCAGGCAGTCGCCGTACCATGAGGACTTCAGCGATCCGCCACGGCCAAAAACGTCCAGGAGCGGCAGCTCCAGGGTCATCTCCGGCGTCGGGACGCCCACCAGCACCACGGTGCCGGCGAGATCGCGAGCGTAGAACGCCTGCTTGTACGTTTCGGGACGGCCGACGGCGTCAATCACCACATCAGCGCCGAAGCCGCCGGTGAGTTCGCGGATTTTCTCCACCGGATCGGAATCCGAGGAATCCACGGTGTGGGTGGCACCGAGTTCCTTGGCACGCTCCAGCTTTTTCGCGTCGATGTCGACGGCGATGACGGTGGTGGCGTCGGCGAGCGCCGCGCCGGCGATGGCAGCCACGCCCACACCGCCGCAGCCGATGACGGCGACGGTGTCACCGCGCTTGACGCCGCCGGTGTTGATTGCGGCGCCCAGCCCGGCCATCACGCCGCAGCCGAGCAGCCCGATGGCGGCAGCATCGGCGTCGGGATCCACCTTGGTGCACTGGCCGGCAGCGACGAGGGTCTTTTCGATGAACGCTCCGATGCCCAGGGCGGCGGACAGTTCTGTGCCGTCCTCGAGCGTCATCTTCTGGGTGGCGTTGTGGGTGTTGAAGCAGTACTGGGCCTGGCCGCGGTTGCACGCACGGCAGTTGCCGCAGACTGCCCGCCAGTTGAGCACCACGCGGTCGCCCGGGGCGACGTTTGTGACGTCCGGGCCTACCGCGCTGACCACTCCGGTTGCTTCGTGGCCCAGAAGAAAGGGGAAGTCATCGCTGATGCCGCCCAGTTTGTAGTGCAGGTCGGTATGGCAGACACCGCTGGTGAGGATGTCCACCAGGGCCTCGCCCGGACCCGGATCCGGAACCAGGATGGTCTCCAGAGTGACCGGGGCGCCCTTGGAGCGGGCTACGACACCTTTGACTTTATGGACCACGAAAGGCTCCCTCATGCAGATAGACAGAACGGGACCAACACGGATATTGGTCCCGTTCTGTCTACCACATGAGCTGGCGCGGTCAGGCTGCGAGGCGGCTCTTTACCTCGGCGGCGGAAGGGTTGGTGGCCGCGGTGCCGTCCGGGAAAAGCACGGTGGGGACGGTGCGGTTGCCGCCGTTGAGCTTCTCCACGAGGTCGGCTGTGCCCTCCACCTCTTCGATGTTGATTTCCGTGTAGCCGATGCCCTGCGCGTCCAGCTGCTTCTTCAGCCGGTTGCAGTAGCCGCACCAGGTGGTGGAAAACATGGTGATGGTGCCGTTCTCGGGGGTAAAGTCCACGGAGCTCTCCTGAAATCGTTGAGGGGGTTCGTTCCCGTCAACGGTAACCCGGTGCGGGCTATTCCCTGAGCCGGCCCGGCGGATGCGGTGCCGGATGACAGTAGATAACGCTGATGGCATGCTGGAGCCATGTGTGGACGCTATGTGATGGCACGGGCCGTGGGCGATTTGCTGGCCGACTTTGATGCCCAGCTGGAAGAGGAAGTGCACCTTCCCCCGTCATGGAACGTGGCGCCAACCGACGCTGTCCCGATCGTCCTGGAACGGCTGATCGATGACGGCCCCGTGCGGCAGCTGCATGTGGCCCGCTGGGGCCTGGTGCCGTCCTGGGCGAAGGATCCGGGAATCGGCCCCAAGATGATCAACGCGCGGAGCGAGACTGTGCTGGAGAAGCCGGCCTTCCGCAAGGCCGTGAAGTCACGGCGCTGCGCTGTCCCGGCGGACGGGTACTACGAATGGAAGCAGGGCACCGGCAAAGCCAAGCAGCCCTACTACGTCCATCCGGGCAAAGGCAACGGGCTGGTGTTCGCGGGCCTCTATGAATGGTGGAAGGATCCGTCCAAGGCAGAGGGCGATCCCGGCCGGTGGATGCTCTCCACATCCATCCTGACGGCAGACACGCCGCCGCCCGGAGCTGAGTCCACAGTTTTCGGCAAGCTCACGGCCCTGCACGACCGGGTGCCGCTGCCCATGGACCGGGCCACGATGGCGTCGTGGCTTGACCCGCAGATCGATGACGCCGCCTTCCTCGTGGACCTCGTCCGTGCCCACGTGAAGGAAGTCGCGGCAGGCTGGCACGTGGATTCCGTCGGCACCGAGGTGGGCAACGTCCGCAACAACTCCCCGGAACTCATCCGGCCGGTGGAGGCGCTGTTCTGAGGCGGCACTCCGGGTGACGTGCCCTAGACGGTGACCTGGCCGCCGTCGTCCACTGTCCAGGTGGGGTTATAGGCAATTTCCCGGCGGAAACCGTCCGGATCGGCGAAATAGCCGCTGTACCCGCCCCAGGGCTGGGTGACGGGCGCGGCGACGATGGTGGCCCCGGCCGATGCCGCCTCCGCCATGACCCGGTCCACCGCCTCGGTGCTGGGCAGGTTGTGGCTGAGCGTGATGCAAGGGGACCGGGCCGGGCGCAGCTACCCCCGCCTCGGCGTGCATCTGCGCGGCGTCCCACAGGGAAAGGATCAGTCCGTGGTTGACCTGGATGAACACCACATCGCCGGGAAACTCCCGGTGGACAGGCCAGCCGAGGCCTTCCGCGTAGAACCGGCGGGAGGCGTCAACACTGCGAACGCCTAGCGAAATGAAGTCGACTCTGGGCTGCATGCTTCGATACTGTCAGAAGATGGCAACAATTCAAGGAAACGATCGGGATGCTTTGGCCGACAAGGAACAGCTCGCAGCCGTTCGGATTGCGGTCGACGAAGTTGATGAGCAGATTGTCACGCTCATTGCGCGGCGTGAACGCCTGATCCGGATCGCCGGAACCCTGAAGGGGGACGACGCTGAAGTCCGCGCCCCCGGCCGGGTGGAACGGGTGATTGAGCATGTCCGGTCCGCCGCGGAAAAGAAGGACATTGATCCGGACATCGTGGAATCAACCTACCGGGCCATGATCTCGGGGTTCATCGAACTCGAAATGAAGGTCCACAAAAAAAGCAGCTGACGCCGCCCCAGGTGCTGCCCGGATAAGGTTCCGGCAGCACCTGCCCCGGTGTTTGCTATTAGCGTCTCCTAGAGCGCTTCGTCGACGGCGACGCCCGACTGGAACTCCCGGCCGTCAGCCTCGCTGAAGGCGGACATAACGTGTCCCTTGCCCAGACCATGGACGGCTGCCACGGGGAAGTTGCCCGTGATGGTGTTGCCCGAGTGCGTCACGCCGGCAAGATCATAGTTTTCCTCGGCGCTCTGGTCATGGCTGAACGAGTAGAAGGCAATGGCCTCCCCGTTCATGAACTCAATGCCCAGGCGTCTTTGTGATGAGTAATCAGGGCTCGCCGCCACCAGTCCCACTACGTACGCACCTGCCCCCGGTATGTTGCCGTCGATATCGAAGGTTGCCACGAGCTTTTCGTCCTGGGCCTTGATGCTTACGTGCTTGAGGAGTGCGTCATTGGTACTCATGCCACAATCCTGCCCTCCTGCTGCCCGTCCGTCCACCCCTGTCTAGGTTTTGTCGGAGCGCCGTCGTAGACTGAATTTATTCGAATATGTGTTCGAATACCGTGCTTTTTGCGTCAGCATTTTGCATCAGATCCGTTCAGTTCGGGAGGCGCCCATGGGTATGTTCAGCGAGTCCGTGGACGTCGTCTGCACCCCTGCGGGCCAGCCGCTGAAACTCCAGTGGGCCGGGCGGCACTACACGGTGTGCGCCGAGCCTGTCCGGTGGTACGAACGCCGGCAGTGGTGGGCCGAGGAACGCCGGGCGCCCCTCGGCAGCGGGCCGGGGCTGGTGGACCATGAAATCTGGCGCGTCCAAGTACAGACGGACCCGCAGAGTGCCGGCCCTCGGGATGCAGGAGAGCCGCTCACCCTGGACTTGAGTAGGCATGTCGGCAGCGGCCGCTGGAGGATCCTGCGGATCCACGACGCACTCCGGCCCCAAACGGCATGAGCTTCTCCCACCTTCACGTTTCCACGGCCTTCAGCGCACACTATGGCGTGGCCTGGCCCGATGAACTGGCCCAGGTTGCCGCCGCGGACGGCGCAACCGCGCTCGCCTGCACGGACCGGGACGGCCTGTACGGCACCGTCAAACACCTCAAAGCCTGCATGGCTGCCGGCATTGACCCCATTGTGGGTGTGGACCTTGCGGTCTTCGACGACGACGGCGACCACCGCACCCAGCTCGCCGGCAGGGTGGTGGTGCTCGCCCGTGGCAACAATAACGGAGCTGGCTACCGCGCCCTGTGCCGGCTGGTGTCCGATGCCCATGCCCGCACCTCCGGCAAAGCCGGGGGAGCGGTGCCGGTGGCGGTCACCCGCGCCGAACTCGCCTCCCGCACGCTCGACCCCAAAACCCTGAAGCCCGTCCTGACGGTACTGATCGGCCCGGATTCCGACGTCGGACGGGCCATGGGCGGCCGGCGCTACCTCCGTCCGCGCACCCTTTTCAAAGGCTGGCTGGACGCCATGCCCCCAAAAACGCTGGTGGCGGAAGTCGTTTCCCAGCTCACTGCCCCCGGGGCGCTCCTGAGCACCGCCCATGCGGTACGTATGCTCAAGCTCGCGGAAGAACACCACGTACCGGCCGTGCTCACCAACGCGGTCCGCTACTGCGCAGAGGACGGAGCCGCCACGGCGGACGTGCTCGACTCCGCCCGGACGCTGAAGTCCCTCCCCGAACTCGCGGCCGAACCGCTGCTCCAGCCCAACGGGCAGGCCTGGCTCAAATCCTCTGCGCAGATGCTTCAGCTCGGCAAGGAAATCATCCGCGCTGCAGGGTATGGTGCAGCGGACCTCAAGCAGCTGATGGCACAGACCGAGGCGCTCGCCGACTTCTGCCGGATTGACCCGGTGACTGACATGGGCTGGAAGCGGCCGGTAGTCCCGGAGGCATCGGTCATAGGCATCAGCCAGGACCCGCACGATGAACTGGTGCAGCGCTGTGAGGCCGGGATCAGCAGGCGGTTCCCCGGAATATCAGGCTCAGCCCACAAGGACATGCGCTCGCGGCTGGAGCACGAGCTGGGGATCATCAGGAACCTCGGGTTTTCCTCCTACTTCCTCACCGTCGCGGAGGTCTCCCGGATGATCCAGGACATGGGGGTCAGGGCAGCGGCCCGCGGTTCCGGGGCTTCCAGCCTGGTCAACTACCTGATTGATGTCAGCCAGGTGGACCCCCTGCAACACGACCTGATCTTCGAACGCTTCCTGTCCCGGGACCGGGCCACGTTGCCGGACATCGACATCGACGTCGAAAGCGCCGAACGGCACAACGTGTACCGGCGGATCTTTGACCGCTTCGGTTCCGAGCGCGTCACGCTGATGAGCATGCAGAACGGGTACCGCGCCCGCGGTGCCGTCCGCGACGCCGGGATGGCCCTGGGCATGGACGGTGACGACGTCGGCGAGATCGCCAAGCAGCTGTGGCGCTTTTCGGCCCGGAAATTCCGTGAGGCACTGGTTGAAAAACCTGAGCTGCGGGAGTTCGCCGGACGTGTGGAACAACGGGACTTCGCCGAAAACCAGCAGCTTGACCTGCTGGTGGACCTCACCGAACGGCTGGACCGGCTGCCCCGCCATATTTCGATGCATCCGTGCGGGGTGATCCTGGGCGATGCCACGCTGCTTGACCGGACCCCGGTGCAGCCCAGCGGGCTGGGGCTGCCCATGAGCCAGTTCGATAAACACGACATGGATCCCATGGGCATGCTCAAGCTTGATGTCCTGGGGGTGAGGATGCAGAGCGCCATGGCGTTTGCCGTCCGGGAAGTCATCCGGATCCATCCTTCCAAGGCGGAAGTGGTGGCCGCAGGGGCCCACCCTGCAGGTCCTGACGGGACCGGGCCGGACTACATCGCCGAGAACGGACACATCGACCTCAACGCTGTGCCGTTGGATGATGAACCAACCTACGAACTGATCCGCAGCACCCACACCTTGGGCTGTTTCCAGATCGAGTCGCCCGGACAGCGGGAGCTGATCGGCAAGCTGGCGCCGCGTGAGTTCAATGACCTCATCATCGACATTTCGCTGTTCCGGCCGGGCCCGATGAAATCGGACATGGTGCGGCCTTTCCTGGAGCACAGGCACGGCTTCGCGCCGGAGGTCTACCCGCACCCTGACCTGAAACCCGTGCTGCAGGAAACGCATGGGGTCACTGTCTTCCATGAACAGATCCTGAAAACCTTTGACGTGATGACCCGCTGCGGCCTGGCGCGTGCGGATGAATTCCGCCGGGCCCTTGGGAACGAGGTTCTCGAGCTGAAGGTAGAAGAGTTCTTCCGCAAGGAAGCCCGGATCAAGGGGTACGCCCCGGAGGTGGTGGACAAGGTCTGGGGGACCCTGAAAGCCTTTGGCAGCTTCGGCTTCTGTAAGGCGCACGGTGCGGCATTTGCTGTTCCCACCTACCAGTCCGCCTGGCTCAAGACACACCATCCCGAGGCTTTCCTCGCCGGGCTGTGGGAACACGATCCCGGGATGTACCCCAAACGGCTGCTGGTGGCCGAGGCCCGCAGGCTGGGCATCCCCATCCTGCCGCTGGACATCAACCGCAGCCAGGCCGAGTACCGGGTGGAACGGGTCCCGGACGGGCCGGATGCCGGGAAGCTGGGGATCAGGCTGAGCCTTAACGGCATATATGGCCTGTCCGGGACCGAGCTTAAACGGATTGTCGCCGGCCAGCCCTACGACTCCCTGGCTGACCTCCGGGCACGGTCCAGGCTGAGCAAGCCAAGCATCAAAAGGCTCGCCCAGCTGGGTGCCTTTGATTCCCTGCACCGGGAGTCGGGCGGCGCAGCCAACCGTGCAGACCTCGTCCAGCACCTGCAAAAGCTCCAGGCCGCGGGCGGGACCAGGAAGGGCGTCGACATCATGGAAGGGCAGCTGTCCCTGCCGCTGGGGGATGTGGAACTGCGGAACGTCAAACCAGGGCTTCCCGCACCCACCCTGGTGGAAAACGTCCGCGCCGAACTGGACCTGATGGCCATAGACGTCAGCGGGCACCTGATGGACAGCCACCGGCCCATGCTGGACCGGCTGGGAGTCACCACTGCAGACAAGCTGTTGAGCCTGCGCAACAACACCGAGGTACTGGTGGCCGGGGTGCGCATCGCCACCCAGACCCCGCCCATGCGTGGCGGCCGGCGGGTGGTGTTCATCAGCATCGATGACGGCACCGGCTGCGTCGACTCCGTGTTCTTCCACGAAGCCCAGGAGCAGGCGGGGCTGTTGCTGTTCGGCACCAGGCTGCTGCTGATCCGGGGCACCACGCGGCGGACAGGTCCCCGCGGAATCAGCCTGAGCGCCAGCATGGCTTGGGACCTGAGCCGGGTGGAATCCCTGCCGTTCGCGGCGGACCGCGTGGAGAGCAGCGATGTGCCGCATCCCCTGGACGGGATCAGCCGAAGCCTTGCGATTACCGGAATGGGCGGCTGAGGGGCCGCGGGTCCCGTTGGTCGGCCTCCCGGGAAACCGATAGCATTGACGATGGCTGGCTGTGGTCCCCGTATGCCACAAGCTATGAAGCCTAAAACTTTGAATAGGAGACACCCGTGTCAGATGCCCAGCAGATCACCCTCATCGTCGATGGCGAAGAGACCAAGGTGACTACCGGGACAACCGGTGCGGAACTCTTCTTTGAGCGCCGCGATGTTGTTGTTGCCCGCGTCAACGGCGAGCTGAAGGACCTGGACCAGGAGCTGCCCGAGGGCGCCGAGATCGAGGCCGTCACCATCGATTCCCCTGACGGCCTGGATGTCCTGCGCCACTCCACTGCCCACGTGATGGCCCAGGCAGTGCAGCAGCTGCGCCCCGACGCCAAGCTGGGCATCGGCCCGTACATCACCGACGGCTTCTACTTCGACTTCGACGTCGCCGAGCCGTTCACCCCCGAGGACCTCAAGACCCTCGAGAAGATGATGCTCAAGATCGTCAACCAGAACCAGAAGTTCGTCCGCCGCGTGGTCAGCGAGGACGAGGCCCGCGAGGCCATGAAGAACGAGCCCTACAAGCTCGAACTCCTGGGCAAGAAGAACAACGCCGCCGAAGCCGGCGAGGGCGTCAACGTCGAGGTAGGCGCCGGCGACATCACCATCTACGACAATGTCGAGCGCAAAGAGGGCACCACTGTCTGGTGCGACCTCTGCCGCGGCCCGCACCTGCCCAACACCAAGCTCATCTCCAACGCCTTCGCCCTGACCCGGTCCTCCTCCGCGTACTGGCTGGGCGACCAGAAGAACCAGCAGCTGCAGCGCATCTACGGCACCGCCTGGCCCACCAAGGACGCGCTGAAGGCATACCAGGAGCGCATCGCGGAAGCTGAGCGGCGCGACCACCGCAAGCTCGGCGTCGAACTTGACCTGTTCTCCTTCCCGGACGAGCTGGGCTCCGGCCTGCCGGTGTTCCACCCCAAGGGCGGCATCATCCGCAAGGAGATGGAGGACTACTCCCGCCAGCGCCACGTCGACGCCGGCTACGAGTTCGTCTACACCCCCCACATCACCAAGGGCCACCTGTACGAAGTTTCGGGCCACCTGGACTGGTACAAGGAAGGCATGTTCCCGCCCATGCGCGTGGATGAGGAACTTAACGCGGACGGTACAGTCCGCAAGCCTGCCCAGGACTACTACCTCAAGCCGATGAACTGCCCCATGCACAACCTGATCTTCCGCTCGCGTGGACGGTCCTACCGCGAATTGCCCCTCCGTCTTTTCGAATTCGGTTCGGTGTACCGCTACGAGAAGTCCGGCGTGGTCCACGGCCTGACCCGGGTCCGTGGCATGACTCAGGACGACGCCCACATCTACTGCACCCGCGAGCAGATGAAGGACGAACTCACCAAGACCCTGAAGTTCGTGCTCGACCTGCTCAAGGACTACGGCCTCAACGACTTCTACCTGGAGCTGTCCACCAAGGACCCGGAGAAGTACGTCGGCGAGGACGCAGCGTGGGAAGAAGCCACCCGGACACTCGCCGAGGTGGCTGAGGAATCCGGCCTGGAACTGGTCGCGGATCCAGGCGGCGCAGCCTTCTACGGCCCGAAGATCTCCGTCCAGGCCAAGGACGCACTGGGCCGCACCTGGCAGATGTCCACCATCCAGCTGGACTTCAACCTCCCGGAACGCTTCGAGCTGGAATTCCAGGCAGCCGACGGCACACGCCAGCGTCCGGTGATGATCCACCGTGCGCTCTTCGGTTCCATCGAGCGGTTCATGGGTGTGCTCACCGAGCACTATGCCGGTGCGTTCCCGGCGTGGCTTTCCCCTGTCCAGGTGGTGGGTATCCCGGTGGCCGAAACATTCAACGAATACATGTTCGACGTCGTTGACCAGCTCAAGGCGGCGGGCATCCGCGCCGAGGTGGATACGTCGTCGGACAGGTTCCCCAAGAAGATCCGCACCGCCAGCAAGGACAAGATCCCGTTTGTCCTGATCGCCGGCGGCGACGACGCCGAGGCCGGCGCGGTGTCCTTCCGCTTCCGTGACGGGAGCCAGGACAACGGCGTGCCGGTGGCAGAGGCCGTCAAGCGGATCACAGAAGCCGTCCGTAACCGGACCAGCTAGCGGAAACGGACAGGAACACCGTGCAGGAGAACACAGGCGCAGGCTATCCAGGGGATGCCGGCGTGACAGATGACTTTGATCTCGCGGGCGTGCCGGATGCTTTCCAGCGCCTGTGGACTCCGCACCGGATGGCCTACATCAAAGGGGGCCAGCACCAGTTCAAGAACGAGAACGACTGCCCCTTCTGCGTGGGGCCGGGCAGGACCGACGAGGAAGCCCTGATCGTCTACCGCGGAAAGACCTGTTACGTGGTCTTGAACCTGTTTCCCTACAATCCTGGCCACCTCCTGGTCTGCCCCTACCGGCATGTCCCGGACTACACCGACCTCACGGCGGAAGAGACCGCAGAATTTGCGGAGATCACCCAGACAGCCATGCGGGTCCTGCGTAAGGTGGCGAACCCGGGCGGGTTCAACCTTGGCATGAACCAGGGCGTGGTGGGCGGGGCAGGAATCGCCGCGCACCTGCACCAGCACATTGTGCCGCGCTGGGGCGGGGACGGTAACTTCTTCCCCATCATTGCCCAGACTAAGGCCATTACGCAGACCCTGGATGAAGTCCGCCAGCAAGTTGCCGAGGCCTGGCCCGGGGAGACGGATGCTGAATAGGCATGCGCGCGGGTTTTTCACCGCGCTGTTCACTCCGCTTGCGCGTTGGCTCCTGAAAATCGGTGTTTCCCCTGATGCCGTGACGGTCATCGGAACCGCCGGCGTGGTGGTCGGGGCGTTGTTCTTCTACCCCCTCGGGCAACTCTGGTGGGGGACCCTGTTCATTACCGCCTTCATCTTTTCGGACGTGCTCGACGGCATTATGGCCCGGCTGCGCGACACCGGCGGCCGCTGGGGAAACTTCCTGGACTCCACCTTGGACAGGATCGCTGACGGCGCACTGTTCGCGGGGGTGGCCATCTGGTTCTTCACCGGGGGCGCCGATTACGCCATCGCCGTCGCAGCCATGCTCTGCCTGGTTTTGGGCATGGTGGTGTCCTATGCGCGGTCCAAGGCCGAATCCCTCGGCTTCACAGCGAATGTGGGCATCGCCGAGCGGGCCGAGAGGCTGGTTTCGGTGCTGGTGGTCACCGGATTCACCGGTTTGGGGCTGCCTCCGGTGGTCCTTCTGGTGACCCTTGGACTCCTGGCCCTGGCCAGCCTCATCACCATCATCCAACGCGTCGCCACGGTCCACCGCCAGGCCTTTGCGGAGTCCGCGGCTTCGGATTAAGGCTGATTAAGCCCGCCGCCTGCCGTGGGACTAGTATTGTGACTGCCCGGTCAATGGATCCGGCAACCCGGTGCGTGTACTTTCGGCTTCTTGCCGCCCTCACGCCCGGCGAAGATCATCTATCTACCCATAGGGGTTTTTGTGTCTACACCAGATGTAAGCAGCGAAGCCGGTTCGTCCGCGAACAGCGTCACGGGCAGCAACCGCGTCAAGCGCGGCATGGCTGAGATGCTCAAAGGCGGCGTCATCATGGACGTCGTCAACGTTGAACAGGCCCGCATCGCCGAAGACGCCGGTGCCGTTGCAGTGATGGCGCTGGAACGCGTTCCGGCCGATATCCGTGCCCAGGGCGGCGTGTCCCGCATGTCCGATCCGGACATGATCGACAAGATCATCGACGCCGTCTCCGTGCCGGTCATGGCCAAGGCCCGGATCGGCCACTTCGTGGAGGCCCAGGTCCTGCAGTCGTTGGGCGTGGACTACATTGACGAGTCCGAGGTCCTGACCCCGGCCGACTACGTCCACCACATCGACAAGTGGAACTTCAAGGTTCCCTTCGTCTGTGGCGCCACCAACCTTGGTGAGGCGCTGCGCCGCATCAACGAAGGCGCGGCGATGATCCGTTCCAAGGGTGAGGCCGGCACCGGTGACGTCTCCAACGCGACCGGGCACATGCGCCAGATCCGCGCCGAGATCGCCAAGCTCGCGGCCCTGGCCGAGGACGAGCTCTACGTCGCGGCCAAGGAACTGCAGGCCCCGTACGAACTGGTCAAGGAAGTTGCCGCCGCCGGCAAGCTCCCCGTGGTGCTGTTCACCGCGGGCGGCATTGCCACCCCGGCCGACGCTGCGATGATGATGCAGCTCGGCGCTGACGGCGTGTTCGTCGGCTCCGGTATCTTCAAGTCCGGCAACCCGGCCCAGCGTGCCGCAGCCGTCGTGAAGGCCACCACGTTCTTCGATGACCCCGACGTGATCGCCAAGGCCTCTCGCGGCCTGGGCGAAGCCATGGTGGGCATCAACGTCGACGAAATCCCGCAGCCGCACCGCCTCTCCGAGCGCGGCTGGTAACAGCTCCAAGCAGTACGACGGCGGCGGGTCACCTTTGGAAGGTGGCCCGCCGCCGTCGTCGGTGGTTGAGCGTGTCGAAACCCGGTGCTACTCGAGGCCCCGGCGTTTCAGTAGGGGCTCTAGCTTGGCTTCGCGGCCGCGGAGTGCGTGGAAGGATTCCAACGGGTCCCTGCTGTTGCCGCGGGACAGCAGCTCCTGGCGGAAGCGTTCGCCATTGGCGCGCGTTATGCCGCCATTCTCGTTGAACCAGTCCACCGTTTCGGCATCCAGCACCTCACTCCAGATGTACGAGTAATAACCGGCCGCATAGCCGGCTCCGGCGAAGATGTGCTGGAAATAGCCGGTGCGGTATCGCGGCGGGATGAGGGCATGAGCGACGCCCGCGGCGGCGAGGGACTTCGCCTCAAACGCCAGGACGTCATCGGGGATTCCGGTTTCGTCCAGCACATGCCAGGCCAGATCCAGCAACGCAGCACCGAGGTATTCCGTGGTCCCGAAGCCTTCGCCCCAGAGCAGTGAATCGTTCAGTTTGTCCACAACCTGCTGCGGAAGCGGTTCGCCGGTGACATGGTGCCGGGCATAATTTGCAACCACCTCCGGCCACAGAATCCACATCTCGTTGACCTGCGATGGGTATTCCACAAAGTCGCGGGGGACAGAGGTCCCGGCGAACCGCGGATACGTCACGTTCGACAACAAGCCGTGGAGCGCGTGTCCGAACTCGTGGAAAGTGGTGCGCAGTTCGTCCAGCGTCAGGAGCGCGGGCTCGCCTGCCGGGGGCTTGGAGATATTGAGGTTGTTGATCACCACTGGCCGGGTGCCGAGCAGGACGGACTGTTCCACCAGCGAATTCATCCAGGCGCCGCCCCTCTTGGATTCGCGGGTGTAGTAGTCGCCCAGGAACAACCCCAGCCCGCTCCCGTCCTGGTCCCGGACTTCCCAGACGCGGACGTCCGGGTGGTAGCCTGCGAGGTCCAGCCGTTCGTGGAAGGTGATGCCGTAGAGGGACGTGGCGGCGAAGAAGACGCCGTCCCGGAGGACGCGGTCCAGCTCAAAATAGGGGCGGAGTGCCTGCTCGTCCACCGCGTACCTATCCCGCCGCACCTTGGCCGAGTAAAACGCCCAGTCCCAGGCCTCCAGCGGATGCCCTGCCGCCTCGGACAGGGCCGCAGCCTCGGCGTCGGCATTGCGTACCGCGGCCGGGGCCAGCCTGTTCAGCATGGACTGGACCGCCTCAAAATCGCTGGCCGTCTGGCGGTCCACCACGAGCTCGGCATAGTTGGCGAAACCCAGGAGGGCTGCCTTTTCAGCGCGCAGGCCGGCTGTTGACCTAGCCAGTTCCAGGACGTCCAGGCCGCCGCCGTCACTGCCCCGGCCGATGGAGGCTTCAAACAGCCGACGGCGGACGTCCCGGTTTTCGAGGGCAGCCAGGGCGGGCTGGTTGCTGGGCTGGATCAGCGTCAGCAGGAATTTTCCGTTGTGGCCAACGGCGCGGGCCGCCTCAGCGGCACTGGCGACATCGTCGGCTGGCAAACCGGCCAACTCTGCTGCCGTGTCCAGCAGCAGTGCGGCCGATTTCATGGATTCCTTGACCCGCTGGCCAAACTCCGTGCCCAGTTTGGACAGCTCCGCGTTGATTTCCTTTAGCCGTTCCTGGCCCGGCTTGTCGAGCTGGATCCCGGACTGGCGGAACTCCTTTACATACTCCTCCACGAGCCGGACGGACTCAGGGTCGAACCCGGAGGTGTCAATCGCCGCGAACCTGTCGAACAGGGCGCGATTGAGGTAGATCTCGTCCTGATGGGCCGAAATGCGGGGTGAGAGTTCGGTCTCCAGGTCACGGATCTCCTCTGTTGCATCGGCTGAGGCAAGGGTGAAAAAGGATGCCGTGGCCCGTTCGAGCAGTTGTCCGGCCCTCTCCATGGCCACGGCCGTGTTCTCGAAGTTCGCCGGCGCCGGGTTGTCCACGACCGCCTGGATTTCCACCAGATGTTCCGCCAGGCCAGCTTCGATAGCCTCGGCGTAATCGGATGGTCTGATCCGGGCAAAAGGCGGCAACCCATAAGGCAGGGTGCTGGCATTAAGGAGGGGATTCGTCATCTCGCTAACCTTTCATACTGCCGCAGGCTTCTCAACGCGCGGCTTTGCGGAATTTGCGCGACGGCCAGACCTACAATGGCGCCTATGGGGAAAAGGTTGGGCGCTGGTTCGGTGCGCGCTGGTGCTGTTCGTTCCGCCGCTGCCGTGTCCGCCGGCATGCTGGCGGTGACGCTGCTGGCTGGCTGTGGCCTGATCGCCGAACAGACCGCTCCTTCCGCCGGTGCCGCCGCGAGTACCGGTGGCGGGACCGCACAGACGAGCCCGACGGCGACCCCCACTCCGGCGCCCACTCCCACCCCTGGTGCGGGGCCGGCGTGTCCCACGCTGCGCTGCACGTCCGTGCTGGTGACCGGCGACATGCTGGTCCATGCCCAGCTCTGGCAACAGGCCCGCGACGATGCTGCGGCAGCAGGCAAAACAGGCATGGACTTCACCCCACTCCTCGAGGGCCAGCGCAAGTACATCCAAGCCAGCGACCTCGCCATCTGCCATCAGGAAACCCCTGTGGCCGGGCCCGACGGACCTTTCTCGGCGTACCCGTCGTTCAACGTCCCGCCCCAGATCATCACGGCATCCAAAACGGTGGGGTACCAGGCGTGCACCACCGCGAGCAACCACACGATCGACCGGAGCACGGACGGAGTTCTGCGCACCTTGGACGCCCTGGATGCGGCGGGGCTGAAGCACACCGGTTCCTATCGCACTGAAACCGAGTCCCAGGGAATCCTGATCCTGCAGACCAAGGCAGCCAAGATTGCCATCATCCAGGGAACCTACGGGCTCAACGGCCAATACCCTGAATACGCGTGGCAGGTGGACATGCTGGATGCGCCCACCATGATCGCCAAAGCCGTCAAAGCACGGGCCCTCGGTGCGGACATTGTGCTCGGTGCCATGCACGCTGGCGACGAGTATGCCAGCGAAGCCAACGCCCAGCAGCAGGAGGTGGCCCATGCGCTGGTGGACAGCGGCCAGTTCACCATGATCTACGGCCACCACACCCACTCGGTGCTGCCCATCGAAAACTACAAGGGCACCTGGATTGTCTACGGGCTGGGCAACGGGGTCACGGAACTGTCGCCCTGGTATGTGGTGAACAACGAGGGCCTGCTGGTGCGGGCGCAATTCAGCCAGGACGCGGCCGGCAAGTGGACGGCGTCGGACCTCGCCTGGGCTCCGTCGGTGATTGTCCGCGATCCGTACCGCTGGTGTTCCGTGGCAGCCGACGCACCGCAGGGTGTCTGTGCAACACCTGAGGCCGACGCAGCGACGAGGTTGAGGACCGTCACTGTGGTGGACTCGATGGGCGCGGCCGCTGCGGGTGCGCACGAACTGCTGATCACCAAGGACCCCTGAGGCACGTCGCCGGGGGAACCGCCAGCACGGGGCCATTCAGTACGGCGCAACCCAGCGCATTACCACTCAGCGCGGACGTCGGGCCGCGTGTTCCCTGGCCAGCACGGCGTAGCGGTCATCAGGGCTGCCGGCAACAAACGCCCCGAACTTGCGTTCGGCGGCGGTCCTGATGAGGAAGTCGGCGATGGCGGGGTTCTTGGGCAGCAGCGAACCGTGCAGGTAGCTGGCCACCACATTCTTGTAGCGCGCCCCCTCGTGGCCGTCGCTGCTGTTGTTGCCGGTGCCCTTGGCCACGGTGCCGAGCGGCCGGACGCCGGCACCCAGGGTGGTCTGCCCGCTGTGGTTCTCGTAGCCCAGGACCTCGCCGAACTCGGGGGTGGCCACCTTGACGTTGCCGATCAGGCGTTCGTCGGTGCCGTGTGTTTCCACGTCCAGGACGCCGATCCCCGGGATGACCGTACCCAAGCGGGTCTTGAAGAAGCGTCCGAACAGCTGATACAGCCCGCAGATCACCAGCATCGGCGCGCCATCCTCCGCCAGCCCGGTCAGGACGCCGGAGCGTGAGTGCAGGTCATCCTGGATGACCAGCTGGCCGCTGTCCTGCCCGCCGCCGCCCACGATGAGGTCCACATCGGCGGGAAATTCGTCGCCGACGTTGTACTCCAGCAGCTCCGGGGTGTAGCCGTGCCAGCTGATCCGCTGCTTGATCACCAGGGCATTGCCCCAGTCCCCGTAAATGTTCATGTCCCGCGGGTAGAGCTGCAGGACGCGGATGGTGCCCTTGGAATTCTGTTCGACGCCGTCCGGCGCAATGCCGGTTGATTCAGCGGTCATGAGACCACCTCCACTGTGGTGATTTTGGACAGCTCGCGGCGGATGGCCAGCATGGCTGTGTAGGTGCAGAAGATCCGCTTCGGTTTGCCCTTGGCCTCACGGATGAACGCGGCCAGTGCGGGCGCGATGTCCGGCTGGACGCCGCCGATCCGGACGTCGTCATATTGCAGCCGCAGCGCCATGTCGTAGGCCCGGGACCCGGTCAGCTGGTCCACGCCGCCGTCGCGGAGCGAATCGAATTCCACGTCCCACAGCCAGGACATGTCCCGGCCGTCGGCGTAGTTGTCATTGATGGCGATCATGGTGGCGTAGCCGACCGCGGGGAAGGACTTCAGTCCCAGCCGGAAACCGCTCGGGTTTTTGACCAGCACGAGGTCCAGCGGCTGGCCGTCCACCGTGAGGCTTTCGCCGCGGCCGAACGCCGGCTCCACCTGGGACAGCGCGGTGAGCAGGGTGGCGTGGTCGGCGGTGGCGGCACCGCTGCCACAGATGCTGCGGGCCAGCGTCAGTGCCGCTGCCGCATTAAAGATGTTGTAGACGCCGCGGAGCTTCATCCCGGTGGTGACCGTGGCGCCGTCGTACTCAAAATCGGCGGTGTCCGGCCCCACTTTGCGGAGAACGACGTCGGCCGCTGGCTTATGGGGGAGCGCTGCGGGGGCGGGGCTGCCGGGCGCTGCCCGCATGTCGTCGTCGTTGGGAAAGGTGCTGAGGAGCGAATCGTCCAGGCCAAAGTACTGGACGTCCTGGCCGGTGAGGGTTTCCGCGATGCGGGCAACCCTCGGATCCTCCCGGTTGAGGACTACTGTTCCGGTGGTTTTGTCGGCGATGTGCTGCAGCAGCTGGGCCGTTTTGTCGATCTCGCCGAACCGGTCCAACTGGTCGCGCAGGACGTTGAGCAGGAGGCTGTACCGGGGCGGAACACGGTTCACAAAATGCACGGCGTGGGCTTCGTCGAGCTCCAGGACGGCGACATCGGCCGTGAGCCTGCCGCGCCAGTCCACCTCGCCCAACAGGGCGGCCGCCACACCGCGGGTGAAATTGCTGCCGGTGCGGTTGGTGAAGACCTTCAGGCCCTGGCTCTCCAGCAGTTCCACCACCATTTTTGTGGTGGTGGTTTTGCCGTTGGTTCCGCTCACCACAGCAACGCCGTGGGGGAGCGTGGCGAGCGTCCGCTGTATAAAGCCGGGATCGATTTTCTCGACCACCAGCCCAGGCAGGGCGGACCCCCCGCCCCTGAGCCGGGAGACCCGGCGGACCAGCTTGCCGAGCGGAACACTGATGTAAAGCATGCTCTGTAATATATCCCAGCAACGGCATAGAACCCTTCCCGGGAAGCGCTTCCGGCGCCGCCTCGGGCGCCGCGCACATTATGCTGATTGGATGACAAACCCCCTTTCGGTTGCTTCTGCACGCGTGGGCTCGGGTCTGCGGATCGGCGTCCTGGCACTTCAGGGCGACTTCCGCGAACACCTCCGGGCAGTGGAAACTGCCGGCGCCATCGGCGTCGGAATCCGCCGGCCTTCCGAACTGGCTGGCCTGGACGGCCTCATCATTCCTGGCGGCGAATCCACGGCGATCGACAAGTTGGCCCGCGCTTTTGACTTGGCCGGACCGTTGAAGGACCGGATCCGAGACGGACTGCCGGTCTACGGTTCCTGCGCCGGCATGATCCTGCTCGCTGAAGAGATCGCCGACCCGGCCACGGACCTGGCCGGCAACCCGCAGCAGACCTTCGGTGGCCTGGACATCACCGTGCGGCGCAACGCCTTCGGCCGCCAGCGAGAGTCGTTCGAAACGGACCTTGACTTCAAGGGCCTGGACTTCAGCGCCACGGAATCCGGCGTTGCCCCCGTGCATGCGGTGTTCATCCGCGGACCTTGGGTGGAACGCGTCGGAGCCGGCGTGGAGATCTTGGCCCAGGTTGAGCCCGCCGACCCGGAGCACGCCTCCCATGCGGCCAGCCTGCCGGGGACAGCTAGAATTGTTGCAGTGCGTTCCGGCCACCTGCTGGCCACCTCCTTCCACCCGGAAGTGACTGGGGAGAAACGCGTACATGAACTTTTTATCCGCATGATCAGAGGAGACGCGTAAAGCATGTCTGGACACTCCAAATGGGCAACAACGAAGCACAAGAAGGCCATTCTTGATAGCCGCCGTGCCAAGTCGTTTGCCAAGCTGATCAAAAAACTCGAAGTTGCCGCCCGCATGGGTGGACCGGACCTCCAAGGCAACCCGGGCCTGGAACTCGCAGTCACCAAGGCCAAGAAGACCTCGGTGCCCGCCGACAACATCGACCGTGCCATCAAGCGTGGCGCCGGCCTCACCGGTGAAGTGGTTGACTACACCGAGATCATGTACGAATGCCGCGGCCCGCAGGGTTCGGCGCTGCTGATCGAGTGCCTGACGGACAACAAGAACCGCGCAGCCTCCGAGGTCCGCCTGGCCATTTCCCGCAACGGCGGCACCATCGCCGATCCGGGTTCGGTCAGCTACCTCTTCAGCCGCAAGGGCGTCGTCTCGCTGCCGAAGAACGGCCTGAGCGAGGACGACGTCCTGATGGCAGTCCTCGACGCCGGAGCCGAGGAAGTCAAGGACAACGGCGACAGCTTCGAGATCCACTCCGAGCCAACCGACCTCCAGGCCATCCGGGATGCCCTCAAGGAAGCCGGGATGGAGTACGAGACCGATGAAGCCGAGTTTGTGCCGTCCATGCAGGTGCCGCTGGACCTCGATGCCGCCAAGAAATTCATGAAGCTCGTGGACGCCCTGGAAGAGCTCGACGACGTCCAGAACGTCTACA
This sequence comes from Pseudarthrobacter xylosi, assembly GCF_055412765.1. Taxonomy (NCBI): domain Bacteria; kingdom Bacillati; phylum Actinomycetota; class Actinomycetes; order Micrococcales; family Micrococcaceae; genus Pseudarthrobacter; species Pseudarthrobacter xylosi. The sequence goes on along the minus strand of NZ_JBVAYT010000003.1, from coordinate 390,591 downwards.
GCAATGCCGACCTCAGCGACGAAGTCCAGGCCGCCCTGGAAGCTGAATGACCTTCCGCTTTGTGGCCTAGGGCGGATGTCTCAGGGTGACCCTGCGCGTATTGGGCGTTGACCCGGGCCTCACCCGCTGCGGCATCGGAGTGGTCGACGTCGAACGGAACCGGCGGGCCACCATGGTGGCAGTCGGGGTGGTGGGTACCTCTCCCGAGGAGACCCTGGATCAGCGCCTGCTGGTGATTGCCTTGGCCATCGACGAGTGGCTGGACCGCTACGAACCGCACGTGCTCGCCGTCGAACGCGTATTCTCCCAGCTCAACGTCAGCACGGTGATGGGGGTGGCGCAGGCCTCCGGAGTGGTGATTGCTGCCGCCGCACGGCGCGGGATCCCGGTGGCACTGCATACGCCGTCGGAAGTGAAAGCGGCCGTGACCGGCAGCGGCACGTCCAACAAGGAAGCCGTGACCAAACTCGTCACGAAAATCCTCCGGCTGGACGCGCCACCGCGGCCGGCGGATGCTGCAGACGCCCTGGCACTTGCCATCACGCATGCCTGGCGGGCCGGCAGCGGCGCTGCCGTGGCCACCACCGGCCCCGGCAGCCTGTCGCTGACGCCGGCCCAAAGCGCGTGGGCCGACGCCGAGGCGAAAGCGCGCCGCGGACGCTGAATGTCTGCTGCGCTTGCTAGGGTATTCGTAGATATGTTCGGATAGCCGGTCCTGCTCCCAGGAGCCCGGCAGTACACCAGGAGCCCGGCTTTGATCAGTTTCCTTCGCGGAACCGTTGCGCACGTTGGCCTTTCCACCGCCGTCATCGACCTCAACGGGGCGGGCATGAGCGTCAACGCCACGCCGCAGACCCTCAGCCGCCTCCGCACCGGCGAGGAAGGCAAGCTCTTCACCTCGCTGATCGTGCGCGAGGATTCGCTCACCCTGTTCGGTTTTGCCTCCGACGATGAACGCGAAGTTTTTGACGTCCTGTTGAGTGTCAGCGGCGTAGGCCCGCGGCTCGCATTGGCGGTGCTCGCCGTACACGAGCCTGAAGCGATCCGGGTTGCTGCCCACACAAGTGACAGCAAAACGTTCACAAAGGTACCAGGCATCGGCCCCAAGGTGGCCGGGCGGATAGTGCTGGAACTGGCCGGCAAGCTGGTGCCGCACGGTACGGCAGGTGTCGCCGGCGCGTCCACCCCGGCCGAAGCAGCCTGGAAGCCCCAGGTGGTGGCGGCCATGACCAGCCTCGGCTGGTCGGAAAAGGATGCCGCTGCGAGCATCGAGAAGGCTCTTGCGGACGATCCCGAGGTGGAATTCCGTGGCAATGTGGCCGAAATCCTTCGGACCACGCTGCGCTGGCTGGGCCAGGACGGCGCGAGGGCCGGCAACCGCGTAGGCAGCCGTGGCTGAGCCTTCAGTGGTGGCGGCGGGGGAGGAACCCGAGGAACGGGTGATCGAAGCCGCCCTCCGGCCGAAGAACCTGGATGACTTCGTGGGCCAGCACCGGGTCCGCAGGCAGCTCTCCCTGGTCCTGCAGGCCTCCCGGATGCGGGGACGCAGCGCGGACCACGTACTGTTCTCCGGCCCTCCAGGCTTGGGCAAAACCACCCTTGCCATGATCGTGGCTGCTGAAATGAACGCGCCACTGCGGATCAGCAGCGGTCCGGCCATCCAGCACGCCGGCGACCTCGCCGCGATCCTCTCCTCGCTTTCCGAAGGGGAGGTCCTGTTCCTGGACGAGATCCACCGGATGTCACGGCCGGCAGAGGAAATGCTCTACATGGCCATGGAGGATTTCCGTGTGGACATCGTGGTGGGCAAAGGCGCAGGGGCCACCGCCATCCCGTTGGAGCTTCCGCCCTTCACCCTGGTAGGCGCCACCACACGCGCCGGTCTGCTGCCCGGCCCGCTCAGGGACAGGTTCGGGTTCACCGGGCACCTGGAGTTTTACAGTGTGGCCGAGCTGGAACTGGTGCTCAGGCGCTCCGCCGGCCTGCTGGACCTCAAGGTCAATTCCGCGGGTTTCAGCGAGATTGCCGGCCGGTCCCGGGGTACCCCGCGTATCGCCAACCGCCTGCTCCGCCGCGTCCGCGACTGGGCGCTCGTGCATGGGATTGAGCAGATTGACGCCCGCGCCGCTTCCGCTGCCCTGGACATGTACGAAGTGGACAAGCGCGGCCTTGACCGGCTGGACCGGGCAGTCCTGGAAGCACTCATAACGAAGTTCGGCGGGGGACCCGTAGGACTTTCCACCCTTGCCATTGCGGTGGGGGAAGAGACCGAGACTGTGGAAACGGTGGCGGAGCCGTTCCTGGTGCGCGAAGGCCTGCTGGGCCGGACGCCCCGGGGCCGCATTGCCATGGCTCCGGCCTGGACCCACTTGGGCTTCGCCATACCTGCCGGGGTTTTCGGGCAGGAGCCGCTGGATCTGTTCGAAGCGGACCCGGACCCGGACAGCGCGGAGTCCGCGGCCGAATGGGCGCCGAACGGTCAATAGCACTGTCCTCCCAGCTTTTCCCTTTAGACTGGTATGACACCCGGCACGTTCGGGTCTGTGTTCCCGCCACGGCTCCGAGAAGCCGTGGCCTGCCAGGCATGATTTCTGCAACGGGGAACGACGCGGACGCTGCCGAACACCCGATACGCCAGTACAGAACGGAATCTTCCCTGTGGATCCAATGAACATCGTCTTGTTCGCAATGCTCGGAATCTTTATCTTCATGATGTTCCGCCGCAACAAGAAGACCAAGGAGCAGCAGGCAACGCTGCAGTCCCAGTTCGAGCCCGGTGTTGAGGTCATGACGAGCTTCGGACTCTTTGGCCGGATTGTCTCCATGGACGACGCCGAGAACAAGGTTGTCCTGGAACTCTCGCCCGGAAACCTGGCCACCGTCCACCGGCAGGCCGTGACCAAGATTGTGGAGCCGCCCGTCGAAGCCGAAGCTCCGGCCGTACCGGATGACGCTTCCTCCCTGACCGCTGAAGAAGCGGGCACCCCGGCAGCATCCGCCGAAACCCCGGATGAGACCCTGAAGCGCCTCAACGACGAGGGCAAGAAGGACAACTAGTCCGCCGCACGGCAGCCCGCGTTACAACACCTCTACGGCTGGGGACAACCGCCGGTGGGACTGATAGCTCCCGCCGGTGGTTCCTCCGTAAATAAGAGAAAGATTTACAATGGCACGAACTGGCCCCAACAACTCAGGCCTGAGGGTACTGGTGTGGCTCGGAGTAGTCCTCGCCGTGCTGACCGCCGTCCTGGCCGGCGGCAGCCTTGCCGGACAGGCAAGCTGGGCACCCAAACTGGCACTGGACCTCGAGGGTGGCACCCAGATGATCCTGGCGCCCAAGGTTGAGGGCGGTTCGGACATCAATGAAGAGCAGCTCAACCAGGCCGTAGCGATCATCCGCCAGCGTGTGGATGGTTCAGGTGTTGCCGAAGCGGAGATCAGCACGCAGTCCGGCCGCAACGTAGTGGTCAGCCTTCCGGGAACGCCCACGAAGGAAACCCGCGACCTGATCCAGGCCTCCGCGGACATGAACTTCCGCCCGGTGCTGCTCAACGGAGACGGCGCGCCCGTCCCCACGGAATCCCTCACGCCCGAGGACCAGCTTCCGAAGCCCACGGCAGAACCCGCCAACGGCAGCGACATCAACTGGATCACCGCGGACATCTACCGCCAGTTCGAAACCATGGACTGCAACAATCCTGCGCCGGAGAGCCCCGAAGCCTCCGATCCCGCCAAGCCCCTCGTTACCTGTGAACCGGCAACTGAGACCACGCCTGCCATCAAATACATCCTGGGACCGGTAGAGGTCAAGGGCGGCAACATCGTCACGTCCTCCTTCCAGCTGCAGCAGGGTGCGCAGGGCGCTGTGACCAATGACTGGGCCGTCAACATCCAGTTCGACGACGAAGGTACCGCTAAGTTCAAGACGGTCACCGAGCGCCTGAACCAGTTCTACGTGGCAGCAGGCGGCGAGACCGGCAGCGACCCCAAGGCGCAGTTCGCCATCGTCCTTGACGACCAGGTCATTTCCGCGCCGCGTTCGCAGGCAGTCATCACCGACGGACGTCCGCAGATCACCGGCGGGTTTACCGAGCAGTCAGCGAAGGCACTCTCAGATCAGCTCCGCTTCGGCGCGCTCCCCATCAGCTTCGAGATCCAGAGCGACCAGCAGATCTCCGCAACCCTGGGTGGCGAACAGCTGCGTATGGGCCTCCTCGCGGGCATCATTGGCTTGCTCCTCGTGGTGGTGTACTCACTCTTCCAGTACCGGGCCTTGGGCCTGGTGACCATTGCGTCGCTAGTGGTGGCCGGCGCCCTCACCTATCTGGCCATTGCCCTGTTGGGCTGGACTGAAAACTACCGGCTTTCCCTTGCCGGCGTGGCCGGCCTCATCGTCGCCATCGGCCAGACAGCGGACTCGTTCATCGTTTACTTTGAACGTATCCGCGATGAACTCCGCGAAGGCCGTGGGCTTGTCTCCGCGGTGGAGAACGGCTGGAAGCGGGCCAAGCGCACTGTCCTGGCATCCAAGGCCGTGAACCTGCTGGCGGCCCTGGTGCTCTACTTTGTGGCCGTCGGCAACGTCCGCGGGTTCGCATTCACGCTGGGTCTGACGGCCATTGCCGACCTCATCGTGGTCTTTATGTTCACGCACCCCACCCTGCAGCTCCTGGCGCGAACCAAGTTCTTCGGGGAGGGCCACCGGCTCTCCGGCCTTGACCCCAAGCGGCTCGGTGTTTTGCCGCTCTACCGCGGCGCCGGACGCCTGCGCACGCCTGAGGACAAGCCTTCCGTAGTCCGGGCCAAGAACACCGGAGCGGCCGCCGAGGCTGAACGACGCATGACCATCGCAGAACGCCGCCTCGCGGAAAAGCAGGAGCAGCTCACCAGCTCCTCCAAGAGCGCAGCCAAGGAGAACAAGTAATGTCCAGCAGCTTCGCCAATTTCGGCAACGAGCTCTACACCGGGAAGCGCTCCTACAACTTCGTCAGTGCCAAGAAACTGTGGTTCATCATCGCGGCGGTGGCGGTGGCACTGTCAATCCTCATCCCGGTTGCCAAGGGCGGCTTCAACCTTGGCATCGAATTCCGCGGCGGATCGGAGTTCACCGTTTCCAACGTGCAGAGCACCGACTCGGCCCTTGGTGAAAAGGTTGTTGAAGACGTTGTGGCCGGCAGCGTTCCGCGGGTGGCCAACGTCGCCGGCACCACCATGCGGATCCAGACGGACAAGCTCACGGACGACGAGACCCTCAGGATCAAGGAGGGCCTCACATCGGCCTACGGCGTCACTGACAACGAGGTGACCTCAACTTTTATCGGGCCCACCTGGGGTGCGGATGTCACGAAGCAGGCCCTGATCGGCCTGGTCGTCTTTGTGGCGCTGGCCGCAGTGCTGATGGCGCTGTACTTCCGGACCTGGAAGATGTCGCTGTCCGCGATGGCTGGAATGCTGGTGACGATGTTCATCACAGCGGGCGTGTATGCCCTCAGCGACTTCGAGGTGACGCCGTCTGCCATCATCGGGTTCCTGACGGTGCTCAGCTACTCGCTGTATGACACGGTGGTTGTCTTCGACAAAATCCGTGAAAACACTGCTGATATTGATGGGTCCACCCGCCGCACTTTCGGTGAGGAAGTAAACCTCGCCGTCAACCAGACCCTGGTGCGCTCCATCAACACCATGATGGTGGCCATCCTGCCGGTCGGCGCCATTCTGTTCATCGGTGCCGGCCTTCTGGGGGCGGGCACCTTGCGGGACCTGTCGCTGGCCCTGTTCGTCGGAATCCTGATCGGCACGGCTGCGACCATATTTATCGCCGCCCCGATGTATGCCTGGCTGCGCCAGACCGAACCTGAACTGGTGAAGCAGGCCAAACGCGTGGAACAACGCAGGTCCGCGAACAACGCCAAGACCGAAGAATCGGCTGCGCCCGCAGGAGCCTGACCCATCACACCACAGCGGGCCGGGCGGCGTCGGAATTCCGGCGTCGCCCGGCCCGTTTCGCATTTAGGCGCCGGTTACATAAGTGAACTGGCGGGGGAATAGACTGAGGTAATTAAACAGTCGTGAGGGGTGCTTCATTGGAAGAACGTTCGGCGTCGGTGCCAACGGCAGGCGGGGATAACAGCCCGGGCCACGGAGTTCAGACCGGGCTGACCGCTTCCGCACGTCCGGCGCCGGTTGTTCCAGTAGACAATTCGGGCGCCCGCCCTACATTTCCCGGCCGACGCGAGCGGACGCGCTCCCGGCTGGCGCGGCTGACCGGGCGCGGCACGGCAACCTATTCGCCCATTCTTGAGCCGCTGCTGCGTACCGTCCGCGCGAACAACCCTAAAGAAGACTTTGACCTCATCCAGCGCGCCTTTGAGGTGGCCGAGGAGAGCCACCGCGGGCAGAAGCGCAAGAGCGGTGATCCATACATCACCCACCCAGTGGCAGTAGCCACCATCCTTGCTGAGCTGGGCCTTAGCGGAACCACCTTGGCCGCGGCCCTGCTGCACGACACAGTCGAGGACACTCCCTACACCCTTGCGGACCTCAAAAGAGACTTCGGTCCTGAGGTTGCCATGCTGGTGGATGGCGTCACCAAGCTGGACAAAGTCAGCTTTGGTGAAGCCGCGCAGTCCGAGACCGTCCGCAAGATGGTTGTGGCCATGGCCAAGGACATTCGCGTCCTCATGATCAAGCTCGCGGACAGGCTCCACAACGCCCGGACCTGGCGGTTCGTCTCCGCAGAGTCCTCGGCACGAAAAGCCCGTGAAACCCTGGAAATATTCGCGCCACTGGCCCACCGCCTGGGTATGAATACCATCAAGTGGGAGTTGGAGGACCTGTCCTTCGCGGCCCTCTACCCGAAGGTCTATGAGGAAATCGTCCGGATGGTGGGCGACCGTACCCCGGAACGGGAGAAGAGCCTCGGCGTCATCCGGGACCAGATCACCGACGACCTCCGGACCGCCCGGATCAAAGCCACCATTACGGGCAGGCCGAAACACTACTACTCGATTTACCAGAAGATGATCGTTCGGGACAAGGATTTCGACGACATCAACGACCTCATGGGTGTCCGCGTGCTCGTCGATTCGGTCCGGGACTGCTACGCCGCCCTTGGCACCATGCATTCGCGCTGGAACCCGTTGCCGGGCCGTTTCAAAGACTACATTGCCATGCCCAAGTTCAACATGTACCAGTCACTGCACACCACGGTGATCGGCCCCGGCGGCAAGCCCGTTGAGATCCAGATCAGGACCCACGAAATGCACCGCCGGGCTGAATACGGTGTGGCCGCCCACTGGAAGTACAAGGATCAGCCCAACCGTACCGCAGTGGGGCCGGGCAGCCCCCGCGACGGCGATATGGGTTGGCTGAGGTCCCTGGTTGACTGGCAGCAGGAGACGTCCGACCCGGGGGAGTTCCTGGACTCGCTGCGGTTTGAGATCAACGCCCGCGAAGTCTTCGTCTTTACCCCCAAGGGCGAGGTCATGGCCCTGCCTGCCGGATCGACTCCGGTGGATTTTGCGTACTCGGTCCACACAGAAGTGGGGCACCGTACCATCGGCGCGCGGGTCAACGGCAAGCTCGTTCCCTTGAATAGCGAGCTGAACCACGGCGACTGGGTGGAGATCTTCACCTCTAAGGCCGAAGGCGCCGGTCCCAGCCAGGACTGGCAGCACTTCGTCAAGAGTGCCCGCGCGCGGAACAAGATCCGTCAGTGGTTCAGCAAGGAACGGCGCGAAGAAGCAATCGACCGCGGTAAGGAACTGCTGACCCGGGCCATGCGGAAGCAGAACCTGCCCCTGCAGCGACTGATGACGCACGAGGCGCTTGCGGCGGTGGCCGCGGAGTTCAAGTACCTTGACATCTCCGGCCTCTACGCCGGCGTAGGCGACGGCCATACGTCAGCGCAGTCGGTCATGGAGAAACTCGTTGAAAGCCTGGGCGGCAACGAGAGCACTGACGACGACATCACTGAAGTCAGCATTCCTACGCAGGTGGCCAAAACCAAGTTCTCCGATTCCGGCGTAGTAGTGCGCGGCGTTGGCGATGTCTGGGTGAAGCTCGCGCGCTGTTGCACGCCCGTTCCGCCGGACCCGATTCTGGGCTTTGTCACCCGTGGCTCCGGTGTTTCGGTGCACCGTACGGACTGCACCAACATTTCGGATCTCAGGGACCAGCCCGACAGGATCGTCGAAGTGGACTGGGCACCCACCCAGTCAAGTGTTTTCCTGGTGGAGATCCAGGTTGAGGCGCTGGACCGGAAGTCCCTGCTCTCGGACGTCACCCGCGTCCTGTCCGAGAACCACGTCAACATTCTGGCGGCCAGCGTTAACACCTCCACCGATAGGGTGGCCATCTCCAGGTTCGCCTTCGAGATGGGCGACCCCAAGTACCTCAGCCACGTCCTCAGTGCCGTGCGGCGCATCGACGGCGTGTTTGACGTCTACCGGACCACCGGCAACAAGCGCCGGAGCTAGCAGAGCCAGCTTTTCCAGTGCAGCCCGTTTGTGCGGGACCCTGGGGCTGGCTTCGATGGCCAGGATCAGCAGGCGCAGCCGCACGTCCCGCTCCGGGCGGGCCAGCAACCCCGCCAGCGCCGGCAAGGCCCGGTGGGCGTCGACGTGCAGCGCAATATCCACGGCGGTACGCAGCGGACTGGACACCATCAACCCGCCCATGCTGACCACGTCGAACGGACCCAGCCGGACTTCATGGAGCGTGCACCCTCGGGTGTTGCGGAGGCTCGAAATCCGCCGCTTCGCATCCACAAGTAATGCGAGGCGGTCCGGTTCAGCAGCACAGCCGTAGATCCACGCCGCCGTCATCCGCCCGGCCACCACGCGTTGCCTGACCGCCGCAGGCACCGCACTGGCCACCGTTCTGGCCCGAATCTGGGGTGACGCGGAACTATCCGGCAACGTGAATCCGTGCTGATGGAACTGCGCCAGGACGCCGTCTGCTGCCAGCGACTGGAGTTCCGGCCACGCGAAAGGCTTCCCTGGCGAATACAGGTCCGGGTATTGGGGCGGTGAGGAGGTGGCCATCCTTCCATCCTGCCGCGTCTTCCCTTAACGCCACAGGCCCGGTTCCGGATATGTGGATAACCGGGACCGGGCCTTTGCGTCCTGCGACAGGCGCCTTATGAAAGGCGCCCTATAAACTACTGGCTAGGAAAGCTCGCTGGCCGAGCGCTGGATCTGGTCCAACCAGGCCTGCCTCGCCTCGAGGGCCTCGCGGGCCCCCTTGATCTTGCGCTGGTCGCCGGCTTTCTCGGCCTTGGCAAGATCGTCCTGGAGGCCGGAAATGGCTGCTTCCAACTGAGACAGGGCGCTGTTGGTGCGCGCCTTCGTCTCGGGGTTGGAGCGCTGCCAGTTTTCCTCTTCGGCGTGGCGGACAGCGTCCTCCACCTTGCGGAGGCCGGCTTCGATGCGTCCCATGTCGGCACGGGGGACCTTGCCGGCTTCTTCCCAGCGGTCGCGGACAGACTGAAGCGCCTTCTTGGCAGCGGCCAGGTCCTTGACCGGCAGGATGGTGTTCGCTTCGACGAGGAGCGCTTCCTTTACGGTGAGGTTGGCGGCGTATTCCTGGTCGATCTCCTCGTTGGCTGCCTGCCGGTGTGTGAAGAACACGTCCTGGGCGGCACGGAACCGGGCCCAGAGGGCGTCGTCGTCCTTGCGGCTGGCACGAGGTGAGGCTTTCCAGTCATCCATGAGACGGCGGTATTCGCCCGCGGCGAAGCCCCAGTCGGTGGACGAGGACAGGGCCTCGGCTTCGGAGATGAGCTTTTCCTTGGCCGATTTGGCGGCCGAGTTGGTGCTGTCCAGCTGGGAGAAGTAGGCGCGGCGGTGACGGTCGAAGACGGTGCGGGCGGCGCGGAACCGCTTCCACAAGGCGTCCTCGTTGCTGCGGCCAAGCCTGATGCCGCCCTTCTGGGCCGTCTTCCAGCTTTCAAAAAGATCGTTCATGCGGGCGCTGGAAGTCTTCCACTGGATCTGTGCGGGATCCTGCCCCGAGATCTCTTCGGCTTCGGCCACGATGGCCTCACGGGCCGCGAGCTCTGCGGAGCGGATGGCATCGTGTTCCGCCTTCTCTGCCTTTTCGAGTTCGGCGATCTGCACGGAAACAGCGTCCAGCCGGGCTTCGGTGGAACGGAGGTCTCCCACCATGTTCCGCTCCGCCAACTGCTCTCGCAGGTGCGTGACGGTCTTCTGCATATCAGTGCTGGGCGCCTTGGAGCTGATGCGCTGCTCCAGAAGCAGGACCTGCGCAACAATGTCGTCATGCTTCCGTGCGAAGTAGGCAAGGGCTTCGTCATTGCTGACATCGGGGTACTGGCCCACCGGGTGCTCTTCGCCGTCGATCGTCAGGAATACGTGGCCGTCACCCTCGACACGGCCCCACTTGGCGGCTTCCGCCAGCGAGGTCGCGGAGGCGACGGGTGCAGGTGCCGCCACAGGTGCGGCTGCTGCCGGCTTGGGCCGGGCGGCGAAGGCTGCCGGTGACGGGGCGGGTCGGGCTGCCGGAGCAGGCACCGGTGCCGGTGCCTGGGCTTCCTCAGCCGCAGCCTCAACGGCTGCGCTGTCCTCAACGGCTGCGCTGCCCTCCGCGGGCGCAGGCTCTTCAACGGGGGCCGTGGCGGCCTCGGCATCTTCAACAGGGGCGGCCACGTCCTCTTGTTCCACGTCCGCTGGAGCCTCGGTTTCAACCGTGGCCTGATCGGCGGTTGCCTGGACAGCGTCTGCCTGGTCAGCCACGGGGGCCGTTACCTCGGTCAGGTCTGCTGCTGTTTCGTCGGATTTCTGACTGTCTGTCACCGCTAAAAGTCTTTCGCTTGGAGGGAAATACTCACGTACTGCACCGCGGCCCTAAGGCCTGGCTTCCTACTTCAGAGAAACCGAGTCTATCGTGACTGGTTGCACAGGTGCGCCGTCTGATGCGCTGGAGCCGGGGGTGATGCCCGCGGCGGCAATGGCGTTCACTGCTTCCAGTCCAGAGGTCACCTTGCCCACCACCGTATAGCCCCCGGCCGAGTCGGCGGGAATCACTGTGTCTTTGTAGACCACAAAGAACTGTTTGCCGTTGCCGTAGGCGTTGTCGCCGGACCGGGCTATGGCAATCGTGCCAGCAGGGTAGGTGTTGTCTGCCGGGGTGTTTTCGAGGGGTCCCCAGGTGTACCCGGGATCGGCGGCAGCGGTGGCGCCACCGCACTGCAGGAGTCCGAAGGTTTCACCCGTGGTCAAACGGTGGCACGCGCTGCCGTTGTAGAAGCCCTCGTCCGTCAGTGCTTTGAAGACCGCGGCAGCCTGGGGCGCCTTGGTGCCGTCGATTTCGACGCCGAGCACGTTCCCGTTCAGTGCCATTTCACCAGTGAACACCTTGCCGGCGGCGGTGTCCGCTGCCGGGATGTTGGCCCCGTTCGTGGCCGGTGCGGAAGGCGCGGGGGAGTCCGTTGGGCTGGTCAGGCCGGCCTCCGCGGCGGCGAATTCGTCCTCCGTGGGGTTGCCGGCAAAGGCAGTCAGTTGGAGCACGACGGCGAGCAGGACGGCGGCGGCACCGGCGCCGGCGGCGATGATGTTGTCGCGCTTGCGCCGTTTTTCCTGATTCCGCCGCAGCTCGCGCTTTGCCTCCATCTGCTGGATGCGCCGTTTGGCTTCGCGGGCGCTGCGTGAACTGGCCGCCAATGGTCCTCCTGTATGTCGGGCCGCGTCCGGTCAATACTGAATCCGAAGGCGGGTGTCTGCTGGCAGGCTTCTGCGCTGCCGGCCGCCGTATTAGAGATGCCGGCGGATGACGCATAAACTGACTGCCGCACATAGTTTATGCATGAGTTGCCGGACTGCCGCCGTTCCCCGCCCGTTTCGGGTGGAATGCCGGGCAAAGTCCCAGGCACCCTTCATCAAGAGGAGAACATCCACCATGGCACGCACCGCCTCCCTGTCCGGATTCCCCGAGTGGCTTCCCGAGGAGCGGCTGGTGGAGCTGCACGTGCTGGACACCCTGCGCAAGGTCTTTGAGCTGCACGGCTTTTCGTCCATCGAGACCCGCGCCGTGGAAACCGTCGGCCAGCTCCTGCGCAAGGGTGAGATTGATAAGGAGGTTTATGGCCTCAGCCGCCTTCAGGACGACGACGCCGAGACCTCCGATTCAGGCAAGGCCGGCAAAGCCGACCCCAACGCCCTCGCACTCCACTTCGACCTCACGGTGCCTTTTGCGCGGTACGTCGTAGAGAACGCCGGGTACCTCGCGTTCCCGTTCCGGCGCTACCAGATCCAGAAAGTCTGGCGCGGGGAACGCCCGCAGGAAGGCCGCGCCCGCGAATTCACCCAGGCAGACATCGATGTTGTGGGTGACGGCGAGCTGCCGTTCCGCTATGACGTGGAGATTGCCCTGGTCATCGCCGAAGCCTTGAGCGCCCTGCCGATTCCGGACTTCCGCCTGCGGATCAACAACCGCAAGCTTGCCGAGGGCTTCTACCGCGGCATCGGCCTGGACGACACCGCCGGTGTGCTCCGCAGCATCGACAAGCTCGAAAAGATCGGCGCAATCAAGGTCGCCGAGCTGCTCAAGACCGAACTGGGTGCCTCCGATGAGCAGGCGCAGGCAGCGCTGAAGCTGGCAGGAATCCGCACCGAGGACACCTCGTTTGTGGCCCAGGTCCGCGCGCTCGGCGTGACGAACCACCTCCTCGAGGAGGGTCTGAATGAACTGGAACAGGTGATCGCAGCCGCCGTGCAGCGCGCGCCGGGCAAGGTCATTGCCGACCTCAGCATCGCCCGCGGCCTGGACTACTACACCGGCACGGTGGTGGAGACGGTCCTGGTGGGCCACGAACAGCTCGGTTCCATCTGCTCCGGCGGCCGCTACGACGCGTTGGCGAGCAAGGGCAACCGCAAGTTCCCCGGCGTCGGCCTCTCCATCGGTGTGACCCGGCTGGTGTCGCGCATCCTGAGCCAGGACCTGGCCAAGGCCTCACGGTCGGTCCCCACCGCCGTGCTGGTGGCTCTCACCACTGACGAGAGCTGGGGTGCCGCGCAGGACGTCGCTGCCCAGCTCCGCAGCCGGGGCATCGCCACCGAAGTGGCTGCCAAGGCGGAGAAGTTCGGCAAGCAGATCAAATTCGCGGACCGACGCGGCATCCCGTTTGTCTGGTTCACCGACGACGACGGCAAGCACCAGGTCAAGGACATTCGGACCGGCCAGCAGGCCGACGCCGATCCCGCAACCTGGGCGCCGCCGTCGGAAGACCTCAAGGTCCAGGTCACCACCGTCCAGGTACCAGCGGCAGCCCAGCCGGCCTGAACGGCCCGGTCCGACGCGGCGCTAGCGGCGCAGCCGAAGGACCACGACCCGGCCGGCCGCTCCAGCGGCCAGGACCGCGGCCATCCCCAGCACCGAGGCAGGCGGCAGCGTGAAAGCCAGCACCAGGCAACTGATGAAGCCGGCCACGTTGAGCCACCGCGGGCCGTGGGCCGGGTGCTCGTCCAGGGTGTACGCCGCGGCGTTCGTCACCGCGTAATAGATAAGAACACCGAAGCTGGAGAACCCCACCACCGTCATCACGTCAGTGGTCAGGATCAGGAGAATCACGACGGCGGCCACCGCCAGTTCTGCCGCGAACGGCACCGTGTGACTGCCGCCCACCCGTGCCAGGGGCGCCGGCAGATCGCGTTCCCGAGCCATGGCCAGGGTGGTGCGGCCCACTCCGGTGATGAGCGCCAGCAACGCGCCCAGGCAGGCCGCGGCCGCGCCAGCCTGGACGATTGGCGTGCCGGTGGCCAGTTGCGAAGCAACCACAGCATCCAGCAACGGCGCCGTGGAGGCGGCCAGCCGGCCATCGGCCAAGTGGTTTTGGAGCAGCAGCGCCAGCGCCAGGTAGATGGCGAAGGCGCCGGCGAGGGCAGCCATGATCGCACGCGGAATGATCCTGGCGGGATCCTTGACTTCCTCACCCAGGGTGGCGATGCGCGCATAGCCGGCGAAGGCGAAGAACATCAGGCCGGCGGCCGGCAACACCCCGCCCAGGTCGGCGAGAACACTGCCAGCGGCAGCTCCGCCGTCGGCCGTCCCGCCTGCCGAGAAGCCGGACGGATGCGGCCCCACGATCGCGGCAACGGCAACAAACACCAGCGTGGCCAGGACAACGCACAGCAGGATCCTGGTCAGCAGCGCTGTGCGGGTAATCCCGAACAGGTTCACGGCGGTCAGCGCCACCACCGCAGCGATGGCAACCGGCACTGCGTAGCCGGGGGAGACGTAGTGGCCGAACGTCAGGGCCATAGCGGCGCAGGAGGCCGTCTTGCCGCTGACAAATCCCCAGCCGGCCAGGAAACCAGGCCATTCCCCCAAGCGTTTCCGGCCGTATACGTACGTTCCGCCGCTGGCCGGATACCGAGCGGCCAGCTCTGCGGAGGCCACCGCGTTGCAGTACGCCACGGCCCCCGCGATCAGGACCGAGAGGACAAGGAACTGTCCGGCCAGTCCCGCGGCCGGGGCGAAGACCACAAAAACGCCGGCCCCGAGCATGGAGCCGAGGCCGATGGACGTGGCGTCAAACACGCCCAGCCTCCGTTGCAGCTGCTGGTGTTCGGACATGGGGGAGGCCGGCCTTTCCAGCGGGTAAACTCAGACGGGATTGTTCCCGGAACGATCCTATGCAGTTTTTATCTTTTGTTTTCCTGCTGTCGTCTTCAGAAAGGCGTGCTGTGCTGCGCACACATGACCTCGGATCCCTTCGCTCCGAGCACATTGGACAAACCGTAACCCTGGCCGGCTGGGTGGGCCGCCGTCGTGATCACGGTGGTGTTGCCTTCGTGGATCTGCGCGATGCGTCCGGCGTGGCCCAGGTCGTGGTCCGTGAGGAAGAAGTCTTCCACGGCCTGCGCAACGAGTACGTCCTGCAGATCACCGGCACCGTTTCCAAGCGCCCTGAAGGCAACGAGAACCCCGCCCTGGCCACGGGTGCCATCGAGGTCATGGCTGACAAGGTGGTTATCCTCAACACCTCTGATCCGCTGCCGTTCCAGATCGATGAGCATGTGGAAGTCGGTGAGGAAGCCCGCCTGAAGCACCGCTACCTTGACCTGCGCCGCCCCGGTCCCGCCCGCAACCTCCGGCTGCGCTCCGAAGCCAACCGGATTGCCCGCGAACTGCTCCATCAGGACGGTTATGTTGAGATCGAAACCCCCACGCTGACGCGTTCGACGCCGGAAGGCGCCCGCGACTTCGTGGTCCCCGCCCGCCTCGCGCCGGGTTCCTGGTACGCGCTGCCGCAGTCCCCGCAGCTTTTCAAGCAGCTCCTGCAGGTGGGCGGCTTCGAGAAGTACTACCAGATCGCGCGCTGCTACCGCGACGAGGACTTCCGCGCCGACCGCCAGCCCGAATTCACCCAACTGGACATCGAAGCCAGCTTCGTGGACCAGGACGACATCATTGCCCTGGGCGAAAACATCGTCAAGGCGCTGTGGAAGCTGATCGACGTCGAGATCCCGACGCCCATCCAGCGCATCACCTACGCAGACGCCATGGCGCGCTATGGCTCGGACAAGCCCGATCTCCGTTTCAGTGTGGAGCTGACTGAGCTCACCGAATTCTTCAAGGACACCGGCTTTGGTGTCTTCAAGGCTCCGTATGTGGGCGCAGTAGTGATGCCCGGCGGTGCTTCCCAGCCGCGACGCACCCTGGACGGCTGGCAGGAATTCGCCAAGCAGCGCGGCCACAAGGGCCTGGCGTACGTCCTCTTCAAGGAAGACGGCGAACTGGCCGGCCCGGTAGCCAAGAACCTGAACGAAACCGAGCGTGCAGGCCTCGCCGACGCCGTGGGCGCCAAGCCGGGCGACTGCATCTTCTTCGCCGCCGGTGAGAAGTCCGCGGCCCGCGCTCTCCTGGGTGCTGCCCGCGTGGAGATCGGCCACCGCACCGGCCTGATCGACCCCAGCGCCTGGGCCTTCTGCTGGGTTGTTGACGCTCCCATGTTCGAACCGGCCGCAGCAGCGGTGGCATCCGGCGATGTGGCGGTTGGCGGCGGAAAGTGGACGGCCGTCCACCACGCCTTTACCTCGCCCAAGCCCGAGTTCATGGACACGTTCGACAAGGACCCGGAGTCGGCCCTGTCCTACGCCTACGACATCGTCTGTAACGGCAACGAAATCGGCGGCGGCTCCATCCGTATCCACGAGCGCGACGTTCAGGAACGTGTGTTTGAACTGATGGGCCTGGACCGTGAAGACGCCCAGACCAAGTTCGGGTTCCTGCTGGAGGGCTTCAAGTACGGCGCACCGCCGCACGGCGGCATCGCCTTCGGCTGGGACCGTGTGGTGGCACTGCTGGCGGGCGTTGAGTCCATCCGCGACGTCATTGCCTTCCCGAAGACGGGCAACGGCTACGACCCCCTGACCCAGGCTCCGGCGCCCATCACGGCGCAGCAGCGCAAGGAAGCCGGCGTGGACTTCAAAGCCCAGACGAAATCGGAAGAGCCCAAAAAGGCCGAGTAATCTGAACGCCGCAGTCGAGGGGCTCCCCGGGAAACCGGGGGGCCTTTCGCCTTGGAAGGGTGGTACGCCATGACAGTTTCACGTGCTGCACCGGCCCTTGCCCTGCCCGGGCTGGAGGCGCTGATGGACGCCGCCTGGCCGGCCCCGGACCGCGAGGAATCCGGCGGCTGGGTGCTCCGGGCAGCCGCCGGCGTGACCCAGAGGGCCAACTCCGTGTGGCCCCGGGAACCCGGCGCCGATCCACACGCTCAGCTCGCTGCTCTCCGTGGGGCACGTCTGTGGTACCGGAACCGCCGGCTTCCGCTGATCTGCCAGGTCTTCGATGACCCTCGCTACGCGCAGCTCAATGCCGTACTGGATGAGGAAGGGTTTACCCGGCAGTCTGCAACGCTGGTGATGGTCCGGGACGGGGGCACGGATTCCCCGGGGGCTGACTTCGGCGTCGAAGTTTCAGCTGAGCCCTCCACGGAGTGGCTGCGGCTATGGTGGAGCGTGGACGGCCGCGGCGACGGAACTGCCCTCGCCGTCGCCCGCGGGATCCTTGAGCGCTGCCCCTCGCTGTACGCCCTCGCACGGGACGAGCACGGCCAGCCCGCCGCCGTCGGACGCCTTGCCGTCCCTGCCGGCGAGGCAGGCGGCCCGGGCGGCCTGTACTGCATGGCGACACGCCGGGATGTCCGGCGGCGCGGTCATGCCAACCGGATCCTGCAGACCCTGCTGCGTGCGGGCGGTGACCGGGGCCTCGGCAGCTACTGGCTGCTCGTGATGGCCTCAAATGATGGTGCCCGGGGACTGTACGCCGGTGCCGGGTTCCAGACAGCGGGACGGTACCTCTATCGGCAGGAACGGCCGAAGCGGCACCTGACGGGCTGCTGACGGAACCCCTCAGATGGCCTCGGGGGCCCGCTATTTCCCATCCCTCATTGGCGACACCGTAGACTCTATTTATCCATTTGGTTGATAAAAGGAGTGTTAATGGTGCGCAAGATGAAAGCATTACTGGCACTTCACCTACGTCCTTCGCGGATACATGTGAGGCGGTTTAGCGTATCGCAGTGGCCCGCGGGCCCCCAGGGTAACCAGTCGCGGAAGCCAGTGCGGCGTGCATAGGCGTCGTAATCCAAGCGCGGGGGAAAGAGTTGCAGAATAAGAACTCAGCGGGGCGGACGCCGCGGACGCCGACGCGGCAGGCGGCACCCGCTCACGTCCGTCGCCGCACCGGAACGTACCGGTTCAGCGACAGCTTTATCAGGACGACCACCACTGTCCTCATCACCGTAATGCTGGTATCGATTATCGCCGGGTTCATTCTCGGACCGCTCAGCGACAATGTCGCCGGGGAGGCAGGAGATGTTCTGGGTCTCGCGGCCGCCGTGCTCATTATCGGCGGACTCGCGCTCCCTCTTTTGCTGGCTGCCGTTCTCGGTGGCGAGGCGATCCGGGCCGGCGCCGGTGTCATCGGCTTCTTCCTCATAGTAGGTATGTTCGCCACGGCGGCCGGAACCACTGAGTTGGGCCGGGAACTGCTGGGGCCCGTCTGGACTCCGTGGGCACATTGGGGCGGCATTGCGCTCATGGTCCTCGCCGGCGGGAACTTCTGGATCGTTGGCTGGATCGCGAGGGTGCCGATGTGGATACAGGCTCCGTTCTTCGGCTCGCCGCGCGTGGTTGTGCGCGGATCAAGTGAAAACCCCGTCGACGTTGTGCTTCCAAACGAGCTGGACGAACCGCGCCGGTAAGGCGCGGGCGGCAAACACCCCGGGGACGGATCGGCGGCCGCTCCTACGCTGGCGGATCCGTCACCTGGATCCTGACGGCGCAGACATCCGCGGCGGCCTTCCTCACTACCGAGCCTTTGGGATCGGGCCCATCCAGGAAGTCCAGCCGCGGGACTGAGGCATAGGGCCCCAGCGCCGGGTGGTCAAGGACCAGCCCGGCAAGGGTCCTGTCCCCGCCGGGAGCAACGTATTCGAGTGGCTGGCCGCTGAAAACCGCTGCTGCATGCGCCGCCACCTTTTCCACCAGCTCATCCGCCTGGTTGGCCCGGCGGCGTGCGAACCGCTGCTGGGACTGGCCACCGGCAGCGGTCCGGGACTGCACGTAGCGGGAGCCCGTCTTGGACGCAAGGAGGATGCCTTCCCTGGCCACGGCCGCCGCGTAGCCGCCGCGCCGCACCAGCACCAGTCCGGCCGTCCGTGGCTGGGCGGCGACTGAGGCAAGGCGCTCCAGTGGATCGGCGCCCCGTCCCGGCCGTCCGTCCGGTGGCCACGGCGCCTGAAGCAAGACGGTGGTGCCATCGTCCGCCAGCAGCCGCACGCCGTCGTCGTCATCGCTGATCCGGAAGCCGCCGTGCGCGGCCCCGAAACGCTCCACCCATCCGGCCAGGCGTTCGCCGGACACAAACGCGGTCCTGACGGACCCCGGACGGCCGGCGGGGGTGCTGCGTGCGCTCATGGCGGGATCCCTTGGATGGCGGGCGGGAAATGGAAGGCGGAAGTGGGGCAGTGAACTAATGAGTAGCCTATCTATGTGGATGATCTCTTCGCCCAAGGGCATGGCAATGACGACGATGACAGTGACGAACCGTCGTCGGCCGACCGCGCCGTGGCCAGCCGCAGCGCGGCGCAGCGCAGTCCCTTGGCTGTCCGGATGCGGCCACGCACCCTGGACGACGTGGTGGGCCAGCAGCACCTGCTGGGGCAGGGATCGCCGTTGCGGCAGTTGGCGGCCGGCACCGACGCCCTGGGTCCGGCGGGCCCCAGCTCCCTGATCCTCTGGGGACCTCCCGGGACCGGAAAGACTACGCTCGCCCACGTGATCGCCAAGGGCAAGGGGCGGAAGTTCGTGGAGCTGTCGGCCATCACCGCGGGCGTCAAGGACGTTCGGCGGGTCATGGACGAAGCCCTTACGGCACGGGATCTCTACAAGACCACCACCGTGCTTTTCCTTGACGAGATCCACCGCTTCAACAAGGCGCAGCAGGATGCCCTGCTGCCCGGCGTGGAGAACCGCTGGGTGGTGCTCGTGGCGGCCACCACCGAAAACCCGTCCTTTTCCGTGGTCTCCCCACTGCTGTCCCGTTCCCTCCTGCTCACCCTGAAACCGCTGACAGAGGCGGACATTGAAGGGCTCCTGCAGCGCGCAGTCTCTGACGATCGTGGCTTGAACGGGAAAGTGGAGCTCAGTGCTGAGGCACTGGCCCACCTCGTCAGGCTCGCCGGCGGCGACGCTCGCCGCGCACTGACAGCCCTCGAAGCGGCGGCGGGCGTGGCCTTCGGCGATGCGGACGACGCCGATGCCGACTCGCTGGTCACCGTGGAGCTTAAGCACACCGAACGTGCCCTGGATGTTGCCGCCGTGCGCT
Source organism: Pseudarthrobacter xylosi (assembly GCF_055412765.1). Taxonomy (NCBI): domain Bacteria; kingdom Bacillati; phylum Actinomycetota; class Actinomycetes; order Micrococcales; family Micrococcaceae; genus Pseudarthrobacter; species Pseudarthrobacter xylosi. The sequence goes on along the minus strand of NZ_JBVAYT010000003.1, from coordinate 370,737 downwards.
ATGACCGCGCAGGCGACCAGCACTACGACGTCGTCAGTGCCTTCATCAAATCGGTCCGAGGGTCCGACGTGGACGCCGCACTGCACTACCTCGCCAGAATGCTGGAAGCTGGCGAGGACCCGAAGTTTATTGCCCGGCGGATTGTGATTTCTGCAGCGGAGGACGTGGGAATGGCGGACCCTACTGCGCTGCAGACGGCGGTTGCCGCCGCCCAGGCGGTACAGCTGATCGGCATGCCCGAAGGGCGGATCGTGCTGGCCGAGGCCGTGGTGCATTTGGCCACCGCGCCGAAATCCAATGCCGCGTACATGGGACTCAACAAGGCCGTGGCGGATATCCGTACCGGCCGGGGCAACGGGATCCCGGCGCACCTGCGCGATGCGCACTACCCGGGGTCCAAGCAGCTGGGCCACGGGCTCGGCTACAAATACGCCCACGATGCCCCCCATTCCGTGGCCAGCCAGCAGTACCCGCCGGATGACCTCGTGGGTCGGGACTACTACGAGCCCACCAGCAACGGCGCGGAACGGGACATCGCCGTGCGCCTCGAACGGCTGCGGAAAATCATCCGCGGCAACTGACCGGCGTCGGCGATCGGGTGACCCGGGGAGTGACGCAGGGAAGTGACGCGGGGAAGTGACGCGGGGAAGTGACGCGGGGGAGCGGCGGCCGGAGTGTGGGATTGCAGGCGAATCCTGCTAAGATTGTTCGTTGTCTGGCAAGGCGCGGACGCAATCTCCCCATCCTTCAGTATTTTGTGCTGTTTCGTTGGGGTAGCCCTGTGCCCAGTAGCAAAAGGCAGCGGTTGGCCGATGCTCTCCATTATGGAGGCCAGTAACACTGACACACCGCAGATATTGGAAGGACACAAGTGGCTAACAACACTCGTGCTCGCCGTACAGCACGCCTCTCGCGTGCACTCGGCATTGCTCTGACCCCTAAGGCCGCCAAGTACATGGAGCGCCGTCCGTACGGCCCCGGTGAGCATGGCCGTGCCCGCAAAAAGCAGGACTCCGACTACGCCGTACGTCTGCGCGAAAAGCAGCGTCTGCGCGCCCAGTACGGCATCCGCGAAGCCCAGATGACCCGCGCCTTCGAAGAAGCCCGCCGCACCAAGGGCCTGACCGGTGAAAACCTGATCGAACTGCTCGAAATGCGTCTTGACGCCCTCGTGCTGCGTGCCGGCTTCGCCCGCACCATCGCCCAGGCCCGCCAGCTCGTTGTGCACCGCCACATCATGGTTGACGGCATCCGCGTTGACCGCCCGTCCTTCCGCGTCAGCGAAGGCCAGCTTGTCCACGTCCACACCCGCAGCGAAACCATGGTTCCGCTCCAGGTTGCAGCAGCAGGCGCACACCGCGACGTCCTGCCCCAGGTTCCGGCCTACCTGGACGTCAAGCTTGACGCCCTGCAGGCCCGCCTGGTCCGTCGTCCGAAGCGCTCCGAGGTTCCCGTAACCTGCGAAGAGCAGCTCGTCGTCGAATTCTACGCACGCTAAATCCAAGCAGCGTATCCAAAGAAGCCCGTGGCAAGCGCCACGGGCTTCTTTGTATGTAAGGTACTTGGGGGACATCTGCGGAACGCATCAAGGCAGCGTACGCGGAGGTAAAAAATCCACGTCAGTTTCAAGGAGTTGAACGTCTATGTCTGGTGGCGATATTGCCGGCCTGATCGCGGCCGGGGTGTTCGCACTCCTGGTGCTGCTGCTCGCCGTGCCCATCCTGAAGCTCGGTAGTGTGCTCGAAGAAATACGGACTTCCATCCGATCCCTCAGCGACGGCGCCACGCCCCTGATGGACGAAGTCACGGCGACTGTCTCCACCACCAACCAGCAGCTCAAAAAAGTGGATGGCATCGCCTCCAACGTTTCAGATGCGTCGGCAAACCTTTCGGCGCTTTCATCACTCGTTGCAGCGACCGTCGGTTCGCCGCTGATCAAGGTGGCGGCCTTCAGCTACGGCGTGCGCTCGGCCCTCGCCAACCGCAAGAAGCCCGCACCCGGCCGCCGTAGCCGCTAAGCCACCGGAGAACTGAAATGAAACGATTTGTCTGGATGGGAATCGGCGTGGCTATCGGTGTCATCGCTTTCCGCAAGATCAGCGAAGCCCACTCCAACCTGGGGCCTGAGGGCCTGAACCGCGCCGTGGGCCGGCTGGCCGACGGTGTCTATGACTTCGCGGACGCCGTGCGGGCCGGAATGCATGAGCGCGAGACAGACCTCCGGGCCGCCCTCGGGATCGACTCCCCGGCCGTCCCCTCGCGGGATCTCAGCCACCGCTGAACCCGCGGAAAACGCGCGAGAATTAAACCAGCAGCCGCCGATTGCCGGGACTGCCGTCTGAATCAATAAGTCATGCGTGGCACAACGCGTGAACCGAGAAGGGTATGTAATCAGCTCATGAAGTCGCAGGAGATCACAAAGCGCTGGGTGGACTTTTTTGTCAGCAAGGGGCACACCGCGGTTCCCTCCGCCTCGCTGGTATCCAGCGACCCCTCCCTCCTGTTCACCGTGGCCGGCATGGTCCCGTTCATCCCTTACCTGACTGCCCGTGAAGAGGCCCCTTTCGACCGGGCCACCAGTGTTCAGAAGTGCATCCGCACGGGTGACATCGAAGAGGTGGGCAAAACCGCCCGCCACGGCACCTTCTTCCAGATGTGTGGCAACTTCTCCTTCGGCGATTACTTCAAGGAAGACGCCATCAAGTTCGCCTGGGAGCTGCTCACCAAGAGCGTAGACGACGGCGGCTACGGCCTTCCGCCGGAACTGCTGTGGGTGACGGTCTACGAAGAGGACGACGAAGCCAAGGAGCTGTGGCTGACAAACACCGGCGTTCCGTCCGAGCGCATCCAGCGCATGGGCAAGGCAGACAACTACTGGCACACCGGCCAGCCGGGCCCCGCAGGCCCCTGCTCGGAAATCTACTACGACCGGGGTCCTGCCTACGGCGTCGAGGGCGGTCCCATTGCGGACGAAAACCGCTACGTCGAAATCTGGAACCTGGTGTTTATGCAGTACCAGATCGACAATGTCCGCTCGAAGGACGACTTCGATGTGGTCGGCGAGCTGCCCAAAAAGAACATCGACACCGGCCTCGGCATGGAGCGCCTCGCGATGATCCTGCAGGGCGTCGAGAACATGTACGAAACAGACCAGGTCCGGCCTGTGATCGACAAGGCTGCCGAGCTGTCTGGCCGCGAGTACACCTCGGCCGAAACACCCGAGGATCCGCATCACACGGACGACGTCCGCATGCGCGTTGTGGGTGACCACATCCGTTCGGCCCTTATGCTGATCGCCGACGGCGTGACCCCGTCCAACGAGGGCCGCGGCTACGTCCTGCGCCGCCTGATCCGCCGCGCCGTGCGTTCCATGCGCCTGCTCGGCGTCGAAAAGGCCTGCCTGCCGGACCTGCTCCCCGCCTCACGCGATGCCATGAAGGGCGTGTACCCCATCGTGGCGACCGACTTTGACCGCATCAGCCGGATCGCCTATGCCGAAGAGCGGGCCTTCCTGCGCACCATCGCTTCCGGTACTGCCCGCCTCGAAGATGCCGTGACGGAGTCCAAGGCCGCCGGCACGCCGCTTTCCGGTGCCGATGCCTTCGCCCTGCACGACACGTACGGTTTCCCGATCGACCTCACCCTGGAGATGGCGGAAGAAGCCGGCCTCAACGTCGACGAGCCGGAATTCCGCCGCCTGATGCTGGAGCAGCGCCAGCGTGCCCGGGCTGATGCCAAGGGCAAGAAGGGCGGCCACGCCGATCTCAGCGCCTTCCAGGAGCTGCTGGCGCAGGGCGAGACTGTCTTCACCGGTTACACGGAGCTGGATGGTGAATCCCGGGTCCGGGGCATTCTCAGCCGCGGACAGAACGTGGGACACGCCGCCACCGGCGACGAGATTGAACTCGTCCTGGCGGAGACCCCGTTTTACGCTGAGGCCGGCGGACAGTCGGCTGACACGGGCCTCATCACCGGTGACGGATTCGTCGTCGAGGTCCTGGACGTCCAACGCCCCGTCAAGGGCCTGAGCGTCCACAAGGCAATCGTCCGCGAGGGCGAGATCGGCTCCGACTCGCTGGTACGCGCAGCCGTGGACCGCGAGCGGCGCCACGCCGCCGAGCAGGCCCACACCGGCACGCACATTGTGCACGCCGCCCTGCACCAGATTCTCGGCCCCGAAGCCACCCAGCGCGGTTCCTACAACAAGGCCGGCTACCTGCGGTTCGACTTCGCCTGGGGCGAAGGCCTCAGCACCGCCACGCGTTCGGAAATAGAGGAAGTCTCCAACCTCGCCATCCGCAACAACTTCCGCGTGGACACCAAGGTCATGGGCCTGGCAGAGGCCAAGGCCCTGGGTGCCATGGCGCTCTTCGGCGAAAACTACGGCAGCGAAGTCCGTGTTGTGGAGATCGACGGCGCGTGGTCCCGGGAACTCTGCGGCGGCACGCACGTGGCGAACACGTCCCTGATCGGCAGCCTGTCGCTGCTCGGCGAGCAATCGGTCGGTTCAGGCAACCGCCGGGTGGAGGCTTTCGTGGGCATGGATGCTTTCCGCCATCTGGCCGCCGAGCGCGCCCTGGTGACTGAACTGACGGAGATGCTCAAAGTGCCCTCCGGCCAGCTTGCCGACAGAATCGCCAGCACCCTGAACAAGCTCAAGGCCACGGAGAAGGAACTCGACCGCCTGCGCAAGGAACAGATCGCCGCGGCGGCAGGAAACCTCGTGGGTACAGCCCGGGATGCAGCCGGCGTCCAGGTCATCGCACACGATGCCGGCCAGATCGGCGGCGCAGACGACATCCGCAACCTTGCCCTCGACCTGCGCAACCGCCTCGGTTCGGGAGCATCCACGGTGGCAGTGGCCGGTGTCAGCAATGACCGGCCCATGATTCTCGTGGCCACCAACGAGGCAGCCCGGGAAGCTGGCGTGAAGGCTGGCGCCCTGGTCCGGCTCGCGGCCGGAATCCTCGGCGGCGGCGGCGGTGGCAAGGACGACGTCGCCCAAGGTGGCGGCACGGACGCCGCCAAGGTCGCACCGGCGCTGGCCGCCGTTGTGGACGCCATCACCCGGCGCTAGGGAACCCGTGACAGAATCCGCTGGCGCCGCCGTTTACCCCCAGGGCATCAAACTGGGGGTAGACGTCGGCACCGTCCGCGTGGGCGTCGCCATCTGCGACCGCGACGAAATCCTCGCCACTCCGCACAAGACCCTGGACCGCAACGTCAAGAAAAATTCCGACGTTCGTATCATCGCGTCACTCGCCGGGGAACTGGGCGCCGTCCAGGTCTTCGTAGGCCTGCCACGCACCATGAAGGGCGAGGAACACGCCTCTGCCAGGATGGCTAGCGCCTACGCCGAACTGCTGGTTGCGGAGTTTGTTGCCCGGGAAATGGACGTTCCCGTCAACCTGGTGGACGAGCGCCTGAGCAGTGTTACGGCGCACCGTAACCTGCACGAAGCTGGCATGAGCAGCCGCAACCACCGTAAAGTGGTGGATCAGGTCGCGGCGGCAGGCATCCTCCAGCACGCCATCGACATGCAAAAAGCCAGGGGAACGGACGTTGGCAGCCGCGTGACTGCGCCGCCCCGTACTCGGCCATCCGGAGCAGGTTCGGCAGTTCAGCCCGAGCATGCGGCCCCGGAAGGCACGTCCCGATCTCAGAACACGGAAGGCTACAGTGAGCCCGTCCAATAACGACGACGCCTCAGGCGCCACGAGCAACGATGGCGCCAGGCCGCTGACCCGCAAAGAGCTCCGCGCACTGGAGAAGCACACGGGAAGCAGCGATGTGGTTCCCGAACAGGCCTACGAGACGGGGCAGGATGCGACTGCACCTGCCACGGCTCCTGTTCCCGAAGCTGCGACCGCTCCGGAGCCTGCCCCCGAGCCGGCGGCCCAGCCGGAACCGGTCCACGCCCCCGAGCCCGAGCCGCGGCCGGCTGTTCCTACAGCGCCGGATACGCCGCCTTCCATCCATGACGCCGGTCCGATCGCAGACCATCCCCAAGACGAGCACTTTCATGAAGCGCACGACGCCGGGCACCACTACCCTGACGAGGCGCTCCATGACGCCGGGCACCACTACCCTGGCGAAGAACACCACGATGTAGGCCACAGTGATGATCACCATGTCGATGACCACTATCCAGATGATCACCATGCCGACTCCGGCCTGTTCGCCGGCGCCGCCGCGGGTTCCGTGGTGGCAAAGCCCTCCAAGAAGGTGCGGCGCCGCCGTCGCCTCTTGGCACTGTTCCTGACACTCGTCGTTTTCGTGGCGGCGATCGCCGTGGGCGCGCAGTTCCTGAAACCCCTCCTTGGAAACGATAAAGCGGCCGATTACCCCGGCCCCGGTTCGGGCGAAGTCGTAGTTTCGGTCCAGCCAGGTGAAGGTACGCGCTCCGTGGCCAGCAAACTGGAAAGCGGTAAAGTCGTGGCCAACGCTGACACTTTCCTGCAGGCATTTACTTCTTCCGGCGGAACGCTGGCGCCGGGGGACTACACGTTCAAGATGGAAATGAAGAACGCCGACGCCGTCAGCGTCCTGCTCGGCACCGACAAGAGCAAAGTCATCTACTTCGCATTGAGTGCCGGTCTCAGGGTGGGCGAGTCGCTGCAGGCCATCTCGGAGGGCTCCGGCGTGTCGCTGCAGCAACTGAAGGAGCTCAGCAACGCTCCCGCGCAGTTTGGGCTCCCGGCCAAGGCGAAAAACCTTGAGGGCTTCCTCGCCCCGGGGGAGTACCGCTTCCCGCTCGGCACACCGGCCAAGGACATCCTGCAGTCGCTGGTGAAGGTGACCACGGACGAACTTGTGGCACAGGGCATCACCGATCCGGCGAAGCAGTATGAAGCTGTGATCGTGGCGAGCATTGTCCAGGCCGAAGGCGGACAGGCTGAGTACGGGGACGTTGCCGGGGCCATCTACAACCGCCTCAAGCCGAATGACCAGACGTACGGCTTCCTGCAAGTGGATTCCGCCGTGACGTATGGACTGGGCACCAAGAGCTTCAATTTCACCGATGAAGAGCGCAAGGACAAGTCCAACCTGTACAACACGTACGCCAACCCAGGGCTGCCGCCAGGCCCCATCGGCTCACCGGGCAAAACCGCCATCGATGCGGCGGCCAAGCCCAAAACGAACGACTACCTGTACTGGGTAACCATCAACCTGGACACTAAGGAGACAAAGTTCTCCAAGACACTCGACGAACATAACGTCTACGTCAACCAGTACAACACCTGGTGCCAGGCCAACGTGGGCCGCTGCACATGAGCCTCCGGGCCGCCGTCCTGGGCCATCCGATCAGCCACTCCAAGTCACCGGCCCTGCACCTGGCGGCTTACCGCAAACTCGGGATGGACATCGGCTACACGGCCCTGGACCTGACCGAGCAGGCGCTGCCCGCGTTTATGGAACAGGTCAGGACGCAGCAGGGCTGGCGTGGACTCTCAGTGACCATGCCCCTGAAATCAGGCATGGTTGCCGAAGTGGACGAAGTCCGCGGCGTGGCACTCACACTGGGCGTGGTCAACACAGTCGCCTTCGAGGAAGACCTCGGCTCCGTCAGGCGCATCGGCTACAACACCGACGTCGCCGGCATCGTCAACGCTGTCCGAAACGCCGGAGTGCCGGCCAGCCCCGCCGCGGTCGTCCTGGGCGGTGGCGGTACCGCCGCAGCAGCGGTGGCCGCGCTGAAGGATCTTGGCACGCAGCACGCGCAGGTGTTCGTCCGGGATACGTCCCGGGCCGAGGAAGCACGGGCCGCCGCGGCCGGCGTTGGCCTTTCCCTTGTTGTCCGGCCGCTGACCGAAGCGGCAGTGCCCACGGCAAGTGCCGACGTCGTAATTTCCACGCTCCCGCCGCGCGCTGCGGACGGGCTGGCGGCCGAGATCGCCGCGTTGGGAACCGGGACGCCCGGTGTCCTCCTTGACGTGGCCTACGATCCGTGGCCAAGCCGGATCGCCTCAGTGTGGCAGTCCGGCGGCGGCGCCGTGGTGCCCGGACTCGAAATGTTGTTGTACCAGGCAGTGGAGCAGGTACGCCTGTTCACCGGCTGCGGTGACGACGTTAATGCGTCTGTCATAGATGTGATGTGCGACTCAGTCGGCCTTCCCCGACGGGCGTTCTGACCGCCATACGTGGCAGGATGGAAATTATGTTGCGTTGGTTGACTGCCGGTGAATCCCATGGTCCGGCCCTGATGGGAATTATTGAAGGCGTCCCCGCCGGTGTTGAACTCACCAGCGGGCAGATCGCCGATTCATTGGCACGCCGACGCCTTGGCTACGGCCGGGGCGCACGTATGAAATTTGAACAGGACGTCGTGACCATCCTCGGCGGCGTCCGCCACGGCCTGACCCAGGGCGGTCCGGTGGCCATCCAGGTCGCCAACACCGAATGGCCCAAATGGGAGCAGATCATGGCTGCCGATCCGGTGGATCCGGAAATCCTGGCGGACCAGGCCCGCAACGCGCCCCTGACCCGGCCCCGTCCGGGACACGCCGACTTCACCGGCATGCAGAAGTACGGGTTCTCCGAAGCCCGGCCTGTCCTGGAACGCGCCAGCGCCCGGGAGACGGCCACCCGAGTTGCCATGGGCACCGTCGCGTCCCAGTTCCTCAAGGCGCTCGGCATCGAACTGGTCAGCCACACCGTCTCCATCGCCAGCGTGACCGTGCCCGAGGGCCGTCCGCTGCCCGTTCCGGCCAACGTGATTGCGCTCGACGCCGATCCCTTGCGCTGCTTCGACCGCGAGACGTCCGATGCCATGGTCGCCGAAGTAGACGCAGCCCACAAAGAAGGCGAAACCCTCGGCGGCGTGGTGGAAGTGCTCGCCTACGGCCTCCCGCCGGGACTGGGCAGCTACGTCCACTGGGACCGCAGGCTCGACTCCAGGCTGGCCGCCGCCCTTATGGGCATCCAAGCGATCAAGGGCGTGGAAGTCGGCGACGGTTTCCTGACCGCCGCACGCCGCGGCTCCGCAGCGCACGACGAGATCGTCAAGGACGCCGACGGCAAGATCATCCGTACCAGCAACCGGGCCGGCGGCATTGAAGGCGGCATGAGCATCGGCGACGTCCTGCGCGTGCGTGCAGCAATGAAGCCCATCGCCACGGTTCCCCGCGCCCTGCGGACGGTTGACGTCAGCACGGGTGAGCCTGCGAAGGCGCACCACCAGCGCTCGGACGTCTGTGCCGTGCCCGCCGCCGGTGTTGTGGCCGAGGCGATGGTTGCCCTGGTCCTGGCCGAGGCCGTCACCGAAAAGTTTGGCGGTGACTCCGTGGCGGAGACTGCCCGCAACATCAAGGGTTACCTGGACAACATTCCGGCATCCCTGGACTCGATCGGCCACTAGTGCCAGGGAGCCGTAAGGCCGGTGTGCCTGCCAACCGGCCCATTGTCCTCATCGGACCCATGGCGGTGGGAAAGTCCGCGATCGGTCACGAGCTGGCAAAACTGCTGGACGTGCCGTTTGTCGATACGGACAACCTGATCGTGGACGCCCATGGCAGTATCGCTTCCATCTTCGCCGGCCGCGGTGAGCACGCGTTCCGGGAGATTGAGGCCCGGACTGTGGCCAGCGCGGTGGAACATGCAGAAGGCTCGGCCAGGGTGATTTCTTTGGGTGGCGGCGCTGTGCTGGATTCCGGCACGCAGCAGCTACTGGGCCGCTGCACTGTGGTGTACCTCGAATGTGATGAGGAAACCGTGGCCGTCCGTATTGCCCGGAATTCGGGGCGTCCACTGCTCGCCGGCGATGCCATGGCCCGATGGTCCGCACTCTTTGTTACCAGGAAACCCGTTTACGAACGGCTGGCCGACCTCGTGGTGGATGTCCGCCATGGCTCGGTCAGCGAGCTGGGACACCGGCTCGAAGTTGCGCTGCGTGACTACGCGGCCGCCAAACAGGAAGTTGAAAATTGAGCGTTGATTCAACAGTCATCAAGGTCACCGGCGAATCCGCCGGGCAGAATTACGACGTCGTAGTTGGCCGCGGTCTTCTGGGGAACCTTCCGGCGCTGTTGGGGGAGCGGGTCCGGCGGGTGCTGGTGATCCATCCCCGCGCGCTGCGGCTCACGGGTGACACCGTCCGCGACGAACTCGCTGCAGCTGGTTTCACGTCCCTGACCGCGGAAATCCCGGACGCCGAGGAAGGCAAGCACATCCAGGTCGCCGCTTTCTGTTGGCAGGTCCTGGGCCAGAACGACTTCACGCGCTCCGACGCCATCGTGGCAGTGGGCGGCGGGGCCGTCACCGACCTGGCCGGTTTTGTGGCGGCCACCTGGCTCCGCGGCGTCAAGGTCATCCACATGCCCACCAGCCTGCTGGGCATGGTGGATGCGTCCGTGGGTGGGAAGACCGGCATCAACACCGCTGAGGGCAAGAACCTGGTGGGCTCCTTCCACCCGCCGGCCGGTGTGCTGGTGGACCTGGACACGCTGAACACCTTGCCCCGGAACGAAATCATTTCCGGCTTGGCCGAAGTCATTAAGTGCGGTTTCATCGCAGATCCGGCCATTCTTGACCTGATCGAAAAGGACCCGGCGGCGGCCACCGACCCCGGATCGGACGCCCTGCGCGAACTCATTGAACGCGCCATCGCTGTGAAAGCAAAAGTCGTCTCGGAAGACCTCAAGGAATCCGGATTGCGCGAAATCCTGAACTACGGACACACCCTGGCGCACGCCATTGAACTTGTGGAGCGTTACTCTTGGCGCCACGGCGCGGCGGTATCGGTGGGCATGATGTTTGCCGCTGAACTTGCGCGCAGCGTCGGCCGGCTCAGCGACGCCGATGCCGACCGCCACCGCAGCATCCTGGAAACCCTGGGCCTCCCCGTCACATACAGGCGGGACCGCTGGCAGGGCCTGCTGGACGGCATGCGGCGGGACAAGAAATCACGCGGGGACCTCCTGCGCTTTGTGGTTCTGGACGGCATTGCCAAGCCGGGCATCCTGGATGTCCCGGACACGTCACTGCTCTTCGCCGCCTACCAGGAAATCGCCTCCTGATGCAGGGCGACGTGGCAGGCACCAGCGACTGGCCCGAGGCTGGCTTCCCCGGAATTCGGATCAACCCGGAGTCCCTGCTGCCGGAGATCGTCAACGAGGATGCCTGCCGCGAGGCCCTGGCGGCGTCCATCGACCCCTCAGACCAGATCTTCGTCCTGCTCGTGGAGGGCCATGCTGCGGAGGCGGCCGAACTGCTCGCGGAGGCCCGCTTCAAGGACCCTGAGTCCTTCCGCCTCCGCACGTTCGAGGCTGAGGTGCTGCGCGTCTCGCACCGCACGGACCGTGCCCTTGACCTGTTCCGCCAGCTGCTTGCGGAGTTCCACGGAACTGACCGTGAAGCTTTGGTCCTGCAACACCTGGGGAAGACCCAGTACGCCGCTGGACACACGTCCGCCGCAGTGGAAGCCTTTTCCCGTGCGCTGGACCTTCGGGTCGCGCAATCGGCTGATGCCGCACAGATTTACTCGTCCACAGTGGCGCTACAGCGGGCCCGCGAGGTCCTGGATCTTGCCTGCTGACAGGCCTGTCACGTTCCGAGCCGGGTGGTGCGTAAAGCCTGGACACAAGCCGCCCTGGTTTTACCGGTAGAATAGTTCTTGGATTTTTGATAAACACGCGCTGGCGGGCCGTTCGGCATGCTGGCCGGCATAGAACGTCTGACAACTGACCAGACAGATAGAAACCAGAGGATACCAGTGGCAACCACTAACGACATCAAGAACGGAACGGTCCTTAAGCTCGAGGGCCAGCTCTGGAACATCATTGAATTCCAGCACGTCAAGCCCGGCAAGGGTGGCGCGTTTGTGCGGACCAAGATGCGGAACGTGATGTCCGGCAAAGTTGTAGACAAGACGTTCAACGCCGGCCTTAAGATCGAGACCGCCACGGTTGATCGCCGCGACTACCAGTACCTGTACCAGGACGGCGCCGACTTCGTGTTTATGGACACCTCGGACTTCGACCAGCTCACAGTCTCCGGCGCCACTGTTGGCGACGCCACCAACTTCATGCTGGAGAACCAGATGGTGAACATCGCCATCCACGAAGGCAACCCGCTGTACATCGAGCTTCCGCCCAGCGTTGTCCTGGAAATCACTTACACCGAGCCGGGCCTGCAGGGCGACCGCTCTTCCGCAGGCACCAAGCCCGCCACCCTCGAAACGGGCTATGAGATCCAGGTTCCGCTGTTCGTTGAGAACAACACCAAGGTCAAGGTCGACACCCGCGACGGCAGCTACCTTGGCCGGGTCAGCGAGTAGTGAGCGCACGCGGTAAGGCCCGTAACAGGGCACTGGACGTTCTCTTCGAAGCTGAGCAGCGCTCGGTTTCCGCTTTTGATGTACTCAGGTCCCGGCGCGAACTGACGGACCAGATCGTGAACCCGTACACCCTGGAAATCGTGGAGGGCGTCGTCTCGCAGCAGGCCGCCATCGACGAATTCCTCGAGACCTATTCCCAGGGCTGGACCCTGGAACGTATGCCTTCGGTGGACCGCATCATCCTGCGGATCGGCACCTGGGAACTGCTGTACAACGACGACGTTCCCGACGGCGTCGCGGTCAGTGAGGCAGTGGCACTGTCCAAGACGCTCTCAACGGATGAATCGCCGTCGTTCATTAACGGCCTCCTCGGCCGGCTGCAGCAGCTGAAGCCCTCACTGCTCGCCTGAGCGGCACCCGTCTGAACAGCATTTCGTGACGGAGAGGACCGGCATCACCCATACGGGGTGGTACCGGTCCTTTCTGCGTCAGCCCGCGACGGCGCCGCGCAGGTTCAGAATCCGCTGCAGCTGCTGCTGTTCCTCCATCTGGTGAAGCTGGATGTCGCGTCCACTGAGGATGCGCTGCCTGATAAAGGCGAGCTGGGTGGCAGCGTGCAGGAAAGCCTTCATCTGCGGGCGGCGGTCGTAGCCGGCGGCCCACTGCAGCGCGGTACGCCTGCCGCCGGGTGTGGCCAGTAGTTCCACTTCGGCAGGGCTGAACCAGCCAGCCGCGGAATATTCCATTAGCCGTTGGCGCGTGAGCCGGTTTTCTGCGACGCGGAGCAGGATGATTCCCGCAACGGCCAGCACAAAGATGGGCACCTGGATCAGGATGTACTCCGCCAGGAACCCCGCGCCCATGCTGTTCCACCGATTGTGCAGCAGCATGGCCGGAATCAGTCCGATGACAAAGGCCAACACCGAAGCCCCGGCATGCCAGCGGCGGGCTGCGAAACCCATGATGAGTCCGGTGGTTCCGGTGAAGATGGCATGGGCAAATGGGGACATCACCCCACGGAGCAGGAAGACCTGGGCCAGGTCCGTTCCCGGGTTGGCGGATTCGGCGATCGCCCGGCCAAAGTAGAGGATGTTTTCGGTGAACGCGAAGCCGCCGGCGATGGTGAAGGCAAACACCACACCGTCAACCGGCCCGTCGAAGTGTTTGCGCGCCAGCAGCAGGATCAGCAGCAGGCCCAGGGACTTGGCGAACTCCTCCACCACGGGCGCCTGGACGGTGGCCATAAACGTCCGGAAGTCAGCCACGTCGCTGAACTGGAAGGTCAGGGCGAAGAACGGCTGGATCAGCAGTGTGACGGCGATGGACACGGCTGCGCCCCAGGTGAACGCGAAGAACAGGAGCCGCTTGGGTTCCGGTTCCCACCGGTCGATCAGGTAGACGGCCAGGAGCACTGCGGACAACGGAATCAGTGACAGCACAAACCCCACCAGGAACCCGCCCACGCCGGTGTTGGCCAGCAGGAACGGCACCACCAGGAACATGCTGAGGAAGACGAGCGCGGCGCCTCCCACAGTCAGGGCCAGGAGGCCGCTGGCCCGCCTGCCTGCGAGACTCGCCGGCGGAGGCCCCAAAGGCGGCAGGGGAGCTGCGTTGGTTCCGGGCGCCGGGCGGTAGTACTCCGGTTCCACCCGGCCCATCCAACTGGGGTTGGCCTGCCTGGGGAAGGGATCTTGTGGACCGGCAGGCCCGCCGGCCTGGCCGGAACCCGGCTGATGAGGGTGCATGGACATACTGGAAGCCTATGATGCCGCTGCCGATGTGGTAATTTTGAAACGCAAATGATCCTTTTTTAATTCCGTCCCGTGAGGCGGGGAAAGGGGAGACGAGAGTTTGACTTCTGTCACAAACGCACCGGTTCCAGCCAGGGTTGTCCTCAACCAGGCCGACATTGACCGTGCACTCACTCGAATCGCCCACGAGATCCTTGAGGCCAACAAAGGGTCCAAGGACCTGGTCCTGCTGGGCATCCCGCGCCGCGGCTATCCGCTGGCCGTCCGCCTCGCACACAAGATCGCCGCCGCCGATCCCACCGTGGACGCCACCGCCATTGTCGGGCAGCTGGACGTCACTATGTTCCGCGATGACCTTTCCCACCAGCCCACCAGGCCGCCGTACCCCACCCAGCTCCCGCGCACGGGAATCGATAACAAAGTTGTGGTGCTCATCGATGATGTCCTGTACTCCGGCCGCACCATCCGTGCCGCCCTTGACGCCATCATCGACCTCGGCCGTCCACGGATCGTCCGGCTCGCGGTGCTGATCGACCGCGGGCACCGTGAGCTGCCCATCCGGGCGGACCACGTAGGCAAGAACCTGCCTACCTCGTCCGCAGAGAAGGTCCGGGTCCGCCTGGAGGAAACCGACACCGCCGCCGACGGCTCCGTGGTCAACGAAGTGGTTATCGAGGGTGGCGCGTGAAACACCTCCTCTCCACTGAAGACCTCAGCCTGGCCAACGCCATCCGCATCCTCGACACCGCTGAAGAAATGGCTGCCGTCGGGGACCGCGAGGTCAAGAAGCTCCCGGCCCTCCGTGGCCGCACTGTAGTGAACCTCTTCTTCGAAGACTCAACCCGCACTCGGATCTCCTTCGAAGCGGCCGCCAAGAGGCTTTCCGCCGACGTCATCAACTTCGCCGCGAAAGGCTCCTCGGTCTCCAAAGGCGAATCCCTCAAAGACACAGCCCAAACGCTGGCCGCCATGGGCGCGGACGCCGTCGTTATCCGGCACTGGGCCTCGGGCGCGCCGCACCGTCTCGCCGCGACGGACTGGATCGACGCCGCCGTCATCAACGCCGGTGACGGCACCCACGAACACCCCACGCAGGCCCTCCTGGACGCCTTCACTATGCGCCGGCACTGGTCAAAGCTGGCGGGCTCCGCGTCCGCCGGGGCAGACCTCAAAGGCATGCGCGTCGCCATCGCCGGAGATGTCCTGCACTCCCGAGTGGCCCGTTCCAACGTCTGGCTGCTCCGCACGCTCGGCGCTGACGTCACCCTCGTGGCGCCACCCACCCTGCTGCCCATCGGCGTCGAACACTGGCCTTGCAAGGTCAGCTACAACATGGATGACACCCTGGCGCAGGGTGTGGACGCCGTGATGATGCTGCGCGTGCAGGGCGAGCGGATGAACGCCTCGTTCTTCCCCTCCACCCGCGAATATTCGCGTCGCTGGGGCTTTGATGACAACCGGCTCCGGGCCCTGGACAGCCTGGGACTGAAGGACACCATCATCATGCATCCCGGACCCATGAACCGTGGCCTGGAGATTTCTTCCGCCGCCGCCGACTCGCCCCGTTCCACCGTGCTGGCACAGGTGCGCAATGGCGTCTCGGTCCGGATGGCCACCCTCTATCTGCTGCTCTCCGGGGATACCCGCGAACCAGCCGCCACCGCGGGGGCAGCCACCAGCACAGTCCACGCCAACACAGCCCACACCTATGCAGTGCGTTCAAACGCCGCCCATTCCACCAAGGAGAGCAACTGATGGCAGAGAACAACGGCAACTACCTGATCCGCGGTGCATCGATCCTGGGCGCCGGGGCCGAAGACCTGCTCATCAGTGACGGCGTCATCGCCGCCCGGGGTGCAGCCGCCGCCACCCACAAGGACGCGGACGGCGCCACCGTCATCGAAGCCGCCGGCCTGGTGGCACTGCCCGGCATGGTGGACGTGCACACACACCTGCGCGAACCCGGCCGCGAAGATGCCGAAACCGTAGAGACCGGCACCCGCGCCGCCGCCCTGGGCGGCTTCACCGCGGTCCACGCCATGGCCAACAGCAACCCGGTGGCCGATACCGCCGGTGTGGTGGAACAAGTCCACAGCCTGGGCCGCGCTGCCGGCTGGGTGGACGTCCGTCCCGTCGGCGCCGTGACCGTCGGCCTGGCCGGCGAGCAGCTCGCCGAACTCGGTGCGATGGCAGATTCCCGCGCCCAGGTCCGCGTGTTCTCCGACGACGGCATCTGCGTCCACGATCCCGTGCTGATGCGGCGCGCCCTGGAGTACGTCAAAGCGTTCGACGGCGTGGTGGCCCAGCATGCGCAGGAACCCCGCCTGACCGCCGGGGCCCAGATGAACGAGGGAGCCGTCTCCGCCGTCCTGGGGCTCACCGGCTGGCCGGCGGTCGCCGAGGAGAGCATCATCGCCCGTGACGTCCTGCTGGCGCAGCACGTGGACTCCCGGCTGCACGTTTGCCACGTATCCACCGCCGGCTCCGTGGAGATCATCCGCTGGGCCAAGGAACGCGGCATCAACGTCACGGCCGAAGTCACCCCGCACCACCTGCTGCTCACCGACGACCTGGTCCGCAGCTACAACCCGGTCTACAAGGTCAACCCGCCGCTGCGGACGGATGCAGATGTGCAGGCACTGCGCGCCGGCCTGGCGGACGGGACCATCGACGTGGTGGGCACCGACCACGCCCCGCACCCGAGCGAGCACAAGGAATGCGAGTGGGCGCAGGCAGCGATGGGCATGACCGGGCTGGAAACCGCACTGTCCGTGGTCCAGCACACCATGATCGAAACCGGCCTCATGACCTGGGCCGATTTCGCCCGCGTGACCTCCACCGCGGCGGCGCAGATCGGCCGGGTGACGGACCAGGGCCGTCCTCTGGACGCCGGTGAACCCGCCAACATTGTTTTGGTGGACCCGGCTGCCCGTTGGACCGTTGACCCTGCCAAGATGGCAACCATGGGCCGTAACTCCCCGTTCGCCGGGCTGGAGCTGCCGGGCAAGGTGGTGGCTACCTTCTACAAGGGCCACCCCACCGTCCTGGACGGCAAGATCAACACACCGTACCGGGAACCCTCCGCGGCAGGCGCCTCCTGATGGACACCAAACTGCTCACCGGCCTCATCACAACGGTGCTCATCGCCGTCGTCCTGCTGATGATCTGGGTAGGCTGGCGCAACCGACTCAGGCGTCAGGCCGACGTCGGCCGGTTGCCCGACGTGCCCGAGTCGCCCGGGGTGCCGCTCGCCGGGGCCGATGGCCAGTACGTTGCGTCCACCACCGCCGGAGACTGGCTGGACCGGATCGCGGTGCACAGGCTTGGCATCCGGACCAATGCCGTCCTCAGCGTGTATCCGCACGGCGTCCTGTTCGACAGAACCGGCGCCCCGGCGCTCTACATCCCGGCCGGCAGCCTCAGGGCCGTCCGGCAGGAAAGCGGAATGGCCGGCAAATTCGTGGAAAAGGACGGGCTCCTGGTCCTTACCTGGGACCTCGGAACGCACGAATTCGACACGGGCTTCCGGACCCGCCGGGCCGCCGACAAAGACGCCCTCTATGACTCCCTTCAGCAATTGATCGCCGCCGCCCCCCAGGAACATTCCCAGGATCCCCAGAGTGGAAAGTAAGACAGTGACAGAAACAGCAGCAAAAGCAGAGACTGCGGCACCAGCAGCCCTTTCCACCACGGTTCCCACCACAGTTCCCATACCGGCGGCGCTGGTCCTGGAGGACGGCCGCATGTTCCGCGGCACCAGCTACGGCGCGCAGGGCACTGCCCTGGGCGAGGCAGTGTTCGCCACCGGCATGACCGGCTACCAGGAAACCATCACCGATCCTTCGTACGCCCGCCAGTTGGTGGTGCAGACCGCGCCGCACATCGGCAACACCGGTGTGAACAGCGAGGACGCCGAATCCCGGCGCATCTGGGTGGCCGGCTACATCGTCCGCGACGCCGCCCGCCGCCCCTCCAACTGGCGCTCTGAACGCTCCCTGGACGAGGAACTCATCGCGCAGGGGATCGTGGGCATCCAGGGCGTGGATACCCGCGCAATTACCCGGCATCTGCGCGAGCACAAGACCATGCGCGCCGGTATCTTCTCCGGTGAAGCTGCGAAGGTCACGGACAAGGAACTCCTTGACGCGGTCCTGGCCAGCGCCCCGATGGAAGGCGCGCGGCTGGCTGAGGAAGTCAGCGTCGATACGGCCTACGTGGTGGATCCCAAGGACCACGGCTGGGACGGCGAGGCACGCTTCAGCATTGCCGCGATCGACCTCGGCATCAAGGCCATGACCCCCATCCGCTTCGCCGAGCGTGGCGTCCGGGTGCATGTCCTGCCGGCATCCTCCAGCCTCGAGGACGTCAAGGCCGTCAACCCGGACGGCTTCTTTATGTCCAACGGCCCGGGCGACCCCGCCACGGCAGACGCCCAGGTCAAGCTGCTCCGGTCCGTCCTGGACGAGAAGCTGCCGTACTTCGGCATCTGCTTCGGCAACCAGATCCTGGGACGCGCCCTGGGCTTCGGCACCTACAAGCTCCGCTACGGCCACCGCGGTATCAACCAGCCCGTCCTGGACCGTCGTACCGGCAAGGTGGAGATCACCTCGCAGAACCACGGCTTCGCCGTGGACGCACCGCTCGACGGCGCCACGCATGCTCCCGAGGAGCGCTACGGCCGCGTCGAGGTCAGCCACATCAGCCTCAACGACGACGTCGTCGAAGGCCTCGCGTGCCTGGACATCCCCGCCTTCTCGGTGCAGTACCACCCGGAAGCCGCGGCTGGCCCGCACGACGCCGCCTACCTGTTTGACCGTTTCATCGACCTGATGGCCGTCACCAAAACCGGCTCAGGGAACACCACCGACTCCAAGACTGAGGACAAGAAGTAATGCCCAAGAGAACTGACCTTAAGAGCGTCCTGGTCATCGGTTCCGGCCCGATCGTCATCGGCCAGGCCGCGGAGTTCGACTACTCCGGTACCCAGGCGCTGCGTGTCCTCAAGGAGGAGGGCCTGCGGGTCATCCTGGTGAACTCGAACCCGGCCACCATCATGACGGACCCCGAGTTCGCCGATGCCACCTACATCGAGCCCATCACCCCCGAGGTGGTGGAGAAGATCATCGCCAAGGAGCGCCCGGACGCGATCCTGCCCACCCTCGGCGGCCAGACGGCACTGAACACAGCCATTGCGCTGGACAAAAACGGCGTGCTGGCAAAGTACAACGTGGAGCTCATCGGAGCGAACATCGCGGCCATCGAGCTCGGCGAGGACCGCGAAAAGTTCAAGGGCGTGGTGGAGCGCTGCGGCGCCGAATCCGCCCGCAGCCACATCATCCACACCATTGACGAGGCCCTGACCGCGGCCGAAGACCTGGGCTACCCGATGGTGGTCCGGCCCTCCTTCACCATGGGCGGGCTCGGCTCCGGCCTGGCCTACGACGAAAACGACCTCCGCCGCATCGTGGGCCAGGGCCTGCAGTACAGCCCCACCACCGAGGTGCTGCTCGAAGAGAGCATCCTCGGCTGGAAGGAATACGAGCTTGAGATGATGCGCGACAAGAACGACAACGTCGTTGTGGTCTGCTCCATCGAGAACTTCGACCCCGTGGGCGTCCACACCGGCGACTCCATCACCGTGGCACCGGCGCTGACCCTGACCGACCGCGAATACCAGCGGCTGCGCGACATCTCCATCGCCGTCATCCGTGAGGTGGGCGTGGACACCGGCGGCTGCAACATCCAGTTCGCCATCGAGCCGGACACCGGCCGGGTAGTGGTCATCGAGATGAACCCGCGCGTGTCCCGGTCCTCCGCCCTGGCGTCCAAGGCCACGGGCTTCGCTATCGCCAAGATCGCCACCAAGCTCTCCCTCGGCTACACGCTGGACGAAATCCCGAACGACATCACGCAGAAGACCCCGGCGTCCTTCGAACCCACCCTGGACTACGTGGTGGTCAAGGTTCCGCGCTTCGCCTTCGAGAAGTTCCCGGCCGCTGACGACACCCTCACCACCACCATGAAGTCCGTGGGCGAAGCCATGGCCATGGGCCGTAACTTCACCGAGGCCCTGCAGAAGGCGCTGCGCTCCTTGGAGCAGAAGGGCTCGCAGCTGGACTTCACCTCGGTCCCCGAATGGGAAGTCCCGGAGCTGATCGAGAAGGCCAAGCGGCCCACCACGGAACGCCTGCACCAGGTCCAGCGCGCCCTGCTCGGCGGCGCCACCGTGGAACAGCTGTTCGAAGCCACCAAGATCGACCCCTGGTACCTGGACCAGCTCCAGCTGCTCAACGAGATCTCCCACGAGATCCGCCAGGCCGGAGCTTTGACCGTGGAGATGCTCAAGCGCGCCAAGCGCCACGGCTTCTCGGACGAGCAGATCGGTTCGCTCACGCACAACTCCGAAGCCGTGGTCCGCGGTGTCCGGCAGGCCCTCGGGATCCGCCCGGTCTACAAGACTGTGGATACCTGCGCCGCCGAGTTCGCCGCCTACACCCCGTACCACTACTCGTCCTACGACGAGGAGGACGAGATTGCGCTGCACTCCAAGCCGTCCATCCTGATCCTCGGCTCCGGCCCCAACCGCATCGGCCAGGGCATCGAGTTCGACTACTCCTGCGTCCACGCCTCCATGGCACTGCGCAAGGCCGGCTACGAGACCGTGATGGTCAACTGCAACCCGGAGACGGTCTCCACCGACTACGACGTCTCCACCCGCCTGTACTTCGAGCCGCTGACCCTCGAGGACGTCCTTGAGGTCATCGCCGCCGAGGAACGCACCGGCGGCGTGATGGGTGTCTTTGTGCAGCTTGGTGGCCAGACCCCGCTGAAGCTGGCCCAGCAGCTGGCCGACGCCGGCGTCCCCATCCTGGGCACATCCCCGGAGGCGATCGACCTCGCCGAACACCGCGGCGAGTTCTCCCGCGTGCTCGACAACGCCGGGCTGATCGCCCCGAAGAACGGCACCGCGGTGTCCTTCGACGATGCCAAGAAGATCGCCGACGAGATCGGCTACCCCGTCCTGGTCCGCCCGTCCTACGTGCTCGGCGGCCGCGGCATGGAAATCGTCTACGACGAGCCGAACCTCTCCCGGTACATCGCCAACGCCACGGAAATCACCCCGGACCACCCGGTGCTGATCGACCGGTTCCTGGAGGACGCCGTCGAAATCGACGTCGACGCGCTCTTCGACGGCACCGACATGTACCTGGGCGGCATCATGGAACACATCGAGGAGGCCGGCATCCACTCCGGCGACTCCGCGTGTGTCCTGCCTCCGATCACCCTGGGCAACAACGTGATCGAGCGTGTCCGTACGGCTACCCGCGCCATCGCCGAAGGCGTGGGCGTCCGCGGCCTGATCAACATCCAGTTCGCGCTGGCCTCCGATGTTCTCTACGTGCTCGAAGCGAACCCGCGTGCCTCCCGCACCGTGCCGTTCGTCTCCAAGGCCACGGGCGTCCAGATGGCCAAGGCAGCCGCGCTGATCGGCACCGGTGTCACCATCCACCAGCTCCGGACCGCCTACAAGATGCTGCCGGAAACCGGCGACGGCTCCACGCTGCCGCTCGACGCCCCGGTCTCGGTCAAGGAAGCCGTGCTTCCGTTCAGCCGCTTCCGCACCCCGGAAGGCAAGGTAGTGGACTCGCTGCTCGGGCCGGAAATGCGCTCCACCGGCGAAGTCATGGGCATCGACAAGCACTTCGATACCGCCTTCGCCAAGAGCCAGGCAGCCGCCAACAACGCCCTGCCCACTGAAGGCAAGATCTTCGTCTCCGTGGCCAACCGGGACAAGCGTGCGGTCATCATGGCCGTCAAGCGCCTCTCGGACCTCGGCTTTGAGATCGTCTCCACCGGTGGCACCGCCGACGTCCTGCGCCGCAACGGCATCCAGGCCAGCACGGTCCGCAAGGTCGCCGAGGGCAGCAGTGCCGAAGGAGAGGGCACCATCGCGGACCTCGTCATCGCCGGCGAGATCGACATGGTCTTCAACACCCCGTCCGGCGGCGAAGCCCGCAGCGACGGATACGCCCTGCGTGCTGCCGCGACCTCCATCGGCATCCCCTGCATCACCACGGTGGCCGAGTTCAACGCAGCGGTGCAGGCCATTGAGGCAATGCGCACCTATGAGTGGTCAGTGACCAGCCTGCAG
Source organism: Pseudarthrobacter xylosi (assembly GCF_055412765.1). Lineage (NCBI taxonomy): Bacteria > Bacillati > Actinomycetota > Actinomycetes > Micrococcales > Micrococcaceae > Pseudarthrobacter > Pseudarthrobacter xylosi. The sequence continues at coordinate 348,560 of NZ_JBVAYT010000003.1, read as the reverse complement.
GAGCACGCCGCCGCGCTGGTGGCGTCCCAGAAGGCAGCGGCGGAGAACGCGGCAGCCGAGTCCGAGGTTTCGCAGCATGCCTGAGGCCGGTTCCCCCTCATCCAGCCCTGCCGGCCGGGAGTCCTTCGGCTCCCGGCTCGGGGCGGCCATGGCGTCCCGCGGGCCGCTGTGCGTGGGCATTGACCCGCACCCGGCACTCCTGAAGGACTGGGGACTGGCCGACGACGCCGCAGGGCTGCGGCGGTTTTCACTGACGGTCCTGGAGGCCGTCGGTTCCCTCGCTGCCGCGGTGAAGCCGCAGGTGGCGCTCTACGAGCGCCACGGCTCGGCCGGGATGGCAGTCCTTGAAGAGGTCCTGGCCGCGGCAGCACAGGCACAGGTCCTCACTATTGCCGACGCCAAGCGGGGGGACATCGGCTCCACGATGGCTGCCTACGCGGATGCCTGGCTGCGGGACGGCTCGTCCCTGGCGGCCGACTCCGTGACCCTCAGCCCGTACCTGGGGTTTGAGTCGCTCCGTCCCGCTCTTGACCTGGCGGCCGTCAACGGCCGCGGCGTTTTTGTGCTGGCGCTGACCTCAAATCCGGAGGGGGCATCCGTTCAGCATGTGGGCGGAGCCGACTCCGTTGCCCGGCGGATAGTCGAGGCGGCAGCGGCAGAAAACAGCCGTTATGCCGGCACGATGGGGTCCGTTGGACTCGTCGTCGGGGCAACCGTGGGGTCAGCGTTGACTGACCTGCATCTTGACCTTCCGGCCGTCCGCGGACCGATCCTCGCCCCGGGACTGGGCGCGCAGGGTGCCACCCGTGCGGACCTGCGCCGGACCTTCGGGGCCGCGTACCCGCAGGTCCTGGGGACGTCCAGCCGGGATATCCTTGCCGCCGGTCCGGGGGTCCAGGGCCTCCGCAATGCTGCGTTGCGCACGCTTGTCGGGCTACTCGGCGAATAGGTCCCTCATGGCGGCATCCATTGATTCACCGCCCGCCAAGGGGTAGGTTTCAGGACAAGTCCAATGGCGGTCGCCTTGGGCTCTGCCGATGAATCCGGGGGTGTCCTCCATGAGCCTGCGACCCTTATCCGCTTCGGAACGCGCGGCCGCCCTGACCAAGGCGGCCGCCGCCCGGGCCGCCCGGGCGGCCGCAAAAGATCGCCTCAAGAACGGTAAGACATCGGCCGCGGACCTCCTTGATGCCTCCGCAGCGGACGACGCCCTGGCCCGGATGCGGGTGGTGGAGCTGTTGGAGGCCCTGCCTGGCATTGGAAAAGTCAGGGCTGCCGCCATTATGGAGCAGCTGGGCATTGCCGCGTCCCGCCGGCTCCGGGGCCTGGGCATTCACCAGCGCCAGGCGCTGGTAGATTTTATAGACGAGAAATAGGGCGTTCCTAGAGGCGCCCGACCCCAAACTCCGCCGCAAAGGAATACGTGAGCAAGAAACCGGGACTGACAGTCCTCGCTGGTCCGACGGCTGTTGGCAAAGGCACCGTGTCCACCTACATCCGGGATAACTACCCCGAAGTGTGGCTTTCCGTATCGGCCACCACCCGCGCTCCGCGGCCCGGTGAGCAGGATGGCGTCCACTACTTCTTCAAGTCCAAGGAAGAGTTCGAGTCGCTCGTTGCGGCCGGCGAGTTCCTGGAGTGGGCGGTCGTCCACGGACAGAACACCTACGGCACGCTGAAGAGCACCGTAAACGAGGCAATCGCCGCCGGCCGGTCCGTCCTGCTGGAGATCGATCTGCAGGGTGCGCGCCAGGTCAAGGAAGCCGTTCCGGACGCCCAGTTTGTGTTCCTGGCACCGCCCACCTGGGACGAAATGGTCCGCCGCCTGGTGGGCCGCGGCACGGAAACGGAGCAGGAGCAGCAGCAGCGGCTGGAAACAGCTAAACTGGAACTTGCCGCTGAACCGGAGTTTAACCACACCGTCATCAATGATGACGTTCGCCGGGCAGCGGACGAGCTAGTTTCACTCATGGGGCTGACCCCGCACCCGCACTAGCAGCCCGTACCAGTCAGCCCGTTAGAATTTGGAGAATTCGTGTCCACGAACCTTGAAGGCATCATCAACCCGCCGATCGACTCACTGCTTGAGGCAGCTGATTCCAAGTACGGCCTGGTGATCTTCGGTGCCAAGCGTGCACGTCAGATCAACGCTTACTACGCCCAGCTGCACGAGGGCCTGTTCGAGTACGTCGGCCCCCTTGTCGACACCAAGCTGAACGAGAAGTCGCTGTCCATCGCCCTGCGCGAAATCAACGAAGGTAAGCTCGTTTCCACGCCGATCGAAGCCGCAGAGTAAGTTCAGACTGCCCTGTTGACGGAGGTCACGTGCGCATAGTCCTCGGAGTCGGGGGAGGGATTGCGGCCTACAAGGTCGCTTCGCTCCTCCGGCTTTTTACTGAAGCCGGCCACAATGTCACCGTGATTCCCACAGAGGCAGCCACCCGCTTTGTGGGTGTCGCCACGTGGGAGGCCCTGTCCGGGAACCCGGTCAGTAACAGCGTCTTTGACGACGTGCACCAGGTCAACCACGTCAGGCTCGGCCATGAGGCCGACCTCATTGTGGTGGCACCGGCGACGGCGGATCTGCTGGCGCGCGCTGCCACCGGTCAGGCCAACGATCTCCTTACCAACACGCTGCTGATGGCCAGTGGGCCGGTGCTTTTCGCCCCGGCCATGCACACAGAAATGTGGCAGCACGCCGCCACCCGCGCCAACGTTGAAACGCTGCGAAGCAGGGGAGTGGCGGTCCTGGAGCCGGCCAGCGGCCGGCTCACCGGCACGGACTCCGGTCCCGGCCGCCTGCCTGAGCCCGAAGCCATCTTCGACGCCGCTATGGCTCTTGCCCAGGGTCAGTCCGATTACCAGCTTCCTCTGGCCGGTCGGACTGTCACCGTCAGCGCAGGGGGAACCCGGGAACCGCTGGACCCTGTCCGTTTCCTGGGCAACCGGTCCTCCGGAAAGCAGGGTGTGGCGCTGGCCGTTGCTGCCCGCAATGCCGGAGCCACGGTTCGGCTGGTAGCCGCGCATATGGAGGTCCCGGCGCCGGCCGGAGTCGACGTCGTCACGGTTGAGACTGCCTTGGAATTGCGGGAGGCGATGCTGGCAGCGGCGGTGGATTCCGACGTCGTGATTATGGCGGCGGCCGTGGCGGACTTCCGCCCCGCGGAGATCTCCGGCACCAAGATCAAAAAACGTGATGACACCGCTGACCCCGTCATTTCCCTGGTCCGGAATCCGGACATCCTCCAGGAACTGGTCGAACTCCGTGACCATGCTCCCGAACACCAGGCCACCCGCCGTAGCCAGCTGATTGTCGGCTTCGCGGCCGAAACCGGTGACGGCCAGGGCGATGTCCTCTCCTACGCGGAGGCAAAGCTCAGGCGCAAGGGCTGCGATCTCCTGGTGGTCAATCAGGTGGGAGCGGACAAGGTTTTTGGCCAGGACAGCAACTCGGTAGTCATCCTTGCCCGCTCCGGCGCCGAACCACAACTGGCCGCCGGATCCAAAACAGAGGTTTCGGTGGCCGTCATCACGCGGGCCGGCTATGAGCTGAACCACGTTTTGCCACGCGCCTGACCGAAAGGCACGCACTGTTTCCTTAGCACAGGGACACATGCCGCCGAAGGTCCGATTCCCAACCAGTAAGGTAGTTGAGTGACTTTACCGCTGCACATTCCCCTCACGCACGGGGCTACGCCCTCCGCCCTCCGGCTCTTCACGTCGGAGTCGGTCACTGAAGGGCACCCGGACAAGATCTGCGACCAGATCAGTGACGCCATCCTGGATGCACTGCTCGCCGCCGATCCCGAGTCCCGCGTCGCGGTGGAGACCATGGCCACTACCGGTTTGGTCCATGTTGCCGGTGAGGTCACTACAGACGCCTACGTCGAAATCCCGCAGATCGTCCGGGAGACCATCCTGGGCATCGGCTACGACTCCTCGGCCAATGGCTTTGACGGCGCCCGCTGCGGTGTGTCCGTCTCCATCGGTCAGCAGTCCAACGACATCGCCGGCGGTGTCTTCAATTCCCTCGAGGCACGCGAAGGCCGCCAGGAGGACGACTACGACCTCCAGGGCGCCGGCGACCAAGGCCTCATGTTCGGCTATGCCAGCGACGAGACCCCCTCATACATGCCGGTCCCGATCTGGATCGCGCACCGCCTGTCCGAACGCCTCACCCAGGTGCGAAAGTCCGGCGAGCTCTCCTACCTCCGCCCCGACGGCAAGACCCAGGTCACCATCGGCTACGACAAGGACGTCCCGGTTTCCGTGGAAACCGTCGTCATCTCCAGCCAGCACGCCGAAGGGACCAGCCTGGACCGCCTGCGCGCGGACCTCGCCTCCTTCGTGATTGAGCCCGTGTTGGCTGCAGCCAACCTGGACATTTCCCGGGCTGCCAACATCCTGAACCCGGCCGGCGAGTTCGTCATCGGCGGGCCCGTCGGTGACGCCGGCCTGACCGGACGCAAGATCATTGTGGACACCTACGGCGGCATGGCCCGCCACGGCGGCGGCGCCTTCTCGGGCAAGGACCCGTCCAAGGTGGACCGTTCCGCTGCCTACGCGATGCGCTGGGTTGCGAAGAACGTTGTGGCGGCCGGACTGGCAAAGCGTGCCGAGATCCAGATTGCCTACGCCATCGGACAGGCCCGCCCCGTAGGCACGTACGTGGAAACGTTCGGCACCGAAACAGTGGACCCGGCCCGGATCAGCGCCGCCATCGCGGAGATCTTCGACCTCCGCCCCCGTGCCATCATTGATGCCCTGGATCTCAAGCGGCCCATTTACGCGAAGACCGCTGCACACGGTCACTTCGGCCGCGACGATCCCGATTTCACCTGGGAGCGCCTGGACCGGGTGGAGGACCTGAAGGCCTTCTTCAACGCGTAGGCCAGCCTGCCATGGCCTCTGATGAGTCTGTCCCTCCCGGTGCGGTCCAGTTGTCGCTGCTGCAGGGCTTCCCGGCGAAGGCCAGGCCGTCCGGACCTCCGCTGGCCGCGCATCTTCCGGTGGCCAGGGTCCTTGTGGAGACGCCGCTGCCGCATCTGGACCGGCCCTTCGACTACAGCGTGCCAGCCGAGCTGGACGAGGCCGCACAGGCCGGCGTCCGGGTCAAGGTCAGCTTCAACGGCCAGGACCTGTCCGGCTTCATCATTGAACGGACGGAAGAGTCCGACGCCGGTCACACCCTGGTTCCCCTCCAGAAGGTCGTCTCTCCGGTCGTTGTCCTGACGCCGGCTGTCCGGGATCTGGTGTCCGCTGTTGCGGCCAGGTACGCGGGCACCGCGAGTGACGTCCTGCGCGTTGCGGTGCCTCCGCGCATGGCGAGGGTCGAAAAGGATTTCCTCGCCGCCTCCTCAGAAGAGCCAGCGGCCCCGGGTCCACTAGCTGATGCCGACGTCGCGGCCCTTGCTGGCCCGGACGCCCTTGCCGGGACGGAGACCGACTGGGCCGGATACCGCAACGGCCCGGCATTTGTCCGCCACCTGCGGGACGGCGGATCTCCCCGGGCCGTCTTCAACCCTCTCCAGGGATTCGGTCCGGCAGCATGGCCGCACCTGCTGGCCACCGCCGTGGCAGCAGTCCGTGCCTCCGGCCGCGGCGCCGTGGTGGTAGTGCCGGATTACCGGGACCTGGACCTGCTGGAAAAGGCGCTGCTGGAGGTACTGCCCGCCGACGATATCGCCCGGCTGACGGCCGATGACGGGCCCACCCCCCGCTACCGGAACTTCCTGCGCCTCCTGGCCGGGTCCGCGCGCGTAGCCATCGGCACGCGGTCTGCAGCATTTGCCCCGGTTCGGGATCTTGGCCTTGTTGCCTGCTGGGACGACGGCGATGACCTTCACATCGAACAGCGTGCCCCCTACGCCCATGCCCGTGATGTGCTGTTGCTGCGCGCTGACCAGGAAGCCACCGCCTGCCTGATGGCAGGTCACTCCAGGAGCACGGAACTCCAGCGGTTGGTGGAGGCCGGCTGGGCCATGCCTGTCGAGGCCGATCGGGCTTTCGCACGGCGGACCGTGCCCCGGGTGCTGAACACAGCGGACAGCTTCGAACAGGAACGCGACCCCCTGGCCCTGGTTGCGCGGCTTCCGGGTGCTGCGTGGCGAGCTGCCAAGGACGGGCTGGAACGTGGCCCCGTCCTGGTACAGGTGGCCCGCGCCGGCTATGCGCCGTCGCTCGTCTGTGAGACCTGCCGGGAACCTGCCCGGTGCCAGGCCTGCCAGGGTCCTCTGGCCCTGGCTGGTTCCAGCGGCAGCTCTGCAATCCCGCAGTGCCGCTGGTGCTCCACGCCGGCGCCGGAGTGGCTGTGTGCCCACTGCACGGGGCACAAGCTCCGCAAGGGCGCCACCGGAGTGCTGCGGACAGCTGAAGAGCTGGGCCGGGCATTTCCCGGAAAACCCGTTATTACGTCCTCGGGTGGAAACATCAAAGCTGGAGTTGGCAGCGCCAAAGCCCTGGTGGTGGCCACCGTCGGGGCTGAGCCCGTAGCGGAGGGTGGTTACGCTGCGGCGCTGCTCCTCGACGGTGACTCCCTGCTGCGCCGGGAGAACCTCCGTGCTGGGGAGGACACGGTGCGCCGCTGGTTCAACGCCGCAGCCCTGGTGCGTCCGGCATCCGACGGCGGGCTGGTGGTCATCACCGCAACGGAAAGCGTGGCTGTTGGCGCGTTGCTGCGGTGGGACCCGGCCGGGTACGCCCGTCGCGAGCTCGAACTCCGGATGGAACTCCAGCTGCCGCCGGCGGTCAGGATTGCCTCGATTACCGGCCCCCGGGCCGCCGTCGTACATTTTTCCGGGACCGTGGAGAAGGAACTGGCCACCGCTGGCGTGGCGCTGCGGACCGCAGGTCCGGCCCCGCTGGTGCTGACCGGGCCCGCCACCGGTGGAGCGGAGCGTGCCGCGGGGGCTGGGGAGGACACTCGGACCCTGCTGTTCTTTGCGTACGGGCAGGCAGCCACGGTCACCCGAGTGCTGCGTGCAACAAAGGCTGCGGCCGCCGCCAAGAGGAGCATGGAACCGGTGCAGGTCAGGCTGGACGGCGTGGACGTCCTTTAGCGGACTGGCGGCGTCAGCGGCCGCGGCGCGCCATGATGTCGTGGGCCACGTCCACCAGCTGCTGCGCGGATTCGTCCCAGCTGAACTCCTGGGCACGAACAACGGAACGGCGGGACACCTGCTGCCAGTGGGCGTCGTCGCGTAGTTTCTGCACTGCCGCGGCAAACTCTGCCGGGGACGCTGGATCAACGTAGGTTGCCGCGTCACCGCCCACTTCCCGGAAAATCGGGATGTCGCTGGCGATGACCGGGGTGCCGAGGGCCATGGCCTCCACCAGCGGGAGACCGTATCCTTCGGCGCGGGAGAGGCTCACCAGTGCGGTGGCGCGCTTGAGCAGGAGCGCGTATTCGTCGTCGGTGACCCCGTTGTGGAAGACCACCTTGGCGCCGGGTGGAACCATGATCTCCAGCTCGGCCCGGCGTTCCGCGGTGATTCTGCTCAGCAGGTGAAGGGTGAAATCGGGCAGCTCAGACATTCCGGCCACCATCGTTTCAACGTTTTTGTAGGGCATAAACGAACCCATGTACACGAGCGAATGCTCTGCGCCGGCAGCAGGATCGCGCGGGTCCTGCGCGGGCTGCGGGGCGTTGCTGATGATCCGCACCGGCCTCCGGGTGAGCCGGTACTTGGCCATCAGCGCTTCAGTGGTCCGGCTGATCGTGGCCACGGTGTCCGCCCGGTTGAGGAGGACGCGCTGCGGCCAGAACGCCTTATGGTACAGGCGCCACAGGACACGGACCGGTGCCGGCAGGAATCCCGGGGGAGCGGGGTGCTCGTAGTAAATGAGGTCATGCAGGGTCAGGACCAGGCCGTACTTGCGCCCCCAGCTGCCCATGGTCTGCATAGGGCACACCACAACGTCGGCCCCCAAAGGGTTGATCCTGCGGGCCACGAACAGTTCCAGCGGGGACAGCGGACTGTTGATCAGCGTGTACGGAACATCCGGGAGAAGCGCCAGCTGGCGCATGTCGCTGATGAGCATGGAAACGTCGGCCACCTTCGCGGTGGCCGCGATGAGGCTCGCCCCGTAACGGCTGATGCCGTCGTGGTGGTCGGTCCGGGTGAACCGTGCATCGATGACAATCTTCACGCGGGGTGGTCCTTAAGGAAGCTGCGGATGAAACCGGCGGCCGGGCCCGGCGTTTCGTAATGGATCAGGTGGCCGACGCCGGGAATGACTTTGAGGACACCGTCGGGGAGGAGCGCGGCGAGGCGGTGCTGGTCGGGCAGGGTGGCAATCTCGTCTTTTTCACCGGCGACCAGGAGCACCGGCAGTTCCAGCTTCCCGGCAACTTCGGCCACATGGCCGCTGACCGAGGCTGTGAACGATTGGAGGAGGCTCTCCCGGTTCGCGAACGCACTGAAGTAGGCATGGTGCTGGCCGTGGATGAAGCGGCGCAGCTCTTTGTCAGACGTCTTGGCCATGGCCTCGCTCATGACCCTGACAATCAGCGGACTGCGCAACAGTGCCAGGCCCAGCGGGCGGGGGAGCCGGGCCGCCAGCCGGTAGTAGAGGACGGCCAGCTTGGTCATGATCCCCTTGGGGCCCTCCAGCGCGGGCGCGGCGATGGGATTAATCAGGATCAGCGGTGTGATGGCACCCGGGTGGGTTGCCACAAAATGGGCCGCCACGATCGAGCCGAAGGAGTGCCCCAGGAGCACGGTGTCCGGACCAAGGCCCAGCGCCGCCATGAAGTCCGTCACAAAGGTGCCGTACTGCTCCACCGAATGTTTGCCGGAGGCGAACGCGGCGGAGCTGCCGAACCCTGGCAGGTCCGGCATGATGATGCGCATTTCCGGCAACTGGTCAGCCACCCGGAGAAGGCCGTGGTGATCGCCACGGAAGCCGTGGATGACCAGGACGGTGCGGGTATCAGGTGAGGGCTGGAGGGGTTCGTACGTCCAGTACGCCACGGCGCTGCCGTTGATCACGATGTCTGCGGCACGGGTGCGGGACGCCAGGCCGGCGCTGAAGAAGGAGGTCGCGGGGGATGGCTGTTGATCGGCGGTTTTCATGACCCTCGGTCCTAGTTGACATTGTCGGGGTGGGACCCCGTGCGTTGCCCGCGGTCAAGCTCAACCAAGGCTGCCATGTCGCGGTCTGAAAGTTCAAAGCCGAAGACGTCCAGGTTTTCCCGGATCCGGGCCTCGGTGCTTGCCTTTGGGATGGCGATGTTCCCCAGCTGGATATGCCACCGAAGAATGATCTGGGCTGCTGTCCTGCCGTGTTCGGCGGCCAGGGCCAGGACCACGGGATCCGACAGTACGTGTCCGCGCCCCAGGGGGCTCCAAGCCTCGGTCCGGATGCCCAACCTGTGGTGCTTCTCCCTAAGTTCCGCCTGCTGGAGCCACGGGTGCAGTTCAATCTGGTTCACGGCGGGCACCACCTCGGCGCTCTCGAGCAGATGGTCCAGGTGCACCGGCTGGAAGTTGCAGACACCGATGGCCCGGACCTTCCCTTCGCGGTACAGCGTTTCGAGGGCGCGGTACGTGTCGGTGAACAGGTCCCGCTTGGCACAGGGCCAGTGGATCAGGTACATGTCCACATAGTCCAGGCCGAGGTTGACCATGGACGTATCGAAGGCGCGGAGGGCGGCGTCGTACCCCTGGTCATCGTTCCACACCTTCGTGGTGACAAATACGTCCTCGCGCCGCAGGCCAGGCGAGGACTCCCCGGAGCCGCCGCTTCTGGCTTCGGAATCCATCGCGGGGCCCAGCCCGCGCGCCACGCCGGTTTCGTTGCCGTACATGGCTGCCGTATCAAAGTGGCGGTATCCGGTGCCCAGGGCCGTGGCCACCAGGCCGGAGGCTTCCGCTGCCGGAACTTTGTACAGCCCGAATCCCAACTGGTCGATCAGCACACCGTTGTTAAGGCTGAGCCGGGGTGAGTTTTTCATAGCATTGACTTTACCCATTGGGCCAGGCGACACCGCCAAAGCCCACCAGGCGGCGCGCGGTGGCTTCATCCACGATCAGGTCGGTGGCGAGGCCGGCGGATAGGGCGCCCCGCAGGCCGTTGATCTTCGATGCCCCGGAGACTACGCAGATCCGGCGCCGGACCTGGCGCAGCTGTGAGAGGGCCGGGCCCGTGGAGCGTTCGTTCAGGACGATGCCGTCGGAGGATCCGTCACGCCGGAAAAAGACCGTGGCGACGTCACCCACAACATCAGAATGGGCAAGCACCTTGAGGTCGCTTTCGTCCAGGTAGCCACCCGCGTAGACGTGGCTCGGGTAGTCGGCGTGCACGGATCCAACGCCAAAGATGGCGATGCTCATCCGGGCCTGCAGGTCCAGGATGCGCTGCACGCTGCGCTCATTCCACATGGCGGTTTTGGTGGCCGCATGGTCAAAAAAGGCTGGAACGGGGAACTGCTCTACACGGGCGCCGTATGCACTTCCGAAGCGACGCATGATGTCACTCGCGTAGGTGATGCCGGTGGTGTGCATGTTGCCGGCGCCGTTCAGCTGGACCACCACGGTATCGTGCGTGATCTTGCGGGTGAGGTGCCTGCTGACGGCACTGAGTGTTGATCCCCAGGCGACGCCGATGATCGCATTGGAATCCACCAGGGGGCCGATGGTTCGTGCTGCCTGGATGGCCACTCGGTCCAGGGTTTCCGCCTCGTTCAGGGACTCCACCACCGGAACCACGTGCACGTCCACGCTGTATTCGCGCCTGATCATGCTTTCGAGTTCGGGGCCGGTATCGAGCGGGTTGCGGATCTGGATCTGGACCAAACCCGTGTCCCTGGCGGCCGACAGGAGCCTGGAAACGGTGGACCGGGACGTCCGCAGTTCCCGGGCGATCGCGTCCATGGTCAGGTCCTGGAGGTAATACATCTGTGCAGCCCTGAGCGCATCTGAGTGCCGGGAAGGCGTCATTCGGACTCCATTCTGCACGTTTGTGCATACTGCTTGACTCCATTTTCCATTACTCCAAACAATAGTTGAAGAACGACGGTGCGTCCGGCGGATGCCCGCACGCCAATAAACCCAGGGAGCAGTTTTGGGAATCAGAAATTCATTCAGTCACAGCGGAGCCACGCCCGCCCACAGTCCGGTGCCGCGCACATCGGTGCAGGGTCTGCGGAAGCGTCCGCACGCCAAGGTCTTGATCATCGGCGGTGGCATCAACGGCGTGGGAACTTTCCGGGACCTCGCCCTGCAGGGAGTGGACGTGGCCCTGGTGGAGCGTGGCGACTACTGCCAGGGTGCCAGCGGTGCGTCCTCCCACATGATTCATGGCGGCATCCGTTACCTGGAAAACGGGGAATTCCGCCTCGTCCGGGAATCCGTGGTGGAACGCAACCGCCTCCTGCGGATCGCACCGCACTATGTGAAGCCCCTCCAGACCACCATCCCCATCTTCAGCACCTTTTCCGGCGTCCTGTCCGCACCCTTGCGGTTCCTCACGCACAAGCAGCAGGGCAAGCCCAAGGAGCGCGGCGCGTTCCTGATCAAACTGGGTCTGAGCATGTACGACTCGTTTTCCCGCGACGGCGGTGCCGTGCCGCGCCACCAGTTCCGCGGACGCAAGCGGGCCCTCGCCGAGCTGCCGCAGCTGCACCCCGGCATCAAATACGCTGCCACCTACTTCGACGCCTCTGTTCACAACCCTGAGCGGCTCACGCTTGATGTACTCCAGGACGGCGAAAAGGCAGGCCAAGTCAGCGGCGGGCCGAATGGCTCAACCGCGCGGGCCAGCAACTACCTCGCACTTCATTCTCTCGGCGGGGCCGCCACTCAGTCCGGCACCACGGTCCAGCTCCGCGACGAACTGACGGGCGAACTGTTTGATTTCACCGCGGATGTCATCGTCAACACCACCGGGGCCTGGGTGGACCTGACCAACGAAGCCATGGGGGCGGCGTCGGCCTTTATGGGCGGCACAAAGGGATCACACATTGTGCTCGACCACCCGGTGCTGCTCGAGGCCTGCAAGGGCCGGGAGATCTTCTTTGAACACACGGACGGCCGGATCGTCCTCATTTACCCCATGGGCGACAGGGTCCTGGTGGGAACCACTGACATCAACGCCGACATGGCGCAGGACGCCGTGTGCACGGATGAGGAGATCGAGTACTTCTTCAACCTGATCGGCCACGTCTTCCCGGACATCAGCGTGCAGCGTGACCAGATCGTCTACACGTTCTCCGGCGTCCGCCCGCTGCCACGCCACGACGCCACCCAGCCCGGGTTTGTCTCGCGCGACTACAGCATCGAACGGCGCACGCCGGATGCGGGGGCACCCGGCGCAGGAACCGCCGTCGTCCTCAGCCTGGTGGGCGGCAAGTGGACCACTTTCCGGGCATTGGCCGAGCACATGGCAAATGACGTGCTTGCCGAACTGGGGATGGAACGGAAGGTCTCGACGGCGAAACTCGCCATCGGAGGCGGCGCCGGCTTCCCCGAGGATGAGGCCGGAATCCAAAAATGGATCAAGGCCCACACGGGTAGCAGCCGGGATGCTGCCCGCTCTGCTGTCCTGCTGACGCGCTACGGCACGAGGGCAGACGACGTGATCCGCTACCTTGATGCCGGCCCGGACAGGCTGCTCCGTTCCACCCGTGAACTCAGTGTCCGGGAACTGGAGTTCATGGCCCGGAACGAGCAGATCGGGCACCTCATCGATGTCATGGTCCGGCGTACGTCGCTTGCCTTCCGGGGGCTGGTGACCGGTGAACTCCTCGTCGAGATAGCCGATGTCCTTTCCGGTCCGCTCGGCTGGGACGCGGCCGCCAGGGCAGACGAAATCCAACATGCCCGGGAGGTGCTGGAGCGCCTCCACGGCGTGCAGATCCACAGCCTGGTGGCCTAGGCAGGCCAGGCTGCAGCCGGGGCGTCAAAGCGCTCCGGTTCAACGGTCCTTCAACCCGCGAAGGACCGCAAAATAGAAAATAGAGGAGTCAATGATGTCTCTTGGAATTGTTTTTCTTTCCGAAGTCTTCGGAACGGCGATGCTCACCCTGCTGGGTTGCGGTGTCGTGGCCAACGTTGCCCTGAAGGGCACAAAAGGCAACAGCGGCGGGTTCCTGATGGTGACCTGGGGGTGGGGGATCGCCGTCTTCGCGGGTGTTTTTGTTGCCGCCAAATCCGGCGCCCACCTCAATCCCGCCGTCACGCTGGGCCTGCTGGTTAAGGGCGGCAAGGAGTACGCCCCGGACGTCCCCGTGGACGTCGCGTCCACGTTCACCTACTTCGGTGGCGAATTGCTCGGAGCCTTCCTGGGCGCGGTCCTTTGCTGGGCCGCGTACAAGCAGCACTACGATGCCGAGCCCGTGGCAGCCAACAAGCTTGCGACGTTTTCCACCGGTCCGGCCATCCGGTCCACCACCTGGAACCTCGTCACCGAGATCATCGGCACCTTCGTCCTGGTCTTCGTCATCCTGACCTTTGGCGGAACGCCCTCGGGCCTGGGGCCGCTGGCGGTCGCCCTGCTCGTGGTGGGTATCGGTGTATCACTCGGCGGACCGACAGGCTACGCAATTAACCCGGCCCGTGACCTCGGGCCGCGCATTGCACACGCAATCCTGCCCATCAAGGGCAAGGGTTCAAGTGACTGGGCATACTCCTGGATCCCCATCGTGGGGCCGCTGGTTGGTGGGACGCTTGCCGGTCTGGTGGCCCTCTGGGTACCCATGATCATGCCTGCCATCGCCGGCTAGTAACTGCTTTCATAAACTCACACAAAATACAGACAAGGACGTCACCATGAACCAATACGTAATCGCCATCGACCAGGGCACCACCAGCTCCCGCGCCATCATCTTTGACCACAGCGGCAACATCGTGTCCTCGGGCCAGATGGAGCACGAGCAGATCTTCCCACAGGCGGGCTGGGTAGAGCACAACCCCGCCGAGATCTGGAACAACACCCGCGAGGTGATTGCTTCCGCCCTCTCCAAGGCGAACCTGACCCGGCACGATATCGCCGCCGTCGGAATTACCAATCAGCGCGAGACCGCCGTCGTCTGGGACAAGACCACGGGCGAGGCCGTCTATAACGCGATTGTCTGGCAGGACACCCGGACCCAGGACATCGTGGATGAGCTGGCGAAGGACGGCGGTCCGGAGCGGTTCAAGCAGAAGGTGGGTCTGCCCCTGGCGACCTACTTCTCCGGAACGAAGATCAAGTGGATCCTGGACAACGTCGACGGCGCCCGGGCCAAGGCGGAAGCCGGGGATCTGGTCTTTGGCAACACCGACGCTTGGGTCCTCTGGAACTTGACCGGCGGGGTGGACGGCGGCGTACACGTCACAGACGTCACCAATGCCTCACGCACGCTGTTCATGGACCTCGAAACGCTGAGTTGGGATGAGGAGATCCTGGGTATCTTCGGCGTGCCGCTGAGCATGATGCCGGCCATCAAGTCCTCCTCGGAGGTCTACGGCACCGTGCACACGTCCCAGCTGCTGCGCGAAGTTCCGGTTTCCGGCATTCTGGGTGACCAGCAGGCGGCCACGTTCGGCCAGGCGGCGTTCGAGGCCGGTGAAGCCAAAAACACGTACGGCACCGGCTGCTTCCTGATCTTCAACACCGGCGAGGAGATCGTCCACTCGAAGAACGGACTGCTCACCACAGTCGGGTACAAGCTCGGCGATGCCCCAACGCACTATGCGCTGGAAGGCTCCATCGCGGTCACCGGTTCCCTGATTCAGTGGCTCCGGGACAACCTCGGCATGATCAGCAGCGCGCCGGAAGTGGAAACGCTGGCGGCGGCCGTTAAGGACAACGGCGGCGTTTATATCGTTCCGGCCTTCTCGGGGCTCTTCGCCCCGTACTGGCGTTCGGACGCCCGCGGCGCCATCGTGGGCCTGACCCGGTTCGTCAACAAGAACCACATCGCACGGGCGGCGCTGGAGGCCACGGCTTTCCAGACCCGCGAGGTACTGGATGCAGTCAACGCTGACTCCGGCGTTCCGCTCACCGAGCTGAAGGTCGACGGCGGGATGGTGGCCAACGACGCGCTGATGCAGTTCCAAGCGGACATCCTGGGCGTTCCCGTGATCCGGCCGAAGGTTGTGGAAACCACCGCCCTCGGCGCAGCCTACGCTGCCGGCCTCGCGGTCGGCTTCTGGAAGGACCTCGGCGAACTCTCATCCAACTGGTCCGAGGACAAACGGTGGGAACCGAAGCTGGACCAGGCCGAGCAGGACCGGCAGCTGCGCCTGTGGAAGAAGGCCGTGACGAAGTCCATGGATTGGGTCGACGAGGACGTGAAGTAGCCTGAGCCGTCGTTGACGGAAGCCGCACCTGCCCCGCCCGCTTCGCGGTGCCCACCACACCCGGGCGAGGTGCGGCTTCCGTCAACGTCATCTACTGTGAGCCGCTCGGGGCGACTTACGTTTAAGTGAACGGACAGGTGCGCTAAAGTAGTCCTATGCGTGCGATCCTTCTGCTTAGCTAGCCGCCCGGTGTCCGGAAACAACCGGAATGCCGCGCGGCTGCCCCTCCATGGAGAGGGGCTTTTGTGTGTCCGGGCAAGTTTGACGGGCCGGCAGCAGAAGGGATCAGACCGTTGTGGCAGCACCGATGCCACAACAGAACAGAAGAGGGCAGCAGTGAGCGTTCAGCCGGAGACAGAGACCGGAACAGCAGCAGTGGCGGCGGAAACACCCGAAGAGGGTGCCTACAGCTTCGCGGCGATGGAGGCCAAGTGGCCGCAGGTGTGGGAAGACCTCAAGGTTTTCACCCCCGTGGATGATGGTTCCCGCGAGCGCCGCTACGTGCTGGACATGTTCCCGTACCCCTCAGGTGACCTGCACATGGGCCACGCGGAGGCCTTCGCCATGGGCGATGTTGTGGCCCGGTACCTGCGGCAAAAGGGCTTCGACGTCCTGCACCCGATCGGCTGGGACTCATTCGGCCTGCCAGCGGAAAATGCCGCCATCAAGCGCAATGCCCACCCGAGCGAGTGGACCTACGCCAACATCGACACCCAGGCGGCGTCGTTCAAGCGTTACGCGATCTCCGCGGACTGGTCACGGCGGGTGCACACCTCGGACCCCGAGTACTACCGCTGGACCCAGTGGCTGTTCAAGCGCTTCTACGAGAAGGGCCTGGCATACCGCAAGGACTCCCCGGTCAACTGGTGCCCCAAGGACCAGACCGTCCTGGCCAATGAACAGGTGGTCAACGGTGCCTGCGAACGCTGCGGCACCCCCGTCACCAAGAAGTCCCTGAACCAGTGGTACTTCAAGATCACCGAGTACGCTGACCGGCTGCTCGATGACATGGACGAGCTGCGCGGTCACTGGCCAGAGCGTGTGCTGGCGATGCAGAAGAACTGGATCGGCCGCTCCGAAGGCGCCCACGTCAACTTTGTGGTCGAAGCCGACGGCGGCAAGCCCGCCAAGGACGTCGCCGTGTTCACCACCCGCCCGGACACCCTGTACGGTGCCACGTTCTTTGTTGTGGCCGCCGACGCGCCGATCGCCGTCGAACTGGTCACCGAAGAGCACGCCGCCGCTCTGGACGCCTATCGCGAACAGGTCAAGGCGCTGACCGAAATCGAACGCCAGTCCACCGAACGTGAAAAGACGGGTGTCTTCACCGGTCGCTACGCCGTCAACCCCCTGAACGGCGAAAAGCTGCCGGTCTGGGCTGCTGACTACGTCCTGGCTGACTACGGCACGGGCGCCATCATGGCCGTCCCGGCCCACGACCAGCGCGACCTCGACTTTGCCAAAACGTTCGACCTGCCCGTCCGCGCAGTGCTGGACACCGGCGAAGAGGACCCCGACGTTTCCGGCAAGGCCACCTCCGGCGAGGGCACCCTGATCAACTCAGGCGTCCTCGATGGGCTGCCGAAGGCAGAAGCCATCCCCGCCGCCATCGGCATGCTGGAAAAGCAGGGCACCGGCGAGAAGTTCGTTAACTTCCGCCTGCGTGACTGGCTGCTGAGCCGCCAGCGGTTCTGGGGCACGCCTATCCCGATCATCCACTGCCCTGCCTGCGGCGAGGTTCCGGTTCCCGATGAGCAGCTGCCTGTCCGGCTGCCGGCTGACCTGCGCGGCGAGGACCTGTCCCCGAAGGGCACGTCACCGCTGGCCGCTGCCGAGGCCTGGGTCAATGTTGACTGCCCCAACTGCCACGGGCCGGCCAAGCGCGATACCGACACCATGGACACGTTTGTGGACTCGTCCTGGTACTTCCTGCGGTTCGTCTCGCCGCAGTACACCGAGGGCCCCTTCGACCCCGCGAAGATCAACGAGTGGATGCCGGTAGGCCAGTACGTGGGCGGCGTGGAGCACGCCATCCTGCACCTGCTGTACGCCCGGTTCTTCACCAAGGTCATCCACGACCTCGGCATGATCGACGCCGACGAACCGTTCAGCGCGCTGCTGAACCAGGGCCAGGTCCTTAACGGGGGCAAGGCCATGAGCAAGTCGCTGGGCAACGGCGTGGACCTCAGTGAGCAGCTGGACAAGTACGGCGTGGACGCCGTGCGCCTGACCATGATCTTCGCGTCCCCGCCGGAGGACGACGTCGACTGGGCGGATGTTTCGCCGTCGGGCTCCGCAAAGTTCCTGGCCCGCGCCTGGCGCCTGGCGCAGGACGTCGCCAGTGAGCCGGGTGCCGACGTGACAGCCGGTGACCGTGCCTTGCGTTCCGTCACGCACCGCACAATCGCTGACGCCGCCGCGCTGTTGGACACCAACAAGTTCAACGTGGTGGTGGCCAAGCTGATGGAGCTGGTCAACGCCACCCGCAAAACCATCGATGCAGCCAGCGGCGCCGGCGGGGCGGATCCCTCCGTCCGGGAGGCGGCGGAAGCTGTTGCCGTCATCCTGAGCCTCTTCGCGCCGTACACCGCCGAAGACATGTGGAACGTCCTGGGCCACCCGGCGTCCGTGGCGAACGCCGGCTGGCCGGTGCACGACGAAGCGCTGCTGGTCCAGGAGACTGTCACAGCGGTGGTCCAGGTCCAGGGCAAGGTCCGTGACCGCCTCGAAGTCTCGCCCGGGATCGGCGAAGACGAGCTGCGGGAACTGGCCCTGGCCAGCGAAAACGTCCAGCGCGCGCTTGACGGCCGCGGCATCCGCACGGTGATCGTGCGAGCGCCTAAACTGGTCAACATCGTCCCGGCCTAGCCCGGGGCACCGGCCGCCGGGCCCAACCGGCGGCCGGCCCTAGACCAGGAGGCGCTCTTGCCTGACCGTGACGCCGCCGCATGGCACTGGCTTCGGGAGCGTCTGGCTTCCCTCCGTCCCGCGCCGCGCCAGGGCCCGGAACCGTCGCCAGTCCCGGTGGCGCCCGCCGTCGTCGTCCGTACCGCAGTGGTGACCGATTCTGCCTCCGCGCTGCCGGCCGACTGGGTGCATGCGTGTACCGGTGACGGCCGCCTGACTGTCATCCCGATGCCTGTCATGGTGGGCGCGGAAATCTACGGCGAGGGCGAAGACGACATCACCGAAACCATTGCGCTGGCACTCGCCAGTGGCACCTCGGTCAAAACGTCCCGCCCGTCGCCCGGGCAGTTTGAACAGGCCTTCCTGGCCGCCGAACGCCTGGGTTTCGAAGGCGTGGTCTCCATCCACATTTCCGGCGGCCTGTCCGGAACGGCGGATGCGGCGCGGCTCGCGGCCACCAGGGTGACAATCCCCGTGGAAGTCCTCGACTCCTCCACCGTGGGCATGGCCCTGGGCATGGGTGTGCAGGCCGCGGTAGCGGCAGCCGCCGAAGGCAGCGACATCACAGCCGTAGCCGCCGCGGCGGCTGAGCAGTTCGCGCGAACCAAGGTCTATTTCTACGTGCCCAGCCTTGAACAGCTCCGCCGGGGCGGACGGATCGGCGCTGCCGCGTCGCTGCTGGGGACCATGTTCGCCATCAAACCCATCCTGGCCGTCGACGACGGCAAGATCGTACCGCTGGAAAAGGTCAGGTCAGCAGTCAGAGCCGTCGCCCGCCTCGAGGAGCTGGCCGCCGCGGACGCCGCATCGCGCCCCCTCGGCCAGGCCCGCCTCGCCGTCCACCACTTCGGGAATCCGGCCGAGGCAGAGGCTTTGGCAGCCCGGCTGTCCGCTGCCTTGCCCAGCTGTCCGCCGGCCCAGATCAGCTCGCTGCCCGCCGTCCTGGCAGCCCACGCCGGGCTGGGCGTGCTCGCGGTGATCGTGGGGGAGAGCGGCCTAACTGTGCGGAACCCGGAGCCGGATGTGCCCGCAGTTTCCACCTAGCAGTTTCCACATAGGTGCGGCCGGGACTGTCACCGGCGTCCCTGGTTCCCTAGCGTTGGGTGCATGTCACGCCGGGACTCTGGAGCAGCAGCACGCCAGGGGGCCCGGCATGCCCGGGATCGGCTGCAGTCCACGCTCGGAGCCGGCCCGGGGCTTCTGCTCACCGACGGCGGCGAAAAGGTATTTGAGTACGACGGCGATGCTCACGGTTCCGGTGAGGACGCCGCTTTGGGGGCTGCTGATGAGTCCCCGGCGGGTACAGGCAAGACGGGACCGGCCCTGCGATGGCGGGTGGGCCTGCGGGTCGCCCTGCTCATCGCCGCACTCGCAATGCTGGGCAGCGTCTGGTTCTGGTCACAGGTAGCCGCCGGTCAGCCCGAAGTCAGGCCACTCAGCGACACTTCATCCCAGGCCAGCCTCCCCGCGGGGGAAGGAACCCAGGACCAGGAGCCCCACGGGGCCTCTCCGCCTGAGCTGCCATCGGAAACTTCGTTGGCCGGAACGGTCATCATCCATGTGGCCGGTGCCGTGGCCGTGCCAGGGGTTGTGCAGCTGCCTGTTGGCAGCCGGGTTCACCAGGCAGTTGCCGCAGCCGGCGGCAGTACGCCCACGGCAGATCTGAACCGCCTCAACCTGGCTGCCGTGTTGACCGACGGACAAAAGCTCTTCGTTCCCCAGGCCGGTGAGGAAATCCCCGCCGGTTCGTCCGGTTCCTCCGGCCCACCCGGGGAAGCAGGGGAAGGGACCGGGGGCGGGGCCGCATCAGCAGGAGGGAAAGTCAACCTCAACACAGCAAGCATCGAAGAACTGGACGCCCTGCCGAAGGTGGGGCCGGTACTGGCGCAGCGGATCGTGGACTGGCGCAAGGAGCACGGCCCCTTCAAGTCGGTCGAGGAGCTTGACGCCGTGGACGGTGTGGGTCCCAAGATGCTTGAAACACTCCTTCCCCTGGTGGGCGTCTGAGATGGCCAGGCGCAGCCCGTGGAGCCGCTTTGTTGACTCAGCCGTGCAGGGCCAGCGGGCTCCCGCGGCCCCGGCATCTCGGGCAGTTCCCTTGGCGCCGGGGGCTGGGATACAGAGAGCCGGGTCTCAGAGTTCCGGGCTCCAGAACGCCGCGGTCCAGTCTGCCGGGCTGAAGGCCCGCAGGCTGGGTGTACGCGTCGGCGCGAAGCTTCGGGGCAAGGAGCGATCTACTTCATCAGCGGATGCGCCGCGCCGGCGCACGGACGTGAGGCTGGCACTGCCCGCCTTCCTGGTCTGGAGTGCCGCCGTCGCCGGAGTCTGGCTTAACCCTGTGGCGTTGGTAGGGCTGTGCAGCGGCTTGGTGCTGTTGGCCACTTTGCTGTTGATCCGAGCCTCTCGCGGCAGGGGACTTCTGGCAGGCCGGCGGAGCTTTCTGATGACCACCGCGGTTGCCTTGTTACTGGCTGCGACCGCCGCTGCCCATTCTGCAGTCTCCTCGTCGCAACGCCACGACGGGCCGTTTGCCGAAGCTGTCGCGGCCGGGAGCTCTGTGGTGGCCATCCTGGAAGTCACGGGATCCCCGCGGGCCATGACCGTCCCGGGAATTTCGGGGCCGCCCGAACGGTGGTCGGTAACGGCGCAGACGCAGGAGGTTACGGTCAGGAGCCAGGTCATCCGCACCCGTGCCGCAGTGGTGGTCATGGGCGGCAAGGGCTGGGGAGACCTGGTGCCCGGGCAGGTGGTCCGGACGGCCGGCAAGCTGAAGGCACCGGACGCAGGCCAGCAAGAAAGCGCTGTCCTGTCGGCTTCCCTCCCGCCCCGGGCCGGTTCCGGGACCGTCAGCAGCGCCGCACTCGATGATGCCGACGCCCCGGCCTGGCAGCTGGTTGCGAAGGACCTTCGCGTCCGGTATGTCTCCAGTGCGTCGTTCCTTGCCGCCGATCCAGCCGGTCTCCTCCCGGGCATGGTGACCGGAGATACCAGCGCCCTGGACGACGGGCTCAATGCGGCCATGAAAACGGTGGGCATGACGCACCTGACCGCGGTCAGCGGAGCAAACTGCAGCCTGGTCCTGGGTGCCATGCTGATCGCTGCACGCAGCCTTCGCCTGCCCCGGCTTCCCGCGGCAGGGCTGGCGCTGACCGGTCTGGCTATGTTTGTGGTGTTGGTGGGCCCGGACGCCAGCGTGTTGCGCGCTGCGCTGATGGGTTCAATCGCAGTGGCATCGTTGGCAGGGGGCCGGATGGGCCGCGGGCTCAGTTTCCTCTGCCTCGCTGTCATGGGCCTGCTCCTGATCGATCCCGGCCTCGGTACCAGCTTTGGCTTTCTGTTGTCGGTACTCGCGACCCTGGGCATCATTGTCCTGGGCCGACGGATGATTGACTGGACCCCGGCAGCCATCCCGCGCTGGGCAGCCGCGGCCTGGGCCGTCCCGCTCTCCGCTCAGTTGCTGTGCGGCCCGGTGATTGTGCTCCTGCAGCCCCAGTTCTCGACGTATTCGTTGCTTGCTAACTTGATGGCTGCCCCGCTGGTGGCGCCGGTGACGTTGCTGGGAACGGCAGCTGTCCCGCTGGTGGTTGCCGCACCGTGGCTGGCCACTGTCCTGATCGCCGTGGCCGGGACTTTCAGTGCCGGGGTGGCAGGAACCGCACGGATCACGGCCGGGTTGCCGGGGGCTGCGCTGCCCTGGCCCGAGGGACCGTTCGGCCTCCTGACCATGGTGCTGTTCTCCATGCTGACTCTTGCCGGTGTTTGGCTCGCCGTCAGGCCGCATCAGGCGTTCCGATCGGTCCTGGCACTGCACGCCCGGACAGAACAGATGCTGGGCGTCGTGGAACGGCACCTGTTGGCCACAGTCGGGCGCTCCGGGTCAGGCCGGCGTGGGACCGCGCAGCATAGCGCCGGCTTGGTGGCGGCGGCCCACCGTGGCAGGCTTAGACACTGCACCAGAATTTCCGGGAGGAATCCACCATGGCCGCAGCCCAGACCACACGAACCAGAACTTCGGCGTCCAACTCGGCCACCTGGCGGGACGTGACGCCGGCCGAAATAGTCCTGGTGGGCGGACCGGAGGAATACCTCGGCATCCGTGCCATGGACCATATCCGCGCCCAGGTGCGCACGGCGTTCCCGGACGTGGAAGTCAGCCGCCTCGCGGCCGGCAGTTACGAAGCCGGGACCCTTGCGATGAATGTCAGCCCCTCACTCTTCGGTGAGCGCAAGCTGATCGAAGTCGAAGGCGTTGAGGGTATGAATGACGCCTTCCTGGCCGACGCCCTGGCCTACCTGGCCCGTCCGGAACCGGACGCGGTGCTCGTCTTGCGCCATGCCGGGGGAGTCCGCGGCAAGAAGCTCCTCGATGCCGTCAAAGCGGGCGGATGGCCGGTGGTGGACTGCCAGCCCCTGAAGAAGGATGCAGACAAGGCCTCCTTCGTGTCGACTGAATTCAGGGCAGCCGGACGCAAGATCAGCCCGGACGCCGTGCAGACGCTGGTCAACGCCGTTGGCGCCAACCTTTCGGAACTCGCGGCGGCATGCAGCCAGCTGATCGCGGATGCTACGGGGGCGGTGACCCCGGAGTTGGTGGACCGCTACTACGGCGGCCGGATTGAGGCCACGGCCTTCAAGGTCGCGGATGCTGCCATGGCCGGAAACGGGCCGGTAGCGCTCTCCACCCTTCGCCACGCGCTTGCCACGGGAGCCGATCCGGTTCCGCTGGTGGCGGCGCTGGCGGCCAAGCTGCGGACGGTGGCCAAAGTTGCCGGCGCCCAGGGCTCCCCGGCGCAGATTGCCCGGGACTTGGGTATGCAGCCGTGGCTCGTGGAGCAGGCCCAACGCGATGTACGCCGCTGGACCCCGGAGGGACTGGTCCGCTCCATCCAGGCCACCGCCGAGGCCGATGCCCAGGTCAAGGGCCTTTCGCGTGATCCCGTCTATGCCGTTGAACATGCGGTGACCGTCATTGCAACCTCTGTGCGCGGGCACTGAGTCCAGTGTGACTGCGGCTGCCTAGACATTGCTGATGTCGCGGCCAGCGGCTTAAAGATGTGTGGCCGGCACCCATCGGGTGCCGGCCACAATCATCAGTTCAGGTGAACTGGAAACCTTACAGCGCGTTGACCTTCTTGGAGATGGCCGACTTGCGGTTTGCTGCGTTGTTCTTGTGCAGAACACCCTTGCTGACAGCCTTGTCCAGCTTGCGGCCGGCAACAAGCAGGGCAGCGGCAGCTGCATCCTTGTCGGTGGACTCAACGGCGGTGTTGACGGCGCGGATGGCCGTCTTCAGCTCAGACTTGACTGCGTTGTTGCGCAGGCGGGCCTTCTCGTTGGTAAGGATGCGCTTCTTCTGGGACTTGATATTAGCCACGTGTGAACTCTCTTTTTAATGCGGAAATGGTCTAGAGGGCTTTCAGATTGGCCATTGACTGAGCGGCGTGGGGATACCTATGGCGACCAACCATGAGTGGCCGTCGACCTGCACGGACACACAGCTATATAGAATAGCAGACCCCCCGGAAGCTGGCCATTTGGCGGGCTATTTCCAGCCGTGTCGGCGCCGGATGCCTGCAGCCACGAGATCGAAGCGTTTCCGGTCCAGAACAGCACCTTCGCGCCGGATGGCGTCCGGGCTGATCTGCAGGATCCGTCGAAGGTTCGCCTCGCTGGGCCGCTGCTGACGGTCCCAACTGCCGGTTCCGATGTCCACATAGTCTCCGGATCCGTTGCCGGTGTGGTCGTGGTCCTTGCTGGTGAGCATTATCCCCAGCAGGTACCGCCCGTTCTTGCCCACGAGGAGAACCGGACGGTCTTTGCCCCGGTTGTGGTCCTCTTCATACGGAACCCATGCCCACACAATTTCGCCGGGGTCGGGACTGCCGTCGGGCTGCGGGGCGTACCGGATGGCTGCTGTGCCGTTGAAGTCGCCAGGGTAGACGCCGGGCGGGGCCGGCTTGGCCTGCGGTGCCTGCCGGGCCGGCTTGGGCGTGCCCGTTCCTGCAGATCGCTTTGGGTCGGAACGGAACTTCTGCAGGAACCTGACGGATGTCCGGACGGCGTTGGCCAAGGAGCGGAGGTTGATAGGCATGGGGCAAGACTACCTTCGGGCCCCCCCGGGCCGGTTTGACCTGAATGCAATACGATGCGTCCGGACGTGGGAGACTGGAAGTTCCAAATGTGCGGTCCAGCCGCAGGGTGCCTTCGGTGCGTCCTGGCGGCGGCGGCACGAATGTCAACAGTAAGGACCCTGCGTGTCTCCCATGGCCCGCACCGCCCCGGTGCCCGCCGCGACTGATCCGGCCATCATTCGGAATTTCTGCATCATCGCGCACATTGACCACGGTAAATCCACCCTGGCTGACCGCATGTTGCAGTTCACCGGGGTGGTTAAGTCCCGCGATATGAAGGCCCAGTATCTGGATCGCATGGACATTGAGCGCGAACGCGGCATCACCATTAAGTCCCAGGCGGTCCGCATGCCCTGGGAGCTCGATGGGACCAGCTACGCGCTGAACATGATCGACACCCCCGGTCACGTGGACTTCACCTACGAGGTGTCCCGTTCGCTGGCAGCCTGCGAGGGGGCAGTACTGCTTGTTGACGCGGCGCAGGGCATCGAGGCGCAGACTCTCGCGAACCTGTACCTGGCGATGGAAAACAACCTCACCATCATCCCGGTGCTGAACAAGATCGACCTCCCGGCCGCCCAGCCCGAGAAGTACGCGGCCGAACTGGCCAGCCTGATCGGCGGCGACCCCGACGACGTGCTCCGCGTCTCCGGCAAGACCGGCATGGGTGTCGAGGTACTGCTGGACAAGATCGTCCGCGACCTGCCGGCCCCCGTGGGAGACCCGAACGCCCCCGCGCGCGCCATGATCTTCGACTCCGTCTACGATACGTACCGCGGTGTGGTCACTTACGTCCGTGTGGTTGACGGCATGCTGCACCCCCGTGAACGCATCCAGATGATGTCCACCCGGGCCACCCACGAACTCCTGGAGATCGGGGTGAGCTCCCCGGAGCCCACCCCCTCAAAGGGTCTCGGCGTGGGCGAAGTGGGCTACCTCATCACCGGTGTGAAGGACGTCCGTCTGTCCAAGGTGGGCGACACCGTCACCAACCTTGCCAAGCCCGCCACGCAGTCGCTTCCCGGCTATGCCGATGCCAAACCGATGGTCTTCTCAGGCCTGTATCCGCTGGACGGCACGGACTATCCCGTGCTCCGCGATGCGCTGGAGAAACTGATGCTCAACGATGCCGCGCTGGTCTACGAGCCGGAAACGTCCGCCGCCCTGGGATTCGGCTTCCGGGTGGGCTTCCTCGGCCTGCTCCACCTGGAAATCACCAGGGAGCGGCTCGAGCGCGAATACAACCTGGACCTGATCTCCACTGCCCCCAACGTGGAGTATGAGGTGACGCTGGAGGACAAGAAGGTGGTCCACGTGACCAACCCCAGCGAATACCCCTCCGGCAAGATCGCCGAGGTCCGCGAGCCGATGGTGGCTGCCACTATCCTGGCGCCCAATGAGTTCGTGGGCGCCATTATGGAACTTTGCCAGAGCCGCCGCGGTGTTATCGGCGGCATGGACTACCTGTCGGAGGACAGGGTCGAAATCCGGTATCGGTTGCCGCTCGCTGAGATCGTGTTCGACTTCTTCGACATCCTCAAATCCAAGACCCGGGGCTACGGCTCGCTGGACTGGAAGGCCGACGGCGAGCAGGTGGCCGACCTGGTGAAGGTGGACATCATGCTTCAGGGCGAACAGGTGGATGCCTTCTCGGCCATCACGCACCGTGAGAAGGCTTATGCCTACGGTGTGATGATGACCGGCAAACTGCGCGAGCTTATTCCCCGCCAGCAGTTCGAGGTACCCATCCAGGCTGCCATCGGCTCCCGGATCATCGCCCGGGAAAGCATCCGTGCCATCCGCAAGGACGTTCTGGCCAAGTGCTATGGCGGCGACATCTCCCGTAAGCGCAAGCTGCTGGAGAAGCAGAAGGAAGGCAAGAAGCGCATGAAGATGGTGGGCCGCGTTGAGGTTCCCCAAGAAGCCTTCATCGCTGCGCTGACCACTGACGAGTCCAAGGACAAGGCCAAGAAGTAGTGATGACAGTGGCCGGCAACACCGGGGGCCCCTGCAGTGCCTAGCATTCTTCCGCTCGGCGACCCGGCGCCGTCGGACGGTCTGTTGCCCGCACAGGCAGTGGACGGTGCGGCGGACCGGGCCTTCGGACTCTACGTGCACATCCCGTTCTGTGCCGTGCGCTGCGGATACTGCGACTTCAACACCTACACGGCCACCGAGCTCGGCGGCGGAGCGTCGCAGGACGCCTACGCCAGCACGGCCGTGTCCGAAGTGGACTTTGCCGCCACGGTCCTGCGGGACTCTGGTCTTCCGGACCGGCCCCTGAGCACAGTTTTCTTCGGCGGCGGCACCCCCACGCTGCTCCCCGCGGAGGACCTCGCCCGGATCCTGACTGCCGCCGTCGGGCACTGGGGCCTGGAACCCGGCGCCGAAGTGACCACCGAAGCAAACCCGGACTCGGTCACCCCTGCCTCCCTGCAGGTGCTGGCCGACGCCGGTTTCACCCGGGTTTCCTTTGGCATGCAGTCTGCCGTTCCCCACGTCCTCAAAGTCCTCGACCGCACGCACACGCCCAGCCGCGTGCCGCAGGTGGTGCAGTGGGCGCGCGAGGCCGGACTGGCCGTGAGCCTGGATCTTATCTATGGGACACCGGGGGAGTCCCTGGAGGACTGGCGTTTCTCGCTGGAGACGGCCCTGTCCTACCAGCCCGACCACATCAGTGCCTACGCCCTGATCGTGGAGGACGGCACCAAGCTGGCCGCCCAGATCCGCCGTGGTGAAGTCCCGGGAATCGACGACGACGACCACGCCGACAAGTACGAACTCGCCGACCAGCTGATCGGTGCTGCGGGCCTCAGCTGGTATGAAGTCAGCAACTGGTCCCGGACGCCGGAGCAGGCATGCCGGCACAACCTGGCGTACTGGCGCGGGGACGACTGGTGGGGCATCGGACCAGGTGCACACTCACATGTCGGCGGAGTGCGGTGGTGGAACGTGAAGCACCCCACGGCCTACGCCGGACGGCTCGCGCAGGGCCTGTCACCGGCCGCCGGACGGGAAACGCTCGACGCCGAAACCCGCGACGTGGAGCGCGTGATGCTCGAGGCCCGGCTTGTATCGGGGCTGGCAACGTCAACGCTGGGCGAACATGGCCGGCACGCCGTGGCCGGACTCATCGCCGACGGCCTGGTGGAGCCACCGGCTGCCTTCCAGGGCACGCTGGTTTTGACCCTGAAGGGCCGCCTGCTGGCCGACGCCGTGGTCCGCAGGATCCTGCCCGACTAACGCTTAAAGCCAGCAACGTGACCCCGCGCTGGTGGGGACTACTTGATCCAGCGGAGGTTGTACTGGTAGCGGTGCGGCTGGCCCTTGTTGACATGGATGCCTGCGGCCACCGAGAAGCAGGTCAGGGCGATCCAGATCAGAGTGGCGATGACAGCGAAAATATTTCCCACCACCGGAATGAACACCAGGACATTGGCCACCAGCGCAGCAATGGTGGGCGGCAGGCTGAAGTTCAGTGCTTCCTTGGATTCCTGGGCGGTAAAGGGGCCCCGCTCACGGAAAATCAGGTAGATCAGCAGCGACGGAACACAGCCAAGAATCCCGCCGAAGTGTGCCAGCGTGGCCCACTGGCGGTCCTCGCTGGCCGTCAGCGGCAGCGCATTTGCCGGAACGCCCTGGTACTCGGAACGGCCCTGGCCGCCGTGGTCGTCCCGGTGCTCGCGTGCGTTTTGTGCCACGGTTTTCTTCCTTCGAAAGTGCAATGGTGCTGGGTTGGAGAATGCCGGACTGAAGCAACTGCAGCCTCCGCAGTACCAAGAATACTGGTTCAGCCGCCAAATGCCGCCGCCCGTGCCGGATCCGGCGTTAAGGCACTGTCAGGAAGTCGATGACTTCCTCCACCCGCCCGAGCAGTGCTGCCTCCAGGTCCGCGTAGCTGCGGACAGCGCCCAGCAGCCTTTGCCAACCAAGCCCGATATCTTCCTTCGTGGAGTGCGGCCAGCCGAACGCTGTCAGGATGCCCGTCTTCCAGTCCTGCCCGCGGGGCACCACGGGCCACTGTTCGATGCCCAGGACAGCGGGCCGGATGGCCTGCCACACGTCAACGTAAGGGTGGCCGACGATCAGCACGTTGCCGGCAGCGCCGGGGGAAGCCATTACGGCGGCAGCGATGCGCGACTCCTTCGAATCCGGCACCAAGTGGTCCACCAGGACCCCCAGCCGGCGGCCCGGACCGGGACCGAACGCGGCCACCGCACCCGCGAGGTCATCAATGCCGTGCAAAGGCTCGACGACGATGCCCTCTACGCGGAGATCGTCACCCCAGACTTTCTCCACCAGTTCGGCGTCGTGTTTTCCTTCCACCCAGATTCTGCTCGCTTTGGCCACCTGGGCACGCTGGCCGGCCACGCGGACCGAGCCTGACGCCGTCCGGCCGGCGGCCACGGGGGCAGCCTGCCTGGGCGCCGGGGGAACGAGCCGGATGGGCTGCCCCTCCAGGAGGAACCCGAAGCCGAGCCGGAAGGACCGGGACTTGCCGCGCCGGTCTTCGAGGGCCACTACATGCATGCCGCCAGACTTCTCCACCCGGGTCACCGCTCCCACCCAGCCGGACTGGGCGTCTTCAAGAACCATGCCGCGTTCCACGGGAACCTCAGGAAGTTCGTGTCTGACGGGCGCGGTGATCTCCTGCGGACCCCAGTTCTGGTATTGCATGGATTGATTCCGCCTCGCCGCTAGATCCTGGCCCGGAATTTCGCCCGGAGCGGTACCAATGCTAACAACGGGGTGACTCATATTAGACTGTTAGCACTTAGGCATGTCGAGTGCTAACCCTGCTCGAGTGCTAACCCTGCAGTGACCACGGATGGAGGTGGAGTATGAGCGAGCCGCGCAAACTCGAAGTACTGCGCGCCATCGTGGAGGACTATGTGCACTCCCGCGAGCCGGTAGGTTCCAAAGCGCTCGTGGAACGCCACCACCTCGGCGTGTCCAGTGCCACCATCCGCAACGACATGGCGGCCTTGGAAGACGACGGACTGATCACGGCCCCGCACACCAGTGCCGGGCGGATCCCCACAGACAAAGGCTACCGGCTGTTTGTGGACCAGATTTCAGCGGTAAAGCCGCTTTCCCAGGCGGAAAGGCGGGCAATCCAGGCGCTGCTGGAGGGCGCAGACGATCTTGACGACGTCCTGGACAGGACCGTCAGGATGCTGTCGCAGCTGACCAACCAGGTCGCCGTTGTGCAGTATCCGCATCTGAGCCGCGCTACCATCCGCCACATCGAATTCGTCCTGCTTGCGCCGCGGCAGGTCCTCGTGGTCCTCATCGCCACCACCGGCAAGGTTGAACAGCGCGTGATCGACGTCGGCCAGGACCTCGGCGACGACGCCATCGCGTCGTTGCGGACACACTTCCTCAGTTCTCTCGCGGGCATCTCGCTGAGCCGCCTGACGCCGTCGCTGCCGGGGGTCGTTTCGTCCGTCAGCCCTGGCCAGCGTGCGGCGGCCCAGGCTTTGGCCCACGGGCTGGAAACACTCGCCCACAACAGCCGCGAGGAACGCATGGTCATGGCCGGAACAGCGAACCTCGCCCGCTCCAATGTGGATTTTCCGCTCAGTATCGGACCGGTCCTGGAAGCCCTTGAGGAGCAGGTTGTCCTGCTGCGCCTCCTTAGCGACATGGCGCAGGATCCGAGGGGCGTGACAGTAAGTATTGGGCGTGAAAACCCGTACGACGGGCTCGCGGAAGCGTCCGTGGTGGCCACGGGCTACGGACCAGACAGCACAGCCAAGATCGGTGTGCTGGGCCCCACCCGGATGGACTATCCCACCACCATGGCCGCCGTCAGGGCAGTAGCCCGTTACCTTTCAAGAATTCTGGGTCCGTAACAGCACTACGGTCCAGTCACGAAGAGCAGTGCCGGCAGCCCTGCTGCCGGCAGTACAACAAGGAAGAGATACGAACTTTGAGCAGCCACTACGACGTCCTCGGAGTCTCGCCGGAAGCCACCGGGGAAGAGATCAAGAAGGCCTACCGGAAGCTGGCCCGCACTCTTCACCCGGACGTAAACCCCGGGGACGATGCGTCGGACCGCTTCAAGGCCGTGACCCACGCCTACGAGGTACTTTCGGACCCGCAGAAGCGCCGGATCTATGACACCACCGGCAACGAGAACGGCACCGACAACGGGTCCGGCGGTGGCGGTTACTCCGGCCAGGGCTTCGCGTTCCAGGACATTTTCGACACGTTCTTCGGCGCGGGCGGCTCCTCCGGCCCCGCATCCCGGGTCCGCCGCGGCCAGGACGCGCTGATCAGTGTCCGGATCGAACTGCGCGATGCCGTGTTCGGCGTCAACCGGAAACTCGATGTGGACACCGCGGTCACCTGCCCCACCTGCAGCGGGTCATGCTGCCGCGAAGGCAGCCACCCTGTCCGCTGCGATATCTGCGGCGGCAGTGGCCAGGTCCAGCGCGCGGTGCGCTCCATCCTGGGCCAGGTGATGACGGCGGCCCCGTGCGGAAGCTGCGAAGGCTTCGGGACGGTTATCAAGGACCCCTGCAACGAATGTGCCGGCCAGGGCCGCATCCGCAGCCGGCGGTCGCTCACCATCAAGGTACCGGCCGGTGTTGCCACGGGCACTCGGATCCAGCTCTCCGGGCAGGGCGAAGCAGGCCCGGCCGGAGGACCATCCGGGGACCTCTACGTGGAGCTACGGGTCAACAACGACGCCACCTATGCCCGCGACGGCGACGACCTGCACGCAACGCTGCACATTCCGATGACCGCCGCCGCCCTGGGCACTGAACTGTCACTGGAAACCTTCGACGGGCTGCAGGAGATCGACGTCAAGGCAGGCACCCAGTCAGGGGAGATCATCACGCTCCGTGGACTCGGCGTGACGCACCTGCGCGGTTACGGCCGCGGGGATCTGATGGTCCATCTGCAGGTGGAGACGCCGGCCAAGCTGGATGCCGCGCAGGAGGACCTTCTGCGGCAGCTGGCGAAGCTTCGGGGCGAGCAGTTCACGGAAGGCAAACTGGCGGCCAGCGGCGGCGTCTTTGCCAAGCTGCGGGACCGGTTCGGTAACCTGTAACAGTGAGCAATCCCGTTTTTTTCAGCGGCGCCGGGTCGCTGGACGAGCTGGTGCCCGGTGCCCGTTTTATCCTTCAAGGTCCGGAGGCACGCCACGCCGTGACCGTGAAACGGCTATCTCCTGGTGAGGCCGTGGACATTGCCGACGGCGCCGGAAAACGGCTGACGGGAACTGTTGTCTCGGCGTCGCCTGCAGAGCTTACCGTGGAATGCTCCGCCCTCGCCGTGGAGGACCGGCCCGATATCCGGCTGGTGCTGGTGCAGGCCCTGGCCAAGGGGGACCGCGACGAACTGGCTGTGGAAACGGCAACCGAACTCGGGATCGATGCCGTAGTTCCCTGGCAGTCTGAGCGCTCAATAGTCCGCTGGAAGGGCGAGCGTGCGGCCAAGGCCCACGCAAAATGGCAGTCCGTGGTCACTGCGGCGGCCAAGCAGGCACGCCGCGCCTGGATCCCCGAGGTGCGCGCCGCCGTCGAAACGCCAGGCCTTGCGGCGGCAGTGGCGGCCGCGGACCTTGCCGTAATCCTGCACGAAGACGCGGTCCGGCCGCTCCGGTCTGTCCTGGAATCATGGCAGGGCGCCCAGGCTGACGCCGGACCCCTGGAAGTTCTGCTCATCGTTGGCCCGGAAGGCGGAATCAGTCCCCGCGAAGTCACACGGCTTTGCGATGCCGGCGCCGTGACGGCCCTCCTGGGACACCACGTCCTCAGGTCATCCACGGCCGGACCGGCAGCGGTTGTCCTGGCCAGCGATGTACTGGGACGCTGGACAGCGCCAGTCTCCTGATACGGCCTGTTACCGGACGTTGAAGTTCCGCGTATCCACATTCAGCTCCTGGCTGCTGCCGGCGGCATCCACCTGCGAAACACGGAGCTCATAGTTTCCGGCGGACAAGCTAAGCGCAAGCGTGAACACCCCGGCCTGGGCCGCTTCAGCCGCCGCTGTGGTCTCCCCGGTGAGGTATGGCGCCTTGTTCCCGTTCGCTTCGGCCCTCAGGATCTGCCAGCGGAGCTTACCGCCCGGAACCGTGCTGCGGCCGGTGATCTTGACGCTTCCGCCCACCAGGTCCGTCCCTTCCTGCGGATCGATGATCCAGACGGGCGCCACCATGCCGGCAGCCCGGGACATGGGGTCGCCAAGCTGGACGTGGTCGAAGGCAACGTAGTCTGTGTGGCTATCCACCAGGATCCGGACCTGGATCTGCTGGCCGGAATCGATCAAACCGGAACTCGCGGCCGCTGCCGTAGCGGTAAAGACCAGCTGCTGGATGGCGCGGGCGGCCATGTCAGCGTCGAGATTGCTGTTAAATGCGTCCTCGGAGATGTCGACCGTGATGACGTTCTTGCCTGAGATAGACGAGGCGAGTTTCTCGGGATTCTGCCAGGGCGTGAAAAAATCCGGGTCCAGCGGCTTCTCGGACATCATGGCCCGCAGGGCACGTGTCACAGGATTCTCCTGCTCCGGCACGTCCCGGAACTCCCGGTACAGGAACACGTTGTTGTTGCTTCGGCCGATCCAGTAGACGGGTGCCTTATTAGACGACTGTGTGGTTTCCAGGGGTGCACTGGTGGAGGGCGCCCCGGGTGAGCCGGTGACAGCCTGGCTGGAGTTGGAGTTCAGGTTGGGCTCGGGGCTGGGGTCCGCGATGCAGCCGGTGAGAAGGAGCAATGCCGGCAGTAGACCCAGGAGCCGCTGCGGACGGAAACGTGGCACGGAGCGTCTGGCAGTGAGGGGGGTCGCTGTTTCCGGCACTCTCGTGGCCTGTCCTTTCCCGGCTGTAAAATGGTGAGGCCTGGGCCCCGTCAGCCGGTCCCCGAACGGCTGTGATTTCCAGCATGGCATAGCCTGTTCTGCCAAAAGGACCGAAACCAGCCTGCCGGCCCAACTGCAACGGGAACGATATGAGCCTGATACGAAGTTGATACCTAATGAAGCCAACCATCCCGCAGCAACGCCGGTGGCGGGCACCCTTCCCGGCGACCGCCGGGGCGCTGCCGGGAGGTGCCTCCTGGCGTAAGATAGAAGGACTCCGCTGGCTCCCGCGTGTTCGGCAACAGCCCCGCCCACGCAGCAGCCGGCGGCACTTTAAGTTTCGAAGTGGAGGAGACCACAGGCCTGCGGGCCAGCACCATGACTGAATCAGCGAACGGAAAGCGCCGGCTCAATACTGACCGCGCCGCCGGAGAATTCCCCCATTCACTTCCTGGTGTCCGGACGGAGGTGGTTCTCTTTGACAACTCCGACCAGATGGTCCAATCGCTCGGCAGCCATGACGAGGCCTTGCGTTATATCGAAGAGCAGTTCCCGTCTGTTAATTTCCACGTCCGTGGAAACGAACTCTCCATCAGCGGCCCTGCCACCGAAGTTCCCCGCATTATGCGGCTCCTGCATGAAGTGCGCGGCCTCGTGGCCCGCGGCACCGTCATCAGCCCCGCGGTGCTGCACCAGCTCGTTGCGTTGCTCCGCAGCCAGTCATTGCAGAACCCTGTGGACGTCCTCACCCATGACATCCTCTCCAGCCGGGGGAAGACCATCCGGCCCAAAACCCTGAACCAGAAGAACTACGTGGACGCGATTGACGCGAACACGGTGATTTTCGGGATCGGCCCTGCAGGCACGGGCAAGACGTACCTCGCGATGGCCAAGGCTGTACAGGCGCTGCAGCAGAAGGAAGTCAGCCGCATTATCCTGACCAGGCCCGCAGTCGAGGCCGGCGAACGGCTGGGATTCCTGCCGGGCACACTGAGCGACAAGATCGATCCCTACCTGCGCCCGCTGTACGACGCGCTGCACGACATGATGGACCCCGAGTCCATCCCGCGCCTGATGGCGGCGGGAACGATCGAAGTGGCGCCGCTGGCTTATATGCGGGGGCGCACACTGAATGATGCCTTCATCATTCTGGACGAGGCCCAGAACACCACACCTGAACAGATGAAGATGTTTCTGACGCGCTTGGGCTTTGGGTCCAAAATGGTGGTCACCGGCGACGTCACCCAGGTGGACCTTCCCTTCGGCACCCGCTCAGGCCTGCGGATCGTAGAGGAGATCCTGCAGGGAATCGAGGACGTGAACTTCACCGTCCTGGACTCCACTGACGTGGTCCGCCACCGCCTCGTGGGTGACATCGTGCGTGCCTACAGTCTCTGGGATGACGTCCAGCGGAACAAAGTAAAACACTCGGTGAGCCGGGAAAAGCGGGGGGAAAACGCGTGAGCATTGAGGTTAACAACGAATCCGGCATCCAGGTTGATGAAGCGGAGCTCGTGGCGCTGTCCCGGTACGTTTTCGAGCAGCTGTTTATCCACCCGCAGGCTGAACTCTCCATTCTCCTGGTGGATGAACCAGCCATGGAAAAGCTCCACATCGAACTGATGGACGAGCCCGGGTCCACAGACGTGCTCTCGGTTCCCATGGACGAACTGACTCCCGGTACGCCGGACCGGCCCACACCGCAAGGGATGCTGGGTGACATTGCCGTGTGCCCCCAGGTGGCGCAGGTGCAGGCAGTCAATGCCGGGCACTCCCTGCAGGATGAGATGCTGCTGCTGACCACCCACGGGATCCTCCACCTGCTCGGCTATGACCATGCAGAGCCCGAGGAAAAGGAAGAGATGTTCGGCCTCCAGCGCCAGCTACTTTCCGGCTTCACCGGCAAAGAAGCACCCGCCGAGACCACGCAGTGACGCCCCTGCTACTTGTCGGCATGGCCCTGGCGTTCCTCAGCACCGCAGCACTCTTGACCGCAGCCGAGGCCGCGTTCACGTTTCTTTCCCGTCATGACGCCGAAGACGCCCTGCTGAAAAGCCGCGGAAACGCCATGCAGCGCATCCTGGCCCAGCCGGTGGCCCACATCCGGGCACTGAGGTTCTGGCGGGTCTGGTTCGAGATGGCTTCAGCCGTGGCGGTGGCCGTCCTGCTCCACAGTCTGCTGGATAACGTCTGGCTGGCCGGGCTGGCCGCCACCGGGATTATGGCCCTGCTCGGCTTTGTCATCGTCGGAGTTTCGCCTCGGCAGATTGGCAGGCTCCATTCGGCCGAAGTGGTCCGGTATACGGCATCGCTGATCAGGTTCCTGACGTGGATCCTCGGTCCCATTCCCGGGTGGCTGGTGGCGCTGGGCAGTGCCGCCGCTCCCGGCGCCCCTGCCGGTGATGACGCGTTCTTCAGCGAACAGGAATTCCGCGAACTCGTGGACCGCGCCTCTGAATCGGACATGATCGAAGACACCGAAGCGGAAATGATCCAATCAGTCTTTGACTTCGGCGATACCCTGGTGCGCGCCGTAATGGTGCCCAGGACCGATATCCTCAGCATCGACGCCGGTTCCAGCCTCAGGCGGGCCATGTCGATGTTCCTGCGGTCGGGCTATTCGCGGATCCCCGTGATCCGCGACAACACGGACCAGATCCTCGGAATTGTCTACCTCAAGGACGTGGCCGCGACGCTTCATGAGCTGGGGCCCGACGACCAACCACCCCCGGTCGAAGCGTTGGCCCGCGAAGTCCGGTACGTCCCGGAGTCCAAGCCGGTGAGCGACCTCCTCCGGGAATTGCAGAAGGAGTCAACACACGTTGCCATCGTGATTGACGAATACGGTGGCACGGCCGGCCTTGTCACCCTCGAAGACCTCATCGAGGAAATCGTCGGCGAAATCGTGGACGAGTATGACACGGAAAGCGCCGAGGCCGTGGCCCTGGGCAGTGGTTCGTACCGCGTGAGCGCCCGCATGAGCATCGATGACCTCGGAGAGCTGTTCGACATAGAGCTCGACGACGACGAAGTTGACACCGTGGGCGGGCTGCTGGCCAAGGCCCTGGGCCGCGTTCCCATTGTGGGCAGCCGCGTGGAGGTGGGCGGCATCTCGCTGCTCGCCGAACGGCTCGAAGGCCGCCGCAACCGCGTCAGCCACATCATTGCCGCAGCAGCACCAAAAACAGACAATGACCTTGAAGACCTCCTCAACGAGGCGGAAGCAACCCAGCAGGGAGTTCCACGTGAGCAAGAAAAATAGTCGTCCGGCCAACCCGGATTCAGCCGCAACAGAGTTCGGCGGATACAGGGCGGGCTTTGCGGTCCTCGTGGGGCGGCCGAACGCAGGCAAATCAACCCTGACGAACGCCCTGGTGGGCCAAAAGGTGGCGATCACTTCCGCCAAGCCGCAGACCACGCGGCACACCATCCGGGGAATCGTGCACCGCGATGACGCCCAGTTGATCCTGGTGGATACCCCGGGCCTGCACCGCCCCCGTACCCTGCTGGGAAAGCGCCTGAACGAGCTCGTCGCCGACACCCTCGCCGAGGTCGACGCGATCGGCTTCTGCCTTCCTGCCAACGAGAAGATCGGCCCGGGCGACAAGTACATCGCCGCCCAGCTCGCCGCCATCGGCAACAAGCCGGTCATCGCGATCGTCACCAAGGCGGACACTGTGGACCGGCAGGCGCTCACCGAGCAGTTGCTCGCCGTAGCCGAATTGGGCCGGGATGTCATCGGCGAGGACGGCTGGAAGGACATCGTGCCCGTTTCCGCCACCGACGGGTTTCAGGTCGACACTCTCGCAGACGTCCTGATCAGCCACATGCCGGCGTCGCCGCCCCTGTATCCGGACGGCCACCTGACGGACGAACCCGAGGCTGTGATGATCGCTGAACTCATCCGGGAAGCGGCCCTCGAAGGCGTACGGGACGAACTGCCGCACTCACTGGCGGTCGTTGTTGATGAGATCGTTCCGCGTGAAGGCCGGCCCGAAGACAAGCCCTTCCTCGACGTCCGGGTCAACGTCTATGTGGAACGTCCGTCCCAGAAGGCCATCATCATCGGCAAGGGGGGCGCACGGCTCCGCGAAGTCGGCACCAACGCCCGCAAGGGGATCGAGGCGCTGCTCGGCGCCCGAATCTACCTTGACCTGCATGTGAAGGTGGCAAAGGACTGGCAGCGTGACCCGAAGCAGCTGGTCAAGCTGGGCTTCTGACGCAGTCCCATTCGCCATGCCCCCGGCCGGCCGTCGGGAAGTTCCCAGATTGGGCAACTAAAATAGGCCGGATTCAATTTTTTCGAGGAAGGTACACCACACATGGGGCGAGGCCGCGACAATCGCGAGTACGGAGCTGACGCATCAGCCGGGCCCGGTCCGGTCTCCCGCCACGCTGATGGCACCGCCGTCGGCGCTGCCCGGCATCTCGGCTCCCAAAGCCGGATGCCGGCGTGGCTGAAGGTGACCACTGCAGTGCTCACCATCCTGGTGGTCGGCGGTCTTGGCTTCGCAGGGTACTGGTATTTCCGGTTTCAGTCCAACATCACTACGGCACCGCTGAACGCCGGCGGACCGGCGAACCCGTCGGACGACAAGTCGGACCGGATGCAAATCCTGATCCTCGGCTCGGATACCAGGGACGGCGCAAACGCGGAGTACGGTGCCGTGGATGACTCAACAGGCTACGGCAAGTCCGACGTTATGATGCTCATGGACGTATCGGCCGACAACAAGCGCGTCAGCGTCATCAGCTTCCCCCGGGACCTGCTGGTCGATATTCCGGAGTGCACCGACCAGAAGACCAAGCGGACTTATCCTGCCCGCACCGGTGTCATGATCAACGAGGCCATGAATGAAGCCGGCATCGGCTGCGCCGTGGACACGGTCAACAAACTGACTGGCCTGGAGATCGATCACTTCATGATGGCCGACTTCACGGCCGTGAAGGAACTCTCCAACACGGTGGGCGGCGTTGACGTGTGCATCAGTGACGCCGTCTACGATCCGGACTCCCGGCTGCGCCTGCCGAAGGGAACATCGTCCGTTAAGGGCGAAATGGCCCTTGCCTTCCTGCGGACCAGGCACGCCTTCGCCGACGGCGGCGATCTCGGCCGGATCCGGGCACAGCAGGGATTCCTGTCCTCCCTTACGCGCAAGATCAAGGACGACGGTACACTGTCCGACCCCTCTAAAATGTTGAACATTGCCGATGTTGTGACCAAGAACCTCACCGTGGATGAGGGGCTGGCCTCCGTCCCGTCGCTCGTGGGCATCGGTAGCCGGTTGAAGAACATCGACATCAGCAAAGTGGCGTTTGTAGCCGTGCCCACCGCGCCGGCTGTTACGGACATCAACCGCCTGCAGATTGCGGAACCTGCAGGGTCCCAGCTGTTTGCGGCCCTCCGCGAGGACGTGGACCTCACTGATCCAACAGCGCCTACCACGCCTACCCCGGCGCCGATAGAAACGACAGCCCCGCCGACAGAAACATCCCCGGCTGCGCCACCGTATGACAAGGCGCTGCAGCCAGTCACCGTTGCCAACGGCAGCGGCATCCCGGGACGCGCCCAGGAAATCGTGCAGGCCTTGATCGCCGGCGGTTTCACCCAATCCGGGCCGCTCCAAGCCGCACCTATGGCGCAGAGCGTTGTTTACTACGGTACCGGGTTCGCCGACGTCGCGGCCGATGTCGCTGCGCTGCTCGGAATCCCGGCCGCTCAGGTCCAGCAGGCACCCCGCATCGCCGGTGTCCAGGTCTACCTTGGTACTGACTTCACCACCGGGGCGACCTACGGCGCCGGCGCCGGCGCTGCCCTGCCTGAGGACATCGTCAACCAGACGGCTGGCGATACTGTGTGCCAGCAGGCCAACCCGTTTCTGATCGTCCAGGACTGACGGCAGAACCCAAGAGACACAGGGAGGCGGGCCGGACGGCCCCGCCTCCCTGTGCCTCTACCAGTGGATGACTACCAGATGCTGACGCGGGCTTCTTCCGGCATCCACATGCCGTCCTGCTCAGTCACGCCGAAGGCTTCGTGGAAGGCATCCAGGTTCTTGGCAATGGCGTTAGTCCTGAACTCGTTGGGGGAGTGGGGATCCGTGGCGAGCCTCCGGATGGCCTCTTCAGACCGAATCACCTGCCGCCAGCCGGCCGCCCAGGACGCGAAGAACCTCTGCTGCCCCGTCAGCCCGTCCAGTACCTCGGGTTCCCTGCCATCGAGGCTGAGGAGATAAGCCTTGTAGGCGATGGTGAGGCCGCCAAGATCGCCGATGTTCTCCCCGAGCGTCAACTTGCCGTTGACGTTGTGCCCTGGCGCGGCATACGGCGACAATGCGTCGTACTGTGCCACCAGCTTCGCCGTGAGCTCCTCAAAGGCTGTCCT
The DNA here is from genome assembly GCF_055412765.1 of Pseudarthrobacter xylosi. Classification (NCBI taxonomy): domain Bacteria; kingdom Bacillati; phylum Actinomycetota; class Actinomycetes; order Micrococcales; family Micrococcaceae; genus Pseudarthrobacter; species Pseudarthrobacter xylosi. Next base: position 309,042 of record NZ_JBVAYT010000003.1, on the reverse strand, counting down.
GTCGTCCTCGGTCCACCAGTTGCGCAGCGACCCGCCGCCGTCGAACTGCGACCCCTGGTCATCAAAACCGTGGCCGATCTCGTGGCCGATCACCGCTCCGATGCCGCCGTAGTTGACGGCGTCGTCCGCATCGGCTGTGAAGAACGGTGGCTGCAGAATGGCGGCCGGGAAGACAATCTCATTGAGCATCGGGTGGTAGTACGCGTTCACCGTCTGTGGCGTCATGAGCCACTTGTTGAGGTCCACGGGTTTGCCCACCTCATCCAGGTGGCGGTCGACGTCGGCGTTGTGGGCCCGCTCAACGTTTCCTAGAAGGTCTACGGGGTCGATGTCCACAGCGGAGTAATCAATCCACTTGTCGGGGTAGCCGATCTTGGCGCGGAAGGCCTCCAGTTTCCGCAACGCCTCGGACTTGGTTTCCTCACCCATCCACGCAAGGCCGGTGATGGACTGCCGGTAAGCCTCGATCAGGTTGGCCACCAAGGTCTGCATGCGGGCCTTGTGGGTTTCGGGGAAATGCTTCGAGACGTAAATCTGCCCCACGGCCTCACCGAGTGCGGCTTCCACAACGGCGACGGCCCGCTTCCAGCGGTCCTTGTTCCGGGGTGTGCCGCTGATGGTTGTTCCATAGAAGGCAAAGTTCGCGTCCACGAACTCGGCTGAAAGGTACGGTGCAGCACTGTTGACGACGCGTAGAGCCAGCCACTCTTGCCACACGGAGAGCGGCTCGGACTCCAGCAGGCCTGCTGCCCCGCTGAAGAAGTCCGGAGTGCTCACAACGATCTCGCTGCGTTTGTCGGCGTCGATCCCGGCAGCTTCGAACCAGGTATTGAGGAGCGGGAACAGCGTGGCTGCTTCTTCGGCGGATTTGAGGTTGTAGGTCTTCTGCGGGTCGCGCAGGGTGACGTTGTCCCAGTGGTGCGAAGCAAGTTTGGTTTCGAGCGCAACGACGCGCGCGGCCGCCGCCTCTGGATCGGCTACCCCTGCCAGGGTGAACATAGTGCGGACATGCTCGCCATAGGCCTTGACCATGGGGGCGAACTTTTCTTCCCGGTAGTAGGACTCGTCCGGCAGTCCGAGGCCGCCCTGGCCGGTATAGAGCAGGATGCGGTCCGGGTTGCCCGCGTCCGGCGCCGGGTAAATGTAGAAGAGCCCGGAAACGTCTGACCGGAACAGGCGCCCGGCCAGGGCCACGAGGTCTGCAACCGTGGTGGTGGCGAAGACGTCGGTAAGGCGACCGCGGATGGGCTCCATGCCCTTCGCCTCCACGGTGGCTTCGTCCATGAAGCTGTTGTAGAGCTCGCCGACCTTCCGTTCTATCCCGCTGGCGGCCTCACCTTTGGCGGCTGCTTCCTCGATGATGTCCCGGACCGCGATCTCCGCTCCGTCGCGCAGTGCGGTGAATGTTCCCTCGAGTGGCCGGTCATCCGGAATTTCCGTGGCCTTGAGCCAGGACCCGTTCACATGCTGGTACAGGTCATCCTGCGGCCTGACGGTGTGGTCAATGTTGGACAGATCGATCCCCGAGATGGGCACAGAAGCTCCTTCGTGTGACGAGCCGCGGCCGGCGCTGGCACCGGCGCGGCGTCTGCATGGTGGACGGTGCTGGAGGTGTTGCTCCTTCATCTTACGCACCCGTGTTACTGTGAAATGGTGCGCGCAGAACTGCTCCTTCTTAGCTGCCGCGGCGAGGCCTCAGACGCGATCTAGCGCAAGGCCCATCCTCGTCGCGGAGTTTGTGTTGCCCGGCCACCCTTTCAGATTTGAACCACAGAAAAGGCCCCGATTGTAATGCGAAACGCACAGAAGTCCTCCGGAATGCCCGTCCACCGCTATACGCCGTTCCAGGATCAGATCACCGTTGAACTGCCTGACCGCACGTGGCCGGACAAGGTCATCACCAAGGCCCCCCGCTGGTGCGCCGTGGACCTGCGTGACGGCAACCAGGCGCTGATCGACCCCATGAGCCCAGCCCGCAAGATGAAGATGTTCGATCTGCTGGTCCGCATGGGTTACAAGGAAATCGAGGTCGGCTTCCCGTCTGCTTCGCAGACCGATTTCGACTTCGTCCGTCAGCTCATCGTCGGAAACCACATCCCGGACGATGTCACCATCCAGGTCCTCACCCAGGCACGCGAGCATCTGATCGAGCGGACCTACGAGTCCTTGGTCGGCGCTAAGCAGGCGATTGTCCACCTGTACAACTCAACGTCCGTCCTGCAGCGCCGTGTGGTGTTCAACCAGGACCAGGACGGCATTCTGGACATCGCTCTCCAGGGCGCCCGGTTGTGCAAGAAGTACGAGGAAACCCTCGTGGACACGCACATCACGTATGAATACTCGCCGGAGTCGTTCACCGGAACCGAACTGGACTACGCGGTGCGGGTCTGCAACGCCATCGCCGACGTCTTCGAAGCATCCGCCGACAGCCAGGTCATCATCAACCTGCCTGCCACGGTGGAAATGGCCACTCCGAATGTTTACGCCGATTCCATTGAGTGGATGAGCCGGAACCTGCACCCGCGGGAAGGCATCATCCTGTCCCTGCACCCGCACAATGACCGGGGCACCGGCGTGGCTGCCGCCGAACTGGGGTACCTGGCCGGCGCGGACCGGATCGAGGGCTGCCTGTTCGGCAACGGCGAGCGGACCGGCAACGTGGACCTCGTCACCTTGGGCCTGAACATGTTCGTCCAGGGCATCGACCCCATGATCGACTTCTCCGACATCGACGAGATCCGGCGCACGGTGGAGTACTGCAATCAGCTCCCCGTCGCCGAGCGTTCCCCCTATGGCGGCGACCTCGTGTTCACAGCATTCTCAGGCTCGCACCAGGACGCCATCAAGAAGGGCTTCGAGGCGCTGGAGAAGGATGCCGCCGCCGCCGGCAAGGACGTCGCGGACTTCACCTGGCAAGTCCCGTACCTGCCTGTTGACCCCAAGGACCTGGGCCGCAGCTACGAGGCCGTCATCCGTGTCAACTCGCAGTCCGGCAAGGGTGGCGTGGCCTACCTGCTCAAGAACGAGCACAGCCTGGACCTGCCGCGCCGCGCCCAGATGGAATTCTCGGGCGTCATCCAGAAGAAGACCGATACCGTGGGCGGCGAAGTCAGCGGCGCCCAGTTGTGGCAGCATTTCCAGGACGAGTACCTGCCCTCCAGCGAAACAGACGGCCAGTGGGGCCGCTACTCGCTCGGTTCCGTCAGCACCGAAACGGATGAGGACGGCGGGATGACCCTGCACGCCTCGCTCACTGTTGACGGTGTCCAGGCCCGACGCACGGGCACCGGAAACGGGCCCATCGCCGCGCTGTTGAGCATCCTGCGCGAGGACGGCGTGGATGTCCGGGTGCTGGACTACAGCGAGCATGCCCTTTCGGAAGGCGGCAGTGCCATGGCCGCAGCCTACGTCGAGTGCGCCGTGGGGGAGCGGGTCCTGTGGGGTGTCGGTATTGATGCCAACACCAGCATGTCCTCGCTCAAGGCCGTTATTTCCGCAGTCAACCGGGCCATCCGGGATTCCCGCGCCTGATTCGGAAGACGTTGCGCGCCGGGATTCCCGGCGCGCAACGCACCGGCATTGCCGGCTTTCCGGAACTCAGTGCGAAGATTAACCGTGGTCCAACAATCGTTTGCTGCCCGGTCCTACCGGGATGACGCCGTGGTGCTCCGTACCCACAAGCTGGGCGAAGCCGACCGCATCATCACCCTGCTGACCAAACACCACGGCCAGATCCGCGCCGTCGCCAAGGGCGTGCGGCGGACCAGCAGCAAGTTTGGGGCGCGGCTGGAGCCTTTTATGGTTGCCGACCTGCAGCTGGTCTCCGGAAAGACACTGGACATCGTCACCCAGGCGGTTGCTAAGGGCGCCTACGGCAGTAACATCGCCGCAGACTATGGCCGCTACACGGTCGCCGCTGCCATGACGGAAACTGCGGAGAAACTGACCGACGTCGACGGCGAAGCCGGCACCGCCCAGTACAACCTGCTGGTAGGTGCGCTGGCATCGCTCAGCCGGGCCGAACACGCGCCCGGACTGATCCTCGATTCCTATCTCCTGCGCGCACTTGCCACCGGCGGCTGGGCGCCGAGTTTTACCGACTGTGCCCGTTGCGTCCGGCCCGGCCCCCATACGGCGTTTTCGGCTCCGCTCGGCGGCATGGTCTGCGCTGACTGCAGGCCACCGGGTTCGCCTGCGCCGGCGGCAGAGACCGTCGCGCTGCTGGGTGCCCTGCTGACAGGGGACTGGACGACGGCGGACGGTTCGCAGGTGCCGCACCGCCGGGAGGCAGCAGGGTTGGTGGCCGTATACCTGCAATGGCACCTTGAACGTGTCCTGAAATCCCTCAAACATGTGGAGCGTGGCTGATAGTGGCCTTGGGTAAAAAGAAGAGTCCTTCGAGGCAACGGACCACCCCTGTGGTGGCACCGTATCCGCACCCTTCAGGCGCGGTTGCCCCGGCGATCCCCGCCGAATTCGTACCCCGCCATGTGGCGATTGTGATGGACGGAAACGGCCGTTGGGCCAACCAGCGGGGCCTGCCTCGGATCGAGGGTCACAAAGCGGGCGAGCCTGCCCTGCTGGATGTCGTGGCGGGCGCCATCGAGCTGGGAATCGAGTTCGTGAGCGTCTATGCATTCTCCACCGAAAACTGGCGCCGCTCACCTGAAGAGGTCCGCTTTTTAATGGGTTTTAACAAGGATGTGCTACGAAGGCAGCGAAACCAGCTGGACGAGTGGGGCGTCCGCGTGCGGTGGTCCGGCCGGCGTCCCAGGCTGTGGGGCTCGGTGATCCGCGAACTTGAAGCGGCCGAGGAATTTACAGCGGGCAACAGCACCTGCACGTTGACCATGTGTGTTAATTACGGCGGCCGGGCGGAAATCACAGACGCAGTATCGGCAATTGCCGCGGAGGTTGCCGCAGGCCGGCTCAAGCCCGGTGCCATCACCGAGAAAACTATCCAGAAGTTCCTGGACGAGCCAGACCTGCCGGACGTTGACCTTTTCCTGCGGAGCTCGGGGGAGCAACGGCTCTCCAATTTCCTGCTGTGGCAGTCGGCGTACGCGGAGTTCGTCTTTATGGACACGCTGTGGCCCGACGTCGACCGGCGGACGCTCTGGGACGCCGTCGAAATCTATGCCCAGCGGGACCGGCGCTACGGCGGGGCCGTCGACGCCGCGCCCGGTTCAGTGGTTCCGTAACCCCGCAGCCAGCGGGCGAGCCGCGCATAGGCGTCGGCCCGCACTTTGGCAGGGGAGAGGAAGACGTCGTGGAGCGCGCCGTCGATCCGTTCGACCGTGACGCTGTGCCCCAGTGTCAGGGCGCGGAGAGCGATGATGTTGACGTCCAGTACAGCGTCGGTACGCCGCATTTCCTCGGACCAGAACGGCCCTGTCGCGCTTCCCCGCGACAGCAGCACCAGGATGGGTATGTCGATGTCCAGCCCCCGCGCCACCTTGGTGTGGCCGGCCAGGATGGCGCTAAGCCAGCCCGCGCGGAGCGGAAATGCCATGGGCGGACGAAACCTGTCGTCAAGCGGCCACTCGCCGTCGGCTGAACTGCTGATGGTCCGCCAGTAGAACCCCCGCTCGGGCAGCCGCAGGACAGCCTCCGGCCGGAACCGGGCCACGGGTCCCACCATCGTCGACGCAGCAAGGCGCACCAGTGAACTGCCGTGCATCTCCAGCCAAGGACTGTTTAACACCAGTTGGGATGCTGCTCCGGGGTGGTTGCTGACCCAGAGGGCAGCCACCAGGCCGCCGGTGGAGTGACCCATCAGCGTTAGGGAAGCCTCGGGTTCCAGTTCCGGAGTGCGCGTGTCTGCCTGAATGATGGCGATGGCCGCTTCGATCTCGGCGTCATAGTCCGCCAGGTTCGCCACGTAGCCGCCCGGCGTTTCCGGGCGCAGGCTGCGGCCGTGGTTGTGCATGTCCAGGGCATAGAATTCGTAGCCCCGACCGGTCCAAAATTGGGCAAGATCCGCGTTGAAGAAGTAGTCGCTCCAACCATGGAGGAACAGCACGGTCCGTCGCCGGCGGGTGGCCGCCGGCTCGTTCGCTGGCCGGAAACGCACCAGCGTGGCGGTGCGCTGGATGCCGTCGTCGCCACCGGCCTCGAAGGTGCAGGCTTCGAAGCCCGCACCGAGAATATCTGGCTGCCACCTCATGGCTTTATGCTAGCCGGGGCCGCGTGTATGGCGGCCCGGTTTGGTCAGGACCGTTCGAGACGGAAAACTAGAGCCATGCGCGTATATCCGACATTCTTCAAGCTGGCCTTTTCGTGGATGGACGCGGAACGCGCCCACAAGATCGGATTCAAGGGAATCAAGTTCGCCCATACTTCCGGCGCAGGACGGCTGCTGCACCGGTTCACGGCGCCCGCGGCCTCCCTGCAGACTTCTGCCTTCGGGCTGACCTTCCCGTCCCCGTTCGGCCTCGCAGCCGGGTTCGACAAGGAGGGATTCGGCATCGAGGCCCTCACCGAACTTGGTTTTGGCCATGTAGAAGTAGGAACCATAACCGGGCAGGCGCAGCCGGGCAACGAGAAGCCGCGCCTTTTCAGGCTCATCGAGGACCGGGCTGTTATTAACCGGATGGGGTTCAATAACGATGGCGCTGCCGCCGTAGAACCGCGCCTCAAAGCGGCACGCGCGGCGCTGCAGCGCCGGCAACCCGCGGTGCGCCCCGTGATCGGGGTGAACATTGGCAAGAGTAAAGTTGTGGAACTCGACGACGCTGTGGCCGATTACCTGATCAGTGCGAGGAGCCTGGCGCCGGCCGCGGACTACCTGGTGGTCAACGTCAGCTCGCCCAACACGCCCGGGCTGCGCCTCCTGCAGGATGTCCAGACGCTGCGCCCGCTGCTCACGGCGGTGGGGGAGGCAGCGGACAAGGCGGCTGGCCGGCACGTCCCGCTGCTGGTCAAGATTGCCCCGGACCTCAGCGATGAGGACATCGACGACGTCGCCAAGCTGGCCTTGGACCTCAAGCTGGACGGCATTATTGCCACAAATACCACCATCGGGCGTGAGGGGCTGGCGTCGCCGGCTGCGAAAGTGGACGAATGTGGTGCCGGCGGCCTGTCCGGGGCACCACTGAAGCAGCGCTCCTTGGAAGTCCTTCGCCGGCTTAAGGAGGCCACCGGGGGTACGATCACGCTGGTGGCCGTCGGCGGCGTCGAGACGGCGGAAGACGTCCAGGACCGGTTGGATGCCGGGGCCACACTGGTCCAGGGCTACACAGCCTTCCTGTACGAAGGGCCGTTCTGGGCGGCACGGATCAACCGCGACCTGGCGAAGGCCCGACGCAACAGCTGATTAAGCAACAAAACCCCGGCAGTCTGGCTGCCGGGGTTTTGTTGTCTAAGAAGAAATGCGCTGCCGGCGCTTGATCCGGCGTGCCGATCAGGACGGGTATTGCCCGCGCTTCACGAGCGGCTTGGGCAGGCGCAGTTTGCGGAACTGCAGGGAGCGCATGGAGCCGTACCAAACGGTGCCACGCTCAACCTCGCCGAACTTCTCGGTCAGCTTCTTGCGGAGTTGCCGGGACAGAATGAACACATCCACAAAGACGGCCAGGAACATCACCCAGAAACCGCCCAGGACATAAACCATCTGCTCACTGGAAGCGGGAACGATCAGGGAAATGATGACAAATACGAGGGCACCGAACATCAGGTATTCGCCCAGACTGAAGCGCGCATCGACGTAGTCGCGGGCATAACGCTTCTGCGGTCCCTTGTCGCGCAAGGGCAGGAACTTCTCATCACCTGTATCGAGCGCCTGGCGCATCTTGGTCCGCTGGTCCTGGATGGCCTGGCGCTCAGCGGCCTTGGACGCCTTGCGGTCCTCCGGCACCAGGGGCCGCTTGCGGGCTGCCTCCTGGGCTTTGCGCTTGGGCGTGGGCGCACCCTTGCCCAACGCGGCATCCTGCCGGGCTGCCGCTTCAGCGGCCTGCTGGTCTATTGATTGCTGCGCCGTTGGCGCTTCCTTTTTACGTCCGAACACGTGAACAGAATACCTTGCGGCCCAACGAGTTTCGGCGCGGGTATTGTGTTCGCCATGACTCCCACTCCAGCAGCCAACCTGTCCGACGCCAACACCCCCGGCTCCGGTCACCCTGCACCGGCCATCGACGCCGACGGACTCAAGCTCTCCGTCGCAGCTTCGTTCGACTCCACCCTCCACCGGCTCAAGGAACTTGTGGCCATTCCCGGCATCGCCTGGCCCAGTTTTGATCCTGCCCCCTTGGAAGCCAGTGCGCAGGCCGTAGCGGAACTGTTGCGCACCGCCGGCGTGGAAGATGTCCAGGTCCTGCGCAGTAACAAGGACGACGGCGCCCCCGGCGGTCCTGCAGTCGTCGCACGCCGCCAGGCGGCAGAAGGGAAGCCGACTATCCTGCTGTACGCCCACCACGACGTCCAGCCGCCCGGTGACCCGGCGCTGTGGGAAACTGAGCCTTTTGCCGCCGTCGAACGGGACGGCAGGCTTTACGGCCGTGGCGCTGCTGACGACAAAGCCGGGATCATGGCCCATGTTGCCGCCTATGCTGCAGCGACCGAAGTTTTGGGCACTCAATTTGGCCTTGGCGTGACGTTCTTTTTCGAAGGGGAGGAGGAAGCAGGTTCTCCGACCTTCCGTTCGTTCCTGGAAACGCACCGGGAACTGCTGAAGGCCGACGTGATCGTGGTGGCCGACTCCAGCAACTGGAAGGTTGGCATTCCGGCCCTGACCACCAGCTTGCGCGGCCTTGTGGACGGAACCATTGAAGTTCAGGTGCTGGAGCATGCTGTCCACTCGGGCATGTTCGGTGGACCCGTTCTGGATGGGCCAACCCTGCTGGCCCGTTTGATTGCCACCCTGCACGACGCAGACGGCAACGTGGCTATCGAAGGCCTCGTATCGAATGACAACGTCGGTGTGGAGCTCACCGAAGCGGAGTACCGTGCCGATTCCTCCGTTCTCGACGGCGTCCGGCTCGCCGGCACGGGCAGCATCGCCGCACGGCTGTGGACTAAGCCCGCCCTGTCCATCATCGGCTTCGACGCGCCCGCCGTGGACGTGGCCTCGAATACGCTCCTGCCGCGGGCGCGTGCCAAGTTCAGCCTGCGCCTGGCGCCTGGCCAGGATCCGGCGGCAGCGATGGAAGCCGTTCAACGCCACGTCCAGGCCAACGCACCCTTTGGGGCAAAGGTGGTGTTCACTCCCGGGGAAAGCGGAAAGTCGTTCCTCGCTGATACATCCTCAAAGGCAGCGAAGTTCGCCATGTGGGCGCTGGGGGAGGCCTGGGGTGTTCCGGCGGTGGAGATGGGGATCGGCGGGTCAATTCCTTTTATCGCGGACCTGATGGACGTTTATCCGGACGTCCAGATCCTCGTGACCGGTGTCGAGGATCCCGATTCCCGTGCCCACAGTGCCAACGAGTCCCTCCACATTGGTGATTTTCAGAACGCCGTGGTGGCCGAGGCGCTGCTGCTCGCCCGGCTGAACGCAGAAGGCCTGGCCTGAATCGCAGGCCCCGTGGATGCCGGCATCCCTCCACCGTTGGGAACAATCAGCGGACAGGGTTGGTTACGTCAGGAGTTAGAGCTACAGGGCTGACCGAAGTAGCATGTAGCTATAGCCCGTACCGTATCCGTAGGGGCAGGCACCGCTCACGCGGGGCCGCCAGGACCGTCCTAAGGTAGGCCAAATGAGCACCGCAACCAACGAGAACATCACCGAGACCACCAGCGCTGCCAGCGATGAACTGGCCGCACACGAGGTCAAACTGACCGACGTCGCAGCAGGCAAGGTGCGCAGCCTCCTGGAGCAGGAAGGCCGGACCGATCTCCGCCTCCGCGTTGCCGTCCAGCCCGGCGGCTGCTCTGGCCTCATTTACCAGTTGTACTTCGACGAGCGCCTCCTCGACGGGGATGCCGTCCGCGACTATGACGGCGTCGAAGTTGTGGTGGACAAGATGAGCGTGCCGTACCTCAGCGGAGCCAGCATCGACTTCGAGGACACCATCTCCAAGCAGGGCTTCACCATCGACAACCCCAACGCCGGTGGCTCCTGCGCCTGTGGCGATTCGTTCCACTGACCCGGTTCTTTCGCCCGATGCCGGCGCCTGCTTTCCGTCTGCCAAAAACGGCACGGAGGCACGGCGCCGACATGTGGGCGAAACGCCCGGCAGAGCGGTAAGCTCTACACCGAGTAGTAAAACTTTTAGTGTGCCCGGCCGGCCCCTTGGGTGGACGGGCAACAGCAACAAGTAGGAAGGGCCGTCTGTGAGTTCGCAGAACCGAACCGGCAGCCGACGCAAAACGATCACTACGATCTCAGGCTTGGCAGTTGCCGGCGCGTTGGTTTTGACTGGATGTTCGCCAGAGGTAGAGAAGGGGTGGCTGCCCACCGAGCGTGGCACCACCAATCACACTGACCGGATCATGGACCTCTGGGTCAACTCATGGATTGCAGCCCTTGTTGTGGGCATCATCACGTGGGGTTTGATCGTTTGGTGCCTTGTCGCCTACCGCCGCCGCAAGGGCACCACGGGTTTCCCGCGGCAGACCAGCTTTAACCTCCCCCTGGAGGTCTTTTACCTGACAATCCCGCTGTTCATGGTCCTGGTGTTCTTCTACTTCACGGACCGCGACCAGCAGGCCATCGATGACCGCTCCAAGCCGGCCGACGTCGTTGTTGACGTCCGCGGCAAGCAGTGGGCCTGGGACTTCAACTACAAGTCCGGGGACGTCGTGACCGAGGATGTCTACGAGGCAGGAGTCCAGGCACACCTGACGGGCAACACCATCAATAAGGAAGCGCTCCCGACGCTCTACCTGCCGGTTGGAAAGTCAGTTGACCTCGAACTGAACTCCCGCGATGTCATTCACTCTTTCTGGGTTCCCGCCTTCCTGCAGAAGCGCGACATGATCCCCGGCAAGACCAACTACATCAGGTTCACCCCCACCAAAGAGGGAACCTACGACGGCAAGTGCGCCGAGCTCTGTGGTGAGTACCACTCCGAAATGCTGTTCCGCGTCAAGGTTGTCTCCGAAGCCGAATTCCAGGCTCACATGGACAAGCTCAAGGCAGATGGCAACACGGGACTTCTCGGCGAAGAGTATGACCGCAACCCGAACCTGAACGAAATTAAGTAAGGGGAGCGACGTGGCTACTTATACCCAGACCGCACCTGCCGGAACCCTTGAGGCTCCCGTAGTTCCTAAGTCCAAGGGACGCATTGTCGTCAACTGGATCACCTCCACCGACCACAAGACCATCGGGTACATGTACCTGATCGCGTCGTTTGTGTTCTTCTGCTTCGGTGGCGTCATGGCCCTGCTCATCCGGGCTGAACTGTTCGAACCGGGCATGCAGATCCTGCAGACCAAAGAGCAGTACAACCAGCTCTTCACGATGCACGGCACCGTTATGCTGCTGATGTTCGCGACGCCGCTGTTCGCCGGCTTCACCAACGTCATCATGCCGCTGCAGATCGGTGCCCCCGACGTCGCGTTCCCGCGGCTGAACGCACTGGCCTTCTGGTTCTTCCTCTTCGGCTCCACCATCGCGGTGTCCGGCTTCATCACCCCCCAGGGTGCGGCGTCGTTCGGCTGGTTCGCTTACGCGCCGCTGTCCAACACGACGTTCAGCCCCGGCATCGGCGGTGACCTGTGGGTCTTCGGCCTGGCGCTGTCCGGCTTCGGCACCATTCTGGGTGCGGTCAACTTCATCACCACCATCATCTGCATGCGCGCTCCGGGCATGACCATGTGGCGGATGCCCATCTTCACCTGGAACGCCCTGGTGACGTCCATCCTCGTGCTGATGGCCTTCCCGCCGCTGGCTGCCGCATTGTTCGCGCTTGGTGCCGACCGCCGCTTCGGGGCCCACATCTTCGATCCGGAAAACGGTGGCGCCGTACTTTGGCAGCACCTGTTCTGGTTCTTCGGCCACCCTGAGGTGTACATCATCGCGTTGCCGTTCTTCGGCATTGTGTCCGAGATCTTCCCGGTCTTCAGCCGCAAGCCGATCTTCGGCTACAAGGGCCTGGTCTACGCGACCATCGCCATTGCGGCCCTGTCCGTGACCGTGTGGGCGCACCACATGTACGTAACCGGTTCGGTGCTGTTGCCGTTCTTCGCCTTCATGACCATGCTGATCGCGGTCCCCACCGGGGTGAAGTTCTTCAACTGGATCGGCACCATGTGGCGGGGATCCATTACATTCGAGACTCCGATGCTGTGGAGCATCGGCTTCCTCATCACGTTCCTCTTCGGTGGCCTGACCGGCATCATCCTGGCGTCGCCGCCGCTGGACTTCCACGTGTCCGATTCCTACTTCGTGGTGGCGCACTTCCACTACGTGGTGTTCGGCACGGTGGTGTTCGCGATGTTCGCGGGCTTCTACTTCTGGTGGCCCAAGTGGACCGGCAAGATGCTGAACGAGCGCCTCGGAAAGATCCACTTCTGGCTCCTGTTCCTCGGCTTCCACGGCACGTTCCTGATCCAGCACTGGCTGGGCGTTGAAGGCATGCCCCGCCGTTACGCGGACTACCTGGTGGAGGACAACTTCACGTGGATGAACCAGTTCTCGACCATCTCCTCGTTTGTGCTGGGTGCATCCCTGATTCCCTTCTTCTGGAACGTCTACATCACCTGGCGCAGCTCCGAGCGCGTCGAAGTGGACGATCCCTGGGGCTTTGGCGCCTCGCTCGAGTGGGCTACGTCCTGCCCGCCGCCGCGCCACAACTTCACCTCGCTGCCCCGGATCCGTTCAGAGCGTCCCGCCCTGGACCTCCACCACCCGGAGCTCTCGCAGGTACACACCGTTGAATCGCCTGCAGCCGCAGCAGCGGTGTTCGGTAACGCCGACCAGAAGGACACTGCCAAGTGAAAATCGAATCATGGATATTTGGAGCCGGAGTCTTCTTCTTTGTGCCGGTTTCCCTGGTCTACGGTTTCCTGACCAACTGGCATGAGTGGGTCGGAACCCTTGGGATCCTCCTGGTGGGCGGACTTTCCGGAATGATCGGCGGCTACCTTGGATTCACCGGCAAGCGGGTCGGGATGCGTCCCGAGGACCGCAATGATGCCGAGATCCACGAAGGTGCCGGCGAGCAGGGACACTTCAGCCCCTGGAGCTGGTGGCCCCTGGTCCTGGGCCTCGCCTGCGCGGGCGGTTTCCTGGGCCTCGCAGTGGGTTGGTGGATCCTGTTCATCGCAGGTGGTCTCGCAGTTGTAGCCCTTGTGGGTTGGGTCTTCGAGTACAGCCGTGGGGACCACGCCCACTAGAAGCCCCCGGGCTTCAGCGGATATTTGCAAAACTACGACGTCGGGCCCCACCTTCTGGTGGGGCCCGACGTCGTTTCTGTTCGTTTGCTTTCGGCGCAGGCAGTCATGGGCCAATGCGTCCTGGGAGCGGCTACCTGGCTCCCTGTGACTCTAGAAGTTCTGCCAGCGCACGGAGTGCCGCCGTGGCGTCGCGGTGACTGACAGGGCCACTGAGGGCGCTGTCGGCGACTGAAAGCTCTACTTCGCAGCCGAACGGGAAGTCGGCAGTCATGACTTCCAGCAGGGAACGGGCGTCGACACCCCGGATACCGGCCTTGCGGATAGTCACAGGCAGTCCCGTTTCGGTCACTGCCCTGACGAACATCGCGGCGGGACGGGCATGCAAGCCGACGGACGCTAACACAACGGCCTTATGCACTGGCAAGGGGTCTCCCATTTCCTGACGGCCCCCATACCGTCATCGCTGAATTTCCTGTCCAATATATCCGGCTGGATGGCCGCGCGACCAAACGGGTGAAGCCGGCCGCTTCGGCGCTGGAAGTGGTCTAGTCCGGCGGTGCTGCTTGCCTTAAGCTTGGATAGTGAAAACTGAAGCAAGGGCTTACCTCCGTGGCTGATGCCCGCGGCGTTGCCGGCGAGATTGACCGCGGCAGCGGGATTGCCATCTACATCCAACTCAGAGAGATCCTGCGGGCCTACATCAGCGATTCCTGCCCGCCCGGATCCGCCCTGCCCTCGGAACGTGACCTTGCCCTGCGGTTCGGCCTGGCCCGGATGACAGTCCGGCAGGCTATCGATGCCTTGGTCGGCGAGGAAGTCCTCGAACGGGTTGTCGGCCTCGGCACATTCGTACGGAAGCCCAAACTCGACCTTCAGGTGAAACTCACCTCGTACAGCGAGGAGATGCAACGCCGCGGCATGATCCCGGCCGCCAAAGTCCTGAGCTTTGAACAGATCGGGGCCAGTGCTTTTCTGGCCCGTGAGCTGCAGGTGGAGGAGGGGACGCCACTGGTCCGTTTCCGTCGGCTGCTGCTGGCGGACGGCGAGCCCATGAGCGTGGACGAGAACTTCATCCCGGCACAGCGGGTCCCGGGACTGTTGGATGGCGAGCCCCCAACATCGCTCTACAACGTGCTGAGTGAGCAGTTCGGCCTCGTGATGGAGTGGGGGGAAGACATGATCGAAGCGACGGCTGCTTCCCCTTCGACGGCACGGTTGCTCAATGTCGACGTCGGCGCCCCCTTGCTCAAAATCCAGAGGCACGCCTTTGTTGCCCGGGCGATGGTTGACTACTCAGTTTCCTACTACCGTGCCGACCGATACAAGCTATGGGTACCGCTCCAGCGGCCAGGTGCGAGGCCTGCCCGTAACCAATCGCTGGGCTACCGGAACCACTAGTAGCGGGCCGGCAGCAGCCAACAGCGGCAGTCGCCGGCAACGGGAAAGGCCCGGTCCAAATGGACCGGGCCTTCCCGTTACTGCTATGAGTGTTAGTGGCTGAGGCTCTTGGTTTCCTCGCCGGCCTCTACCGCAGGGGCGTGGTGGCCATGGGCGGCCTCCAGCTCTGCCGGCGTAGCCGGTGCAACACGGTCCTCGAAGAACCACTTGGACAGGAAAGCACGCTGCTTTTCCTTGCGCGTCACAATGCCGTGGTCGTTGGGCACCGCGGGCAGCGGCGAGGGTGATTCGAAGCCAACGAGCTTGTAGCGCTTGTACTCATCGAGAGGCGCGTGCACTTCGATGAATTCACCGTGCGGGAGACGGACAATACGTCCTGTTTCCCGGCCGTGGAGCGCGATCTCACGGTCCTTGCGCTGGAGTGCGAGGGCTACCCGCTTGGCGACGACAAACGCGATGACCGGGCCGATGAAGAACAAGGCGCGGAGCCAGTACGTCACATCGTTCAGGGACACATGGAAGTGTGTTGCGATGAGGTCCGAACCAGCGGCGGCCCACATCACGCAGTACCAGACGAAGCCGGCGACCCCGATGGCGGTGCGGGTGGGGGCGTTCCGCGGACGGTCCAGGACATGGTGTTCGCGGGTGTCCTTGGTGATCCAGCTTTCGATCCAAGGGTACATAAACATCACCGTGAACAGAATGCCCGCAGGCACCAGGGCAGGCAGCAGTACATTCAGCGTCAGGGTGTATCCGAAGATGACGTACTCGAAGTGGAAATCGCCGATAACACCAGGCATAAGCCTCAGCGCGCCGTCAACAAATCCGATGTACCAGTCAGGCTGTGTACCGGCCGATACAGGGGAGGGGTCGTAGGGGCCGTAGTTCCAGATCGGGTTGATGGTGAAGAATGCCGCCATCAGGGCAATGACACCGAACACGATGAAGAAGAAGCCGCCAGCCTTGGCTGCGTACACGGGACCGAGCGGGTAGCCAACAACATTGCCGTCGTTGCGGCCCGGGCCGGGGTACTGGGTGTGCTTGTGCACAACCACCATAAAGAGGTGCAGAACGATCATCAAGAGGATGAGCGCAGGGACGAGCAGGATGTGCAGCATGTAGAGGCGGCCGATCACAGCCGTTCCCGGGAATTCTCCGCCGAAGAGGAAGAAGGAAATGTAGGTTCCAACAACGGGGATGGACTTGATAACACCGTCAATGATCCTCAGTCCGTTGCCGGAGAGCAGGTCATCGGGAAGGGAGTAGCCGGTGAAGCCGGCTGCCATGGCGAGGATCAGCAGTACGCTGCCGACAACCCAGTTCATTTCACGCGGTTTGCGGAAAGCCCCGGTGAAGAAAACGCGCAGCATGTGCACGCCGATCGACGCGACGAAGAGCAGCGCGGCCCAGTGGTGGACCTGGCGCATAAACAGGCCACCACGGACGTCGAAGGAAATGTCCAGCGAGGAACTGTACGCAACGGACATTTCGACGTTCTTCAACGGCAGGTATGAACCGTCGTAGTGGGTCTCCGCCATGGACGGATCAAAGAAGAAGGTCAGGAAGGTGCCCGAGAGCAACAGGATGACGAAGGAGTAGAGGGCGACTTCACCGAACATGAATGACCAGTGGTCGGGGAACACCTTGCGACCGAATTCACGCAGGATTCCTGATCCGCCAACTCGCGCGTCAACAAAATCAGTGATGCGTCCGGCTTTAGTCTTGGCGACGAAGGCGGGGGCTTCAGCTCTTGATGCTGCGCTCATGCTCATCACGCTCCCAGTAACTCGGTCCTACAGGTTCATTGAAGTCGCTGGTTGCGACCAGGTAGCCCTCGGCGTCCACTGCAATCGGCAGCTGCGGGAGGGGCCGGCTGGCCGGGCCAAAGATCACTTTGCACTCGTTGGTGAGGTCAAAGGTGGACTGGTGGCACGGGCACAGCAGGTGGTGCGTCTGCTGCTCGTACAGAGCAACAGGGCAACCGACATGGGTGCAGATCTTGGAATAGGCAACGATTCCGTTGTAGCTCCAGTCTTCGCGGCCCTCGGAGGGGTTCAGCGAAGCGGGGTCAAGGCGCATCAGCAGGACTACTGCCTTGGCTTTTTCGTTGAGCTTGCCTTCATGCAATTCGTTAAGGCCCTCAGGAATTACGTGGAAGGCCGAACCGATGGTGACGTCAGAGGCCTTAATAGGTGTGCCGTCGGGGTCGCGGGTGAGGCGCTTGAGCTTGCCCTCCTGCGGTGCCCACATCGTGTGGGACAGCGCCCGGTCGGGGCGGGGGCCGAGGTCACCGAAAACCGCTATTGCGGGAAGCGGTGCCAAGGCCATTGCACCGAGCAGCGTGTTGCGGATGAGGGGGCGGCGCTTAATGCCGGTCTCTTCCACGATGTCATCCACGATCCGGACTGCCGCTAGGCGGTCTTCTTCGGTGCGGATGGGATGGCGCTCCTCGGAGACTTCATGGTCCGGCATGAGGGCCTTCGCCCAGTGCACAATACCGGTGCCAATGCCGAGCATGGCAAACGCGGTACCAACGCCAAGCAGGGCGTTCTGCAGCCGGATGGTGGCGATGCTGGTGCCCTCGCCCAAATCGATGGCGAAGTACGCCACCAGGAAGATCAGGGTGCCGACAACTGACGCGCCGAAAAGTACGGCGACCTGCCGTTCTGCACGCTTTGCGGCCTTCGGGTCCGTGTCGGCCAGGCGCAAACGGTGCGGGGGAATTCCAGGATCCTGGAACTTCTCCACCTCATTCTGACCAGCCGTAGCTACGGTGCCCGAGTGGTTCGGACTGCCGTCACTATGGTTGCCCATAATTCGCCTCATCCTTCTCTCGTCCCGGCGTCTGCCGAGTTAGTTTTCAATTTCAAACTGCTGACTGGGCAGCAGAAGTTCTTAAGTTTCCCGTTGCGCCTAAGACGTCCGGGAAGTAAGCCAGATGGTGAACGCGATGATGACGCCCAGGCCAGCAACCCAGACAAAGAGTCCTTCGGCGACCGGGCCCAAGGCGCCGAGGTCAGCGCCGCCGGGGGAGCCGTTGGCTTCGATCTGCTTCAGGAACGTGACGATGTCGCGCTTGCCCTCGGGGGTGACGTTTGCGTCATTGAAGACGGGCATGTTCTGCGGTCCGGTGACCATCGCTTCGTAGATGTGCTTTCCGGACACGTCGGCAAGGGCGGGAGCGAACTTGCCTCGGGTCAGTGCACCGCCGGCTGCTGCTGCGTTGTGGCACATGGCGCAGTTCACACGAAAGAGCTCGCCACCCTTGGCGGCGTCACCCTGCTCATCAAGCAGGTGTTCTTCAGGAATTGCCGGGCCGGCTCCCAGGGAAGCTACGTAGGCTGAAAGCTGGTGAGTCTGCTCATCGTTGAACTGGGCCGGCTTTTTGTAAGCCTGCGGACCGTTCATCTGCATGGGCATCCGGCCGGTTCCGACCTGGAAGTCAACCGCTGCAGCACCGACGCCGACTAGGGAAGGGCCATCCTGGCTGCCGCTAGCACCCATGCCGTGGCAGGTGGCGCAGTTTGCTGCGAAGAGCTTTTCGCCCTCGGCGGTGTCATTGGCGCTGAAACTGGTGGTGGATGCCTTGGCCTGGTTGACGGTAGTGGCAACGGCGTACAGCCCACCAGTGATGAGGAGACCCATCAGTAGCAGCGCGATTACTGCGAGTGGGTGACGCCGCTTTTGCGAGAGAGCCTTCACGTGGTGGTTCCTTTATTCGATCGTGCGCCGGCTCCGTGAGCCGCTTCTTGAAATTCTGCCTCTTGTAGAAAAGGAATCAAAGCTTGACTACTTCAGTACGTAGATGACCAGGAAGAGGCCGATCCAGACAACGTCCACAAAGTGCCAGTAGTAAGACGTGACGATCGCGGAGGTTGCTTCGAAGTGGCCGAACTTCTTTGCTGCGAACGAGCGTCCGATGATGAAGAGGAAGGCTATGAGGCCGCCAATGACGTGCAGGCCGTGGAAGCCGGTGGTCATATAGAACGCTGAGCCGTACGCGTTGGATGAGAGCGAAACGTGTTCTGAAACAAGCATCGCGTATTCAGTGGCCTGGCCGGCGACGAAGAACGCACCCATGATGAAGGTCAGTGTGAACCATTCATTCATGCCCCAGCGGGAGAACTGGAACGGACCGCCTGTTTTGCGGGGCTGCAGCCGTTCGGCGGCGAAGACGCCCATCTGGCAAGTAAAGGAACTGGCCACGAGGACGATCGTGTTGACGAGCGCAAAGGGGAAGTTGAGCTTTGCTGTCTCTTCCGCCCACATCTGTCCGCTCGTGGAGCGCAACGTGAAGTACATGGCGAAGAGACCGGCGAAGAACATCAACTCACTGGACAGCCAGACTACGGTTCCAACAGAAACCATATTGGGGCGGTTCAGCGTGGGGTGCGCCGGGGTACTGGGGGCATGGGTCGCAGATGTCACATAGACATTATGTCTATAAAAGTCTGTACTTCCCAACGCGAACCGCCTTTTCGGGGGACTTTTTCTACAAAGACGCGAAATCACTGCGAAAAGTTCCCGGCGGCGTTCACATTGGTCAGGTCCGGGGTGGCTCGATAGCATCAGAAGGTGACTTCTCAGGCAACCGCGCCCGCGGACAGCAACACTTGGCCGCGGCTCATATCGGCCCTCATCAACGGAACTGACCTCACGGCGGGCAACACCGCGTGGGCGATGGACAGAATCATGTCAGGGGAGGCCACCCCTTCGCAGATTGCCGGATTCCTGGTTGCCCTCAGCGCCAAGGGTGAAACCGTGGAGGAAATCTCGGGCTTAGTGGACGCGATGCTGCGCCACGCAACACCAATCGACATCCCCGGCGAGAAGCTGGACATCGTGGGTACCGGCGGTGACCAGCTAAATACCGTCAACATTTCCACCATGTCCGCCCTCGTCGCCGCGGGCGCTGGAGCGAAAGTGGTCAAACATGGCAACCGGGCAGCGTCCTCGTCGTCCGGATCAGCCGATGTACTCGAAGCACTCGGGGTCAGGCTCGACCTCCCGGTGGCCCAGGTGGCACGCAACGCGGGTGAGGCCGGAATCACTTTCTGTTTCGCCCAGGTATTCCACCCCTCTTTCCGTCACACCGCAGTGCCCCGCCGGGAGCTCGCCATCCCCACCGCTTTTAATTTCCTGGGGCCGCTGACCAACCCGGCGCGGGTGCAGGCGTCCGCCGTGGGCGTGGCGAATGCCCGGATGGCACCGCTGGTTGCGGGCGTCCTGGCGAAGCGGGGCAGCCGCGGCCTGGTTTTCCGTGGCAATGACGGGCTGGACGAACTGACTACAACGGGTCCCTCCACCGTTTGGGAAATCCGTGAGGGCGCGGTCGTTGAACTGAATTTTGAGCCGGCCGCGCTGGGCATCCGTCCCGCGACTGTGGAGGAACTCCGCGGCGGGGACGCCCAAGCGAATGCCGCCGTCGTACGTGATGTCCTTGCCGGCA
Source organism: Pseudarthrobacter xylosi (assembly GCF_055412765.1). Lineage (NCBI taxonomy): Bacteria > Bacillati > Actinomycetota > Actinomycetes > Micrococcales > Micrococcaceae > Pseudarthrobacter > Pseudarthrobacter xylosi. The sequence continues at coordinate 288,920 of NZ_JBVAYT010000003.1, read as the reverse complement.
AAGCCGGCGCGGCGCGGGATGCCGTGCTGCTTAACGCGGCCGCCGGTCTGCTGGCCTTTGATGAATCGGCCGAGGCCCCGTTCCTGGAGCGGATGCGTTCGGCGCTTGCCCGGGCCGAGGAATCCATTGATACCGGTGCCGCGGCGGCGGTCCTCGATAAGTGGGTTGCGCTGACGCGGCCTTGACCCGACTACACAAAAGACGGGGCCAGGCTGTTAAGCCGGGCCCCGTCTTTTCCGGGAATTGGTCCTACTGTTCGAAGCCGAGCGCGAATGCCGCGTCGAGATCGTGCTGGGAATAGGCGCGGAACGCAATGTGTGTGGTGGTGTGAACCACCGCGGGGACCTTTGACAGCTTGTCGGCAATGACGTCAGCCAGGTCCTCATGCCGGGCGACGCGGGCAACGGCGATAAGGTCCCATTCGCCTGTCACGGAATAGACCTCGCTGATGCCTGGGATCGCAGAAATTTCCTCGGCGGTTTCCGGGATGCGGGCGGCGTCGGTCTTGATCAGAACGAATGCGGTGATCACTGTTCAATCCTTCCGGATCTGTTGGCCGTAGCTGTGCCCGGCAAGTCTCTATGGTGATGCCAGCCTATTACATGGCCGGTGTCCATCAGGCCTGTCCCAGGCGCGAGGCCGGCAGCGGTGTCACGACTGTCGAAACCTGCGCACCAGCGCAAGAAGTGCCCGGTAGCCCACCAGGAACAGCCCCAGGCTCAAGAGCGCAACAATCACGAAGGCCACGACTACGGTTTGTCCCGTCAGCGCCCTCAGGATCATGCCGCCGGCCACGGCTCCAAGCCAAACCACGACGCCGGTTGCCATGGACAGCGGACGCCGCCAGGCCCGTCCCGCAAACCAGGCGATGGCGGCCCCAGCAAGGAACGGCCATGCCGTGAGGAAGACTCCGGTGAGGATGTCGCCGCGTTGGTGGGCATCCCTGCCGATCGCCGCGAAGACCAAAATCAGGAAGGCATCTGACAGGGCGGCGGCAATAATGGCCTGCCGGGGGGCTCTGGTGGACTGTTTGGTCTCGGAATTCATGGCTTCGAGCCTAACCCGGCGAGTGGGGTGGCCCGGGCCTGATGCTTGCCGGGGTACGGGGGGATTATGGAAGATGGGAGGGACAGCGGCGCTCATCACGCGGGAGGCACAGTGCGTCTGATCCAGGTGGCCCAGCAGGCACATGACCTCCAGCGGGCCGCTGAGTTCTATTCACAACTGCTGGGGGTGCAACCAGCGGCGATCTACGACCCGCCGGGACTGCTGTTTTTCGATCTGGATGGCGTTCGGCTCTTGCTGGAGCGCGGCGTGCCGTCGTCGGTCCTGTATTTGGAGGTGGAGGACGTCCGGACGAGCATCAGCTCCCTGCAGGGCAGGGGAGTGGAGGTAATTTCACTGCCGCAGGTGATCTTTCACCATGACGACGCTGCCCTGGGTCCGGCAGGAACGGATGAGTGGATGGCCTTCATCCGCGACTCGGAAGGCAACACTGTGGGGCTGGTCAGCCGGCATCCTCCGGCCGTTGTGCGGGGAATGGCCCCGGGCTAGGCTCTAGCCGGAAGGGAACAGCCATGCAAAAGATTTCCACGTGCCTGTGGTTCGAGAACCAGGCCGAAGAAGCCGCCGAGTTCTATGTGTCTGTCTTCGGTGATTCCAGGATTCTGGACGTCTCGCGGTTCGGTGAAGGCGGTCCCGGTCAGGCCGGGCAGGTCATCACCGTTGAGTTCGAGGTTGAGGGCCGGAACTTCATGGCACTCAACGGGGGAGCGCCGGCCAATTTCACTGAAGCCGTCTCGTTTGTAGTCGACTGTTCTGACCAGGTGGAAGTGGACCGCTACTGGTCGGCGTTAACGGTCGGCGGGGCGGAGAGCCAGTGCGGCTGGTTGAGGGACCGCTACGGTGTCTCCTGGCAGATCGTGCCGGACATCCTGGGCTCTCTGATCGGCGGTCCGGACCCGGAGGGTGCCCAGCGCGCGATGCAGGCCATGCTAGGCATGCAGAAGCTTGATATCGCCGCACTCCAGGCGGCTTATGAAGGTTGAGGAGCGCTGCGCGGCCCCGGGCCTATCGGACAACGAGGTCGTTGCCGTAGCCTGAATCACACTTGCCGTCGTGGATCACACCTGCCCCGGGGGCCACGGCGTAGTTCTTTGCAGGTTCGAAGACCACCGCAAACACCCCGGTGACCGTTCGCAGGCAGTTGCGGACTAAGGACGCACTTTCCCCCTTGCCGCCGATCCACATATCAATCCACACGGAATCACCACCGTTTTCGCGGGCGCCGACGTGGCACGGTCCGTTCTCCGGAGCCGGTCCGTCTCCGCAGGAGTCTTCCACGATGAAGTAGCGCCGCACATCGGGCAGGTAGATCCGCGTGCCTGCGGGGATATCAAGGATGTCCTCCCCGGTCGCTTTGGAATGCCCGACGGCGAGGGTAACGGGATCCTCATAGGTTCCAGTTCCGCCGGCCTCGTTATGCACGACGGGGTGGCTAATCGTGGGCGACCCCGCGGGTGTGTTGTCGTACCACGTATAGGCCGTGACGAAGACCTTCGAATCGACTTTTTCACCGGGTGCCCGGGGCGACGACGGGCTGACGCAGGCGGCAGTCGCCAGGACGGCACAGACTAATCCTGCTGCCGAAGGGAATCTTCTGTGCATTCGTTGCCTCCTCGAATTGTTCCCGCCAGCCAGCCAGCTCAGTGCGATCCCGGGCCGTTCCTAAGGCTGACGCGTCAGTGCGTTGGACAATACCTCCGCGAAGATGCCGGGTTTCTGCTCAATGCCGCTGCAGTCACTGGCTACGCTGCTGTGCGGTTGACCTTGGCCCGGGGAATTGCAGGCAGCATCCCTGTTCAGGGACCACATGGACATCCGGCCGATGCCTCGCTCCAACGCGAAGCTGTTCAGTCCCTCAGCATCCGCTAGGGCAAAGACGTTCCCCTCGACATCGTTGACGCCGATCATCGGCGTGAGCCCGATCTTGTTCCACAGGGCAGCAGTGTCGAGGGGTTTGCCTGCCGCTGCGTATATCCCGGCCAGCCTCCGGTGGGTAGCCTCGGCTGCGGCCACCGCAGCATCAAGCATGGTTTCGCCGGGAGCGAGCGGGCCGAAGTTCATGGTCATGATATTCACGCCGGCGAGGTCAACACCGGACTCAATCATGGTTTCCACGGAGATCACGGCTGCGGGGGTGAGCCCTCCCCGCGAGACAGGAAGCGTCAACCAGACCTTGAGAGGTTTATCAAGAGGCCGCTCGGCCTGAAGGCGCGCCGTTGCCGTTGCGCGTCTCTTCACCGCTGCATAGTCGGCAGCACCTGCGCCTTCGATGTCGAGGTCCACGGTGTCCAGTCCGTACCTGCTGATGACTGATGTGTAGGCGCGAACCAAGGCATCACCGTCGGTGCAGGCTGCGGCCAGTTCTGTACCCCGTTGCCCGCCGAAGGAGACTGCGACGTCGTTGCCTGCCGTGCGGAATGCGTCCAGCCGTGAGTCGAGAGCCAGCTTGTCGCTGGCCCGGTCAAGATCATAGAAGCCGCCCCAGACAGGCTCGCATGGCCGGGCGGGATCTGAGCTGATAAAGGAGAGGACCGTCGTTACCCTTCCCTGCGACGGTAGTTCCTGTGGAGGGAGACTTGGGAACAGCGTGACGTCGAGGTAGCCACCGAACCAACCAGGCCTGGTGGCGCTTTGAGTTACCTCCACCTTCCGGCCGGGTCCGTCCGGCGGCGTGGAGCCGCATGCGGCCAGCGTAAGAACTGCCATCAGGATCATGAGGTTCCTTCCCGGCCGTTCGGATGTAGGCATGTGCTGCTGCCGCCTCGCTGCACTTCTGCGTGCGTAGTTCGTGGGGTCGATCAGCATAACGCAAGCAGAATGGTTGGGCTATAGGGAATCCTGCAGGGTACGCGGCGCGGGTGAGGCCGCCAGAACAGGAGCGGGAGCACGTGCAACGATCGGCCCGGGCAAAGCGGGAAGCGTGACACTGTTGGTCCTCTCGGGCCTGTACCAGCCCACGGCGGTGCCGCGTAGGGCCATGATCGCTGAGCCGAACACCACGTAGGCGCGGAGGGGTTCGTAGATAAGCCTGTAAATCGGCACCATGAAGAGATGGAGGACACTCTCGCGGACCATCAGGACGGCCACAATCGAGATGATCATATGGGTTGCGGCGACGAACGCCGAGAAGATTGCGATGGCCTGCCATTCTCCGTGGATCAGGCTGTTAATTGCGACGATGACTGTCAGGGGCATGAAGATTAGCGGCACGAGGACAGAGATCAGCGCATACGGCATGGTGAGCAAGCCAAGGGCCCCGTACTTGGGGTTGAAGAGCATTGAACGGTGCTTGTACAGGGTCTGGAAATTGCCGTAGGTCCAACGGAGCCGCTGTTTGAACAGGCCTTGGACTGTCAGGGGCGCTTCAGTCCACGCGACGGCCTCGTTTTCCTGAACGATGCTGTAGCCAAGGCTTTGAAGTGAAAGCGTGAGGTCAGCATCTTCGGCAAGGGTGTCATGGGAGTAGCCGCCGGCCCTGACCAGGGCCTCACGGCGCCACGCGGCGCACGCACCGGGAACGATGGAAATAGCGCCCATGAGGCCCTCGGCCATGCGGGTGACACAGATACCGGAAAGATACTCCAGGCTCTGCCATGCCGTGATCAGGTTGCGCCGGTTTCCGACTTTGACATGTCCTGCCACAGCCCCGACCTCCTTGCCCTGCCGGGGGGCCAGGAAATGGCGGGCGAACATCTTGATGGTCTGTGGTTCAAACAGTGTGTCACCGTCGAGGGTGACCACAACTTCTCCGCGGGACTGGGCGATTCCGTTGTTGCTGGCCGCTGATTTGCCGCCGTTCGGCTGGTCGATGACGCGAAGATTGGGCCACGTCCTGGCGTAGTCCGTCAGCACGGCAAGGGTACCGTCCGTTGACCCGTCGTTGATCGCGACCACTTCCATGCGGGGGTAGTCGCTGGCTCTTAGGGCATCAAGTGTCCTGGCCACGACGAGTTCTTCGTTGAACACGGGCAGGACCACGCTGACGAAGGGCCAGTCGTCGTCGTCGATGGCGTCCCAGCGGCGTCGTTTCTGCCGGACGTTGTTGATCACGGCAAGCACCACGAACAGGAACGTCAGGATGGTCAAAGACCCAATGCCGAACCAGAACAGCCAGTTGAGGACAATGTTGGGTGTGACCAGGTAAGTTGTGAACGCCGCCAGTGTCATGGTGTCCTCCACGCTGGCGGTGACGCTGTGCCGCGGCACATACTCTGGGGGCAGCAGGGGCTGGAGAGTAGTGAAGGTGTAGCCCTGCGCTTTGGCCTGTGGGATGAGGGCTTCCAGCATTTTGAGCGTTGCGGAGCGGTCCCCGCCTCCGTCGTGCATCAGCACGACGTGCCCTTCGCCGTTCAGTTGCGGTACCTCAACGGGCACTCCCGGCGCGTGGTCCCAGTCCCTCGTATCGAGGTCCATGTTGATGTGGAAGTAGCCCAGCTGCTGAGCTTGTAGAAGCGCCAGGGTGTTGTTTTCGGGGTTTCCTGTCGGGATCCTGAATAGCCTGGAATCATAATTTTCCGTTGCCCGCATGACACGGTCCTCGCCAATGATCTGCTGACGGTTGTACGAGTCCTCGTGGGCCCAGAAATCGATGTGGGACATGGTGTGGTTGCCGACCATGTGCCCTTCGCGGATCATGCGGCGGAAGATTTCAGGGTGTTTGATGATGTTGTCGCCGACGGGGAAGAAGGTCGCCGGCACGCCTTCGCGCGATAGCAGGTCCAGGAGTTGCGTGGTGAAGCGGGGATCGGGCCCGTCATCGAAGGTCAGCATCAGCGTGTGGTCCAGAGCCTGGCCGTAGGCTTCCACAACGTAGGGGCTTTGGCCAATCACCTCTGTCTCGTCTGCGGTTGCTTCCCTCCAAACGGTGTCGCTGAAGGGATCCTTGAGTAGGACCTTCCCATCCTTCGGAACCACGAGCGCGATCCGGTGAAAGATGGCAGTGCCTTCCCTGAAGCCGATCCTCGGGATGTTCTCCAGGTCCTGCTGGCTCAGCAATTGCCTTGGATAGGCGGCGGCCTGGTTCTTTTCTCCAAGCCGCAAAGGAGCAGTCGCCGCAGGGAGGATTGCAACGAGGGACAGGACCATCAACATCACTGCGGCAAGCAGGCATGTCCGAACCCGTTGCCAGCGATGTCCGCTGACGTCGAAAAAGACCGGTGCCGGAGCAGTTGAACGAGGAGGGGCTGGTTTTTTCATATACGCCTCGCGAGGTGGTCGTGAGTGCAGGGCAACCTGACAGAATCAGGCAAGTGACCGCCAAGGAAGAAGCAGAAAGGGATAAATCTGCCCCCAACCTGGTGCCGCAGAGCCAGCCGCTCCGAAGTGTCACCGTACCTAGGAACCTAATAGCGCAAGACACGGGTACACATGCGTAGCAGGTACTCGAGTTTTTTTGAGGTGCTACTTGCTGAAAATGCTCGGGCACGGCGCCCCAGCTCAGGAGCTTTTCTGAACCCGGCGCACCAGCCAGGTGGCTTCCCACCGGACGTTGTACTCCCCGTTGGTGTCCGACTCAACCAACACATGAGTGACCGTGTAGGCGATGGCGTTGCCGATGATGGAGCGTACTTTGACGGGGGCCGGCCTGAGCATAATCACAGGCGTTCCAGGGGCTTGTCCCAGCGCATGCTCGCGTGCCTGGGGGATACGGGAATTCAGCATATGACGTCCTCAGGAGTGCCGGAACTGAACAATGCCGCTTCTCAGCTAGTGGAAGATCGACACTGATCTGCCCGTGGGTGCGTGATAAATAGACGTACCCAGCGTGCCGCCATGCAACCAACCGTAGAAGTCCGGCCTCTGCCGTGCATGCGTACGAAGTACTCGACTTTTCGAGGTTGGCTACCTATTGTCGCGGGAGGCGTCCGGTGACGGCGGGAGGCCGCCGTCGTCCCGCACCGCCGCAAATGACCGCAAAACTGTCCCGGACCTGTGATCGAGCCGGGGGAGCGGTGGGGTACGAATTGATGGTCATGCAGAGTTCGGGTCGGCGTCTGCCGTGCGGCCCTTGGGTGAAGAAGTTCAGCGGGCGGTGAGGAAGTCGTTAGCGGCCAAGTCGATTTGATCTTGATTGTTCGCAACTGAGCGGCTGTGTCTGTGTCCCTTCGGGTGCGCGAAAAAATCCCGGACGCAGTCGCCAACACGGCGCGGGACTCGAAGCGTCCGCTGCACGCAATCGTGAAAACTGGGTCAGACCAGTTCTTAGGCGTTCTTCGATCAGGTGCGGGATAACCAGTTACTTTACATAATGTAGATTATCGGCGTTATCGGAGAGTGGAGAGTGGCCTATGTTACGCCGACGTTATACAGGCGCATCCGGGGGCTTCCTTGGATGTTGATGCAGGTCAGGTCGAACTTGCCGGGTGGACCTCCAGCCATTGATTTTGGCGGCACGCAGGCGACACGCCAGTGATTGGCCTGTTCCACTGACCGCAAGGTAACGTTTAGGTCACCGGTCGGCGCACACGCCGAAAAGATCGCCCGAAATGCTCTTGCGTGTGGTAAGTCCCCAGATGGCAACGTCCCCGCGTTGCCGCAGGCCGTGTCCAACTCCGGGCAGGGCATACCCCTAGGGGAAATGCCCGTTCCGTACTCCCATGAAGAGGCTTTTTCCATGCGCAGAAATGATCTGCTGGCCGCCGGCATGCTCACGGTCCTACTCGCCACCTCGGCGTGTGGCTCCGTCACTGGCGCCCCCAACTCACCCGCTCAGTCTTCGGGCTCGGCCATCGCCGGCGTCGAAGCCAGCTCCAGCACCCAGCCCGACAAATCCGCGGAGATCGGCGCCAGCCAGCGTGCCGCCGCAGAGAAGGCAGAGGTAGCCGCAGCGGCTGCAACGGCCCAGCAAGCTGCGGCAGCGGCCGCGGCAACGGAACAGACAGCCGAAGAGGCGCCGGCCGCGAGCCCGGTTGCGGCGGCTGTTCCCGTACCTGCCGTTGCGCCGGCTGTGGTTGCAGCGGCTCCGAAGCCTGCGCCGGCACCGGCCCCTGTCCAGCCGGCGTCGTCCTCCGAGAACATTGTCAACACTGCGTACACAACGGCATACACCTGGCACGACAACACGCCGGCCGGCTCAGTTGAAATCAGCCACCCGGTATTGCACCAGTCCGCTGGGGGCACCGGCACTTACGATGACCCCATCACCATCGCCGTGGGGCATTCCCTCGCCACCGGCAAGGACGTGCTCGATTTCCCGGCCGGAACGCGGATCTACCTTCCGGACGTGCGCCGCTACTTTATTGTCGAAGACACGTGTGGCGACGGCAACGATCCCCAGGGCGGCCCGTGCCACCAGGGCACAAACGTGGAGGGAAGCAACTCCACCATCTGGATCGACATGTGGATCGGCGGCCAGAGCATGAATGCCAGCGGCGCCGACCAGTGCGCCGGTAAGGTGACTGCCGTTAACACCGCCGTCTTCAACCCGGCGAGCAACTACGTCGTGGCACCGGGCGCCGGTGTCATCCATGACGGCAAGTGCGACGCCGGCTATGGAAACACTCTCGTGAAGCAGTAGTTATCAAGGAATTGGCCCCGTAGCGAACCGGGGCCCAGCGGGGGCCGGCGATAATTCGCCAGCCCCCGCTTTTGTGTCCAGAGCACCAGCCTGAGGCACCGGAACGGCTCCCCCGGCCAGCCCGGCCATTGTCTAATCCGGCGGGCTCGCCAAGAATGAACCAATGACGGTCTACCTGCGTTCACTTGAAACTGCTGTTCCGCCAACTGTGCTGGTCCAGGCCGAAGCCCGTGAAGTCTTTGCGGCCCAGCCCGGCCTGACCAGGTTGGGCTCCCGGCTGGTGAACACCTGCTTTGATTCAGCCGCCATCGACACCCGCCATACCGCCGTTGACGAAATGACCATGGCGTTCCGCTCGGACGATCCGCAGTTCTTTGATCCGGCCACCGGCCTGCTCCTGAACCCCACCACCAAGGTGCGCAACGAGATCTTCGCCCGGGAAGTCACCAAACTCTTCATCGAGTCTGCCCGGGCTGCCGTGGACGCCTGCCCGGATCTATCCTTACTTGACATAACCCATGTCGTGACCGTCTCCTGCACAGGGTTCTTCAACCCTGGTCCTGACTACAAGATCGTCCGCGCGTTGGGATTGGACCCGGCCGTCCAGCGCTATCACCTCGGATTTATGGGCTGCTACGCAGCCTTTCCGGCGCTGCGGGCCGCCAAGTCCTTCTGCGAGGCAGACCCACAGGCCGTTGTCCTGGTGGTCTGTGCCGAGCTGTGCTCGCTGCACGTGCGGACGTCCAACGACCCCGACACCATCATGGGTTCGGCGCTGTTCGCCGACGGCGCGGCGGCTGCCATCATTACGGCCCGCAACAATCCGGATGCACCTGCCCTGATGCAGCTGGACCACTTCGAAACCGTCCTCACACCGGTGGGCGAGGAGTCCATGGCGTGGAACATCGGCGACCACGGCTTTGAGATGGTGCTCGGCAACTACGTCCCCCACATCATCGACGACCACATCATCGGCGCCCTGACACCGCTGCTGGCCCGGGATCCGTCGTTGCGTGGACTCCCCTACCGGGACATCCGCCATTGGGCCATCCATCCCGGCGGCCGGAGCATTCTGGACAAGGTCCAGACGCGCCTTGAACTCACGGACCAGCAACTCGTTCCGGCCCGGGATACCCTGCGGGACTACGGCAACATGAGCAGCGCCACGGTGCTGTTTGTCCTCCGGCACATCCTGGAGCAGCCAGCGGTGGAGGGTGAGGAACGTATCTGCTCCATGGCGTTCGGCCCCGGCCTGACAGTGGAAACAGGACTCTTTACGAAACTCCGCCAGACCGCCACGGGGAAGCGGGCGGTGCAGCCTGAGGCGGCGTCGTCACTGGCCTGACCTGTGTCCCTGATGCGGCAACGGGCTGTGGACGCCGTGGAAATAATGGACCTGCCGGACTGTGACCCCACCAAACTGGCGCGCACATACCGGCAGTTCGGACTGGTGAACCTGCTCTTCTCAGGCTGGCGGCGGCTGTACTGCAATGAGCTTCGCCCTCTGCTCTCCCACGACTCTGCAACGACCGTCCTCGACATAGGGTGCGGCGGAGGTGACTTGGCGCGGCAGCTCGTCCTCTGGTCCGCCCGGGACAAACTGCTGCTCGACGTCACCGGCATTGACCCGGACGCCAGGGCATACAGCTACTCGTCACACCGCCCCCACCATTTCTCAGTCCGGTTCCGCCAGGCCGACAGCACAGAACTGGTCCGCGAAGGCCGCCGTTTCGACGTCGTGATCTCGAACCACGTCATCCACCACCTCCATCCAGCGGACCTGGCGCAGCTCCTGGCGGATTCGCAAACCCTGGCACGCCGGCTTTCCCTGCACAACGACCTGCGAAGGAACATCGGGGCCTATGCACTTTTCTCCGTGGCCGCCCTGCCCTTCATCGGCTCGTTCATCCGTGCGGATGGCCTGACCTCGATCAGGCGCAGCTACACACCGAAGGAACTCACAGCCGCCGCTCCCCCGGGCTGGCAGGTGGCACGCCATTCCCCTTTCCACCAAGTCCTTATCCACCGCCGGGACCATCCAGATGGTTGAGGTGGTAATCGTCGGCGGCGGACCCGTGGGCCTCTATCTCGCGGCCATGCTGCTGCAGGAGGGCGTCGCGGTGAGGGTCCTTGAACAGCGGGTTCACCGGGAATCCCACTCGCGGGCCATCGGCATCCATCCCCCCGCCCTTGCGGCCCTGGACCGAGTTGGCGTGGCCAGCGCCATGGTTGGTGCCGGCGTGCAGATCCGCGGCGGTATTGCGGTCAGCGGCGGAAAGACCGTGGGGTCAATGTCCTTCGCATCGGTCTCGGATCGGTTCCCGTTTGTCCTGTCCCTCCCCCAGTTCACAACGGAATCCTTGCTGGAGCAGCGGGTACACGAACTGGATGGGGCGGCGTTGGTCAGGGGTGCCAGGGTGACGGAAATAGCGGACGACGGCGGACTGGTCACCGTCCACGCTGAGGCCACCAAGGCGGGCGGTGCCGGCAGCCGCAGCACCTCACGCCTTGTGGTCGCCGCCGACGGCTCCCGGTCCCGGATGCGCGGCCTGCTGGGCATCCCGGCCACGTCCCGAAGTTATCCCCACCACTATGTGATGGGTGATTTCGCAGCTGAGGACACCCGCAACCACGAAGCCGTCCTGTACCTCGAGGCCGAAGGGATAGTGGAATCCTTTCCCTTGCCTGGCGGTCTCCGCCGCTGGGTCGTCAGGATTCCCCGGCCCGCACCGGTCCTGGACGTGGTCGAACTGGTGCGGATGGTCCAACAGCGCACGGGGGTCCGGCCGGACCCGGCCAGCAACAGCATGCTCAGCAGCTTCAGCCCCCGGTCCACGGTGGCATGCCGGTCAGTCGCGGGCCGTGCGGTCCTGCTCGGTGATGCGGCCCATGAACTAAGCCCCATCGGCGGCCAAGGCATGAACCTTGGCTGGCTGGACGCGGCGGAACTGGCGCCGATCATCTGTGCTGCCCTGGCGGGGAAACCAGTTGGCCAGCGCCTGCGCGCCTATTCCACCCGGCGTCGGAACGCCGCCTTAGTGGCGCGGTGGCAGTCGGAAGTGAATATGACGCTGGGGCGTCCACTGGCGCCGCCGTTCCTGGCGTTGAGAAACGCCACAGTCCTCGCGGTGTCCTCTATCCCGACGGTCAACAGGCTAGTGGCCCGCCGGTTCACCATGCAGTGACCTCCTTCGCCGGAAGGCGCCGGCGGGTCAGGAGTTCACAAAGTAGCAGTCGTAACTGTCCTGGCTGATGATCAGGCCGTCCCGGACTTCAAAGACCGACGACGTTCGGGCCCGAATGGTCTCACCGGCATCCCAGTACCGCAGGTCCATCAGCGTCCGCGCCGACCAGTCTGCCTCCACCACAACGCGACCGCCTTCGCAGGTGGTGCGGCGGATCTCGAACTTCTGGTCCGCCACTACTTCGCCGCTTTGGTCGAGGCCGGCCATCGCCTGGTCCCGCGTCCGGGTGGAGCCTTCAGCCGCGAGCAGATGCGGCGCCTCGGCCAGCACGAAGTCCGCAGCGAGGAAAGGCCCGATGGCCGCGCCGTCACCGCCGGCTTCCAGGACCCGGATAAAGTCCAGGACAAGTTCCAGTGCGTTGGTTTGGGGCGCAATCAGTTCAGCCATGGCATCGACATTAGCCGACGCGGCCCACGCCGTGCGGTGTCCGCCGCTAGGCTTTCCGCATGACCGCCGTATCACCGCCCACTTCATTCACTCCTGCGCACCTGAGGGAACGGGTACAGGAAATCCTGTCCGCGGGATCGCTGCCGCCCATCGTCCAGGCCGGGAATCCCATACTCCGCCAGCGGGCCGCGGCCTTCGACGGCCAGATCAGCGCCGGCGAGCTGGACCAGTTGATAGCCCTCATGCGAGAAGTAATGCACGACGCCCCTGGCGTGGGGCTGGCCGCCCCGCAACTCGGAATCCCACTGCAGCTGGCAGTCCTTGAGGACCAGTACGACGTCGACCCGGAGGCCGCGGCACTGCGGCACCGTAGCCCGCTGGAGTTCCTCACCATCATCAACCCGCGCTACACGGCCGTAGGAACGGAAACCGCCGCGTTCTTCGAGGGGTGCCTCTCGCTGAGCGGGCTGCAGGCAGTGGTTGTCAGGCCTGAACGGGTGTTGCTCCGGTTCGAATCCCCCGCAGGCCTGGCGTCGGAACGGGAATTCGAGGGGTGGCAGGCGAGAATTGTGCAGCACGAAACCGACCATCTCCGTGGCACCCTGTACGTTGACCGGGCCGAGTTGAGGTCCCTGAGCTCCAACGCGGAGTACGCCGCCAACTGGGCGGAACCGGGGATCGGAAAGGCCCGTGCGGCCTTGGGATTCCTGCCCGGGAATCCCTGAAACGCCCGTGCCTCGCCGCGTCACTCCAGCGGTATGGTTGCCGGATTTGCTTCGGTCGGGAGGAGCCGGCCCCACCAGCGCAGGATGTGCTCGAATCTCTGGCGCCGGTGCTGTGGCCTGCCTGAGCGGGAAAGTTCATGGTCCTCACCCGGGAATATCAGCAGCTGGGCTTCCACACCGCGCCGCTTCAGTGCTGTGAAGTACCGCTGGCCCTGCTCCAGCGGACACCTCAGATCGTTTTCGCTATGGATGACCAGAGTCGGAGTCTGCACGTTGCCGACGTGTTCGAGAGGGCTTTGCGCGGCGACCTCGACGGTTGAGCTGCCGAGATATTCGCTGCCGAAGTACCAGCCAGTGTCGGCCGATCCCTCGAAGCTGACCGGGTCCAGGAATCCGCGCTCCACAATGGCACCCTTGAACCTGTGGTGGTGCGCTATGGTCCAGGCGGTCAGGTATCCGCCGTACGAGCCGCCCATGATGCCCAGCCGGTCGGCGTCCAACGCCGGAAATTTGGCCAGGGCGCCGTCCAGGAACGCAACGACATCCTCCATGTCATCGGTGCCAAAGCGGCCCTTGATGGCCAGCCCGTGTTCCCGGCCGTAGCCTGCAGAGCCGCGTGGGTTGCACATCAACACGGCGTACCCGGCAGCCGCGTAGACCTGGGCTTCGTCGAACAGGGCGACCGTGAACTGGGCGAAGGGCCCACCATGGATGTTCAAGAGAACCGGATGCGGCCCCTTTCCTGAGGGCCCCACCAGCCAGCCATGAACGGGATACCCATCGGACGCTTCAACCGTCACTTCCTGTGGAACCACAATGTCCGTCTGCGTCCGCAGGATGGAAGAAAAGTCTGTCAGCAGCCGTAACTGCCCGTCGTCGAGCACTGCAACATCCCCATGGGTGGACGGATCGCTGAATACAACGAGCAGCGAACCCCCCGCCCAGGCAGCCCCCGTCACCACCTTGTCACCGTGCACCAGCAGGGCATGCCCGCCCGTCGCCCCCAGCTCGAGGAGCTCAACAGTGCCCTGCGCAACGTTCAGTACCAGGGCCCGGTCCGGGCCGCGGAGCTCAATCCGGGCACCCGGGGCTGCCACGTCCATCAGATCAGGGTCAGTCAGCGCAACCGGCACGCCGCCGTCAGCCGCCACACAGAACAACACCGCGTTGCGTGCCACAAAGTCCCGGCCCGAGCTCCCCAGGTCCCGGGCAATATAGAACAGCCATTTGCCGTCCCGGGAATTCCGTACGTCCGTGACGCTCTGAGGTGCGGCTGCTCCCTGATCCACCGGGACAGGGTCGCCGCCGGCGATCGGCACCTTGAAAATCAAGGTGGCCAAGTCGTCGTCGTTCTCCGGCGGTGCCGCCACAAAGTAGACGGCTGATCCGTCCGCACTGAAAACCCCGCAGGTGGCGTCCGTGGCGAGCGACGTCAACTGCCGGGTTTCCGGCAGCGAGGTAGCAGCCGGGGCCGTCTGCGGCTCGCCGCCAAGTTCCGGGACATCCACGATGAACAGCTGCTGTGGCTTGTCGCGCGTGTAGCCCACGCCGTTCAGCCTGTACTGGTACGAGGAGATCAGCCGTGGTTCCTCCGCCTCCGCGGTGAGGGCCTCGCTGCTGCCGTAACGCCCGGCGTCGGGTTCGCGGGAGCTGAAGACTATCCGAAGCGAATCCGGAGACCACGCGAAGGACTCCACTCCGAGCAGCCTGTCGGTTATGACCTGGGGTTCCCCGCCGCCGGCCGCCACCACAACGAGCTGCGCTTTCGACGACGGTCCGCCCCTCCGGAGGAAGGCGAGGACCAGCCCGTCAGGAGAGAAGGCAGGAGCGGTGTCCCGAAAGCCCCGGGTAATTCGCCGCGGCAGCTGTTCCTGGTTCAGCGGGACGTTCCACAGCTGCCCCACGTAGGAATCAGTGTTGAAATCCGGCCTGGTAACCGACACAACAGCACGGCTGCCGTCCGGGTGAACGGCCGGCGCGGAGACGGAATTGAGCAGCGGGAGGTGTTCTGGCTTCACCCACGTGAGCCTAACGTGCAGCTTTCCCCCAGGCGAACACCCACTGAAAGCTGGCGCGGCCGCCACCCTGGACCGCGCCCCGCCTAAGATGGTCCGTATGCCATCAAGCCCCCGCCCTCCGCTGCGCTGCCCGCTGTGCGGCGCAGCACTGAATGCCCAGGACGGTGCTGCTGTCGCAGCCCACAAGGCCCTGGTCTGCGGATCCGGGCACAGCTTCGATGCGGCGAAGCAGGGCTACTTCAACCTGCTGGTGGGTAAGGGGACAGTCTTCGAAGCCGACACCGCCGAGATGGTGGCGGCCCGCTACGCGTTCCTCGACGGCGGGCACTACCGTCCCCTGGCGGACGCCGTCGCCGCCGCCGTCGTGCCCGGGATATCCCCCGGCGAACCATTCACAGTCCTGGACTCGGGCACGGGGACAGGCCACTATCTCAGGGTGGTGCTGGATGAGGTGCAGCGGACTACGGACAGTTGCACCGCCGTCGCGCTCGACATCTCCAAGTTTGCACTTCGGCGCGCCGCGCGCCTCAACCCCGAGGCCATCAGCCTCGCCTGCGATGTGTGGCAGCCGCTTCCGGTGGCCGACGCCGCCGTCGACGCCATTACGGTGATCTTCGCTCCGCGCAATGCCGCCGAATTTGCCAGGGTCCTCCGCCCTGGCGGGCGCCTGGTGGTGGTGACGCCGCGCGCAGGGCACCTGGCCGCTATCGCCGTCCAGGCAGGGATGCTGTCCATCGAGGACGACAAGGACGCGCGGCTGGCAGAATCCCTCTCGCCGCACTTCGTCGCCGAGTCCACCCGGGACCTGGATGTCCGGCTGATGCTGACGCCCAGCGAGCTGGCTGACCTGGCCTTTATGGGTCCGGCCGGGCACCATCTGGACCGCACAGCCATTGCCGCCAAGATCGGCGGTGGCGAGGTGTCCCCGCAGGTGGAGGCACGGTTCCGGATCAGCGTCTTCCGCCTCGCACCGGCGGCACAGTAACGACTTGAACACGTTCAATCGCTGCCCTGCACACAACCTGCCGTCCTGCTTTGCAGCGGACTAGGATAAATAGACAGCTACCGGAAGGTCAAGGGGGACGGAATGTTTGAATGGCTCGGCGAAAACTGGTGGGCCCTGTGGCTCACAGCCTTCCTCGCGTTCGCAGTGATCGAAATGATCACCCTTGACCTGTTCTTCATTATGCTCGGCGGCGGAACACTTGCGGCGCTCGTCGCAGATTTCGCCGGCGCTGACCTGTGGCTGCAGATCGTGGTGTTCTGCGTCGTCTCACTGCTGATGATCGCCTTTGTCCGCCCGGTTGCACTAAGCCACCTGAAAAAGGGACCCGCCGACCAGCGCACCAACATAGACCGGCTCATCGGCGAGCAGGCCCTTGTGATGGAATCAGTCAGCTCCACCGGCGGCCTCGTCAAGATCGGGGGCGATGTCTGGAGTGCCAGGTCCTCCGGCGGCGTCCTGCCTGCCGGCCAGAAAGCAGTGGTCTCCGCCATCGACGGCGCCACAGCAGTTGTCTCCGCACCGCCGGAGCAGTCCACACAGTCCTGAGTACAGCCTAACAATTGGGGAATAGGAGTCGTATGGATAACGCTGGAGGAGCCGCCTTGGCCATTGTGCTGGTGGTCCTGATCGTGTTCGTGATTATTGTCTTGGTCCGCTCAGTGCGGATCATCCCGCAGGCGAGGGCCGGTGTCGTTGAACGGCTCGGCAAATACCAGCGGACCCTCAACCCGGGACTCACCATCCTGATCCCGTTTGTGGACCGGCTCCTGCCGCTCCTGGACCTGAGGGAGCAGGTGGTGTCCTTTCCACCGCAGCCGGTCATCACCGAAGACAACCTGGTGGTGTCCATCGACACCGTGGTGTACTTCCAGGTCACTGACCCGCGCGCCGCCACGTATGAAATTGCCAACTACATCCAGGCCGTCGAACAGCTCACCACTACCACCCTGCGCAACGTCGTGGGCGGCCTGAACCTGGAAGAGGCGCTCACGTCCCGCGACCAGATCAACGGCCAGCTGCGCGGCGTACTGGACGAGGCAACCGGCCGCTGGGGCATCCGCGTCTCGCGCGTGGAACTCAAGGCCATCGACCCGCCCCACTCCATCCAGGACTCGATGGAGAAGCAGATGCGGGCCGAGCGCGACCGCCGCGCTGCGATCCTCACCGCCGAAGGCACCAAGCAGTCCGCCATCCTCACGGCCGAGGGCCAGCGGCAAGCATCGATCCTTGCGGCCGAGGGCGACGCCAAGGCAGCCATCCTCCGTGCAGACGGTGAGGCACAGGCCATCCAGAAGGTCTTCGATGCCATCCACAAGGGCAACCCCGACCAGAAGCTGTTGGCCTACCAGTACCTCCAGACGCTTCCGAAGATCGCCGAAGGCTCATCGAACAAGCTCTGGATCATTCCCAGCGAAATTGGTGAGGCACTCAAGGGCATCGGCCAGGCACTTGGCGGAACCAATCCTGACCCTGGCGCCGGCGGCAGCGGGCTGTTCGACGAGGAACCCGCCAGACAGCCTGGGTCCTGATCCGGACGGCTTCACGCAGGCCGGGAGGGGATCCGCGATTCGTCGCGGGTCCCCTCCCGTTTTGCGGCTTGGCCCCACGCCGGTATAATTGAGTATTTGTCCGGTGGGACCAGATCCGCTGGAACAAGAATGCTTCGCAATGCGTTGAATCATATGATGCAGCACAGTGCACACAGTAGTCCGGGGCGGTTATGCCGCACCGGCTTGCGTGGAGTCCTGCTCCGCGAACCGACCAGAGGGAGAAAACATGAGCGATCGCAGCCTGCGGGGTATGCGCCTTGGCGCGCAGAGCATGGAGACCGAGTCCGGCGTTGAGCCGGCTCCGCGCCAGCGTGTCGAATACCGGTGCGAGGACGGCGAGCAGGTCTTCGTGACGTTCTCTTCAGAGGCTGAAATTCCTCCTGTGTGGGTTTCAAAGACCGGCAAGGAAGCGCTCCTCGTTGACGGCGAACGTCCGGACACCAGCAATGAAAAGGCTGTTCGAACCCACTGGGACATGCTCCTGGAGCGCCGTTCCCTTCCGGAACTGGAGCAGATCCTCGAGGACCGGCTGACCATCCTGCGCGAACGCCGTGGCGAACGGCGCACTGCCTGACCCAGCGGCCCACGGAGGTCACAGCGTCATGTTTGACGCGAGCTGAATGATTGAGAAAGGGCCGGCCCGGCAACGTGATCACGTTGCCGGGCCGGCCCTTATCCTTTGTCCCAAGGGCGGTGCAGGTCAGCCCTGTTCCGGATCCTTCTTACCTGTGAGCTTGTTCCAGCGTGCCTGCAGGCCC
Organism: Pseudarthrobacter xylosi; assembly: GCF_055412765.1. Lineage (NCBI taxonomy): Bacteria > Bacillati > Actinomycetota > Actinomycetes > Micrococcales > Micrococcaceae > Pseudarthrobacter > Pseudarthrobacter xylosi. Next base: position 270,650 of record NZ_JBVAYT010000003.1, on the reverse strand, counting down.
CACCTGGTGACGTTGATCATGGCCTCAACAACAATGTTGCCGCTCATCTTTGAGGCTCCGAGCTCGCGCTCCACGAAAGTGATGGGGCGTTCCTCGATCCGGAGGCCCAGCTTGGCTACACGCCACGCCAGGTCAACCTGGAAGCCGTAGCCCACTGAATCGACTAGGTCGAGGTTCAATTTTTTTAGCGTGGTTCGCCGGAAGGCGCGGTAGCCGCCGGTGACGTCCTTGATCGTCAGGCCCAGCATCAGACGGGCGTAGGTGCTGCCAACGCGTGAAATCGCCTGCCGGTACAGCGGCCAATTGACCACGCTGCCACCGGGAACCCAGCGGGATCCCATGGCAAGGTCCGCTCCCTGTTCAACGGCTTCCAGCAGCTGGGGAAGCTGTTCGGGCTGGTGTGAGCCGTCCGCATCCATTTCCACCAGAACGTCGTAGCCGGCCTCAAGCCCCCATTTGAACCCGGCGATGTAGGCGGCTCCCAGGCCTGCCTTGCCTGTGCGGTGCAGGACGTGAACCTGTGAATCCTCGGCGGCAAAGCCGTCCGCAAGCTGCCCGGTGCCGTCCGGGCTGTTGTCGTCCACCACAAGAACGTCGGAGGCCGGTACGGCTGCACGCAGGCGTTGAAGAGTCTTGGGCAGCGATTCCAGCTCGTTGTAAGTAGGAATGATGGTGAGGACGCGCACAAAGGGCCTTCCTGGACGGGAGCGGTCGGAGCGGCTGAACGGCAGCGTAACAGCTGGCGGTCAGGCGCAACTACCTATTATAGGGCGGTTTATTGGGGCCTTGGCCGGAGTGTGCGGTCAGGACCGCAGTGCCGGACTGGAAAACAGCTCCGCGCCGTCCTTCACCGTCTGCAGGCACACCGGGTCCGCGCCGGTGTCCAGGGCAGGGAGAAGAGGCGTGCGGGCCCGCGGATCCGTGCTCCAGGACTGGACACGTCCGTCCGCCACCTGGACCATGAGCTCCTCAACCTCCCAGACGGCGAAACTTGCTGGTGCGCCGGGAACCAGTTGCCCGGCCATAGGATTGTGGTACTTAGCTGCCCGCCACCCCGCCCGGGTGTGACCAAGGAATGCTGCCCGAGCCGAGATCCGTTCAGCGTGGTTGTGGTGTTCCAGGCAGGCCCGGACGCTGGCCCACGGGCGGAGCGGTGTCACCGGGCTGTCGCTGCCGAAGCTGATAGGGACACCGGCAGCGTAGAACGAGGCAAACGGGTTCATGGACCGGCTCCGGCTCCCCAGGCGCTGCGCATACATCCCGCCGTCGCTTCCCCAGGCAGCGTCGAAGCCTGGCTGGGCGCTGACGCTGACGGCGTAGCGGGCAAGCTGTTGTACGGCGTCCGCGTCGGCCAGTTCTACATGCTCGAAGCGGTGGCCGGCGGCACGGACCCGCTGCTCCCCGACTTCGGCGGCCGCGAGTTCCAGCGCCTCCAGCGCGGCGTCAAGTCCCGCGTCGCCGATGACGTGGAAGCCGCCCTGAATGCCCAGCAGCGAGCAGGCCGCCAGGTGGGCGCCGGCCTGCTCGGCCGAGACGTACAGGTTGCCCCGCTCCCCCGCCGAGTCGCTGTAGCCGGCCCTCAGGGCCGCTGTCCTGGAGCCGATGGAACCGTCAATGTTCAGGTCGCCTGCAAGGCCGCGCACAGATACCCCCAGGGAGTCCAGCAGCGTCTGGGCCTGCTCCTCCGAGGTGGCCAGTTCGCCCCAGTACGGCAGGATTTCCGGCATGGCAGCGCCGGAGGCTGTGTTCCATGTGGCGGCCAGGCGGAGGTCGGAAACTCCGCCGATATGCGGTGCGGCCATCTCCGCCAATGCCACGTAACCGTTTTCGGCAGCTTCGGTCAGGGCACGCCGCTGGTACTCCAGGAGGCTGGCCTCCGGGAGCCGTCGTGCTTCCTGGCGGGCCGCCGTGTGGGCGGCCCGCTTCACTTGTGAACCTGTGGTGTAGCCGTCGAGGCCGCCAAGCCCGGCGGCGGCAGCCAGGGAGGATGAGACCAGCGCCGAATGCGCATCCACCCTGGCCAGGAACACTGACCTGCCGCCCGCCGCCCGTTCAATTTCCTCGGCCGCCGGCAGGGCAGGGTCCTCCCACGTGGATTCATCCCAGCCATGACCCAGCAGGGGGCCGTCGCCCTTGGCTGCGGCCACGGCATCGAGTAATTGCCGGGCGGAGCGGATCCCGCCCAGCTGGAGGGAACCCAGTGCGATGCCGGTTTCGGTGAGGTGGACGTGCGAGTCCACAAACCCCGGGGCGACAAGGGCCCCATGGAGGTCGATGATTTCCATGGAGCTGTCGGCAATGGAGGAGGCAGCCTGCTCGGAGCCGACCCAGGCAATGGTGTCGCCGTCAACCAGCATGGCGGTGGCGAAGGGGTCCGCTGCTGTGTAGACCGAGCCGTTGCGGTAGAGGACCACCTTCCGCTCGTGCGGTGCGTGCGTGGTGGAACGTTCAGTGGTCATGCGGGCGAAGCTCCTGGGGCTAGGGGAAAGAAGTCGGGGTGCCGGTGCGTCAGGGCGGGTTCATCAAAGTACGGAGGAGTACGCTACGACGCCGCGGCGGATGAGCGAAATTGCTTCTGCGCAAAGCCTGGACACGCGCGGATCCAGGCCGGGAATCTTGGCGAGCTGGTCCAGGAGGTCGATGACCTGTTTGACCCAGCGGACAAAATCGCCGGCCGCCAGATCGGTGCCGTTGAGCACTTCCTGCAGGTGCCGTCCCTTGGCCCATTTGTACATGGGCCAGACGAGACCCAGCTCGGGTTCAGCAGTCAGCGGCAGCTTGTTGGCCTCTTCCACGTCTTCCAGGGCCGACCATTCCCGGATCACCACATCCACGGACGATTCAAGGGAGACGCTGGGCATCCGCGGGCGGAGGCCTCTGTCCTCGCGTTTTGCCTGGTAGACCAGGACGCTGGCCAGGGTTGCTACTTCGACGGCGTCCAGGTCGTTCAGTGCGCCCAGCCGCAGTGCTTGCGAAATCAGCAGGTCCTTCTCGCCATAGATCCGTCGGAGCCGCTGGCCGTCCGGGCTGATGGCCAGCCGACCGTCAGCTCCCGCTTCCAGGTAGCCGTAGGCGGAAAGGACGTCGCAGACACGATCGAATGTTTTGGCAATGGTGTTGGTCCGGCCCTGGATCTGCCGCACCAGGGCGTCCGTCTCCCGGCGCAGCTTCCACCACCGCTCGGACCAGCGCGCGTGGTCTTCACGCTCACTGCAGCCGTGGCAGGGGTGGGCGCGGAGGGCCCTGCGAAGCTCCGTGATGCGTTTCTCCTGATGGGGCAATACGGATCCCAGGCCAAAGTCGGTGCTGCGGCCGGGTGCCGGCGGGCGGTTCTCCCGCAGCGCATTACGGGCCGACGATGCGAGGTCGCGCCGTGATTTGGGAACCTTTGCGTTGAACGACTTCGGGATCCGGATCCGCGTCAGGGGCGCGATGGGGCCCTCTAGGTCCTCGGTGCCGATTCGCCTGAGCTGGTTGTCAAGCGTGAGGATGGCGGGCCGTGGTTCCCTGCCGCTGTGGTCCGAGCTCAGCACAATCGCTGGCCCGGGAGCCCGCCCTCCCGGCACGTCAACCACGTCGCCGGGCATCAGCCGCGCCAGCGAGTCTTCATTCAGGGACTTGTGGGCCCGGGACTTGCTGCGGGAGGTGACATTCTCGGCGTCGGACAGTTCACGGCGCAACCGGGCATATTCGGCGAAGTCTCCGAGGTGGCAGTTCATGGACTTGGCGTATCCGGCGAGGGACTCCTCGCGGCTGCGCACCTGCTTGGCAAGTCCCACAACGGACCGGTCCGCCTGGAACTGCGCGAAGGAGGATTCAAGGATTTCCCGCGCACGGGCACGGCCAAACTGTGCCAACAAGTTGATGCTCATGTTGTACGTCGGCCGGAAGCTTGAGTTCAGCGGGTAGGTACGCCGCGAGGCCAGGCCGGCAACGGCGGCAGGGTCTGTGCCCGGCTGCCAGAGGACAACCGCATGGCCTTCGACATCGATGCCGCGGCGGCCCGCGCGGCCGGTCAGCTGCGTGTACTCCCCCGCCGTGATGTCCACATGGGCTTCGCCATTGAACTTGTCGAGCTTTTCCAGGACTACGGAGCGGGCGGGCATGTTGACGCCCAGTGCCAGGGTTTCGGTGGCGAACACAGCCTTGACCAGGCCCTCAACGAAAAGCTTCTCCACTACTTCCTTGAAAGTGGGAAGCATGCCGGCATGATGGGCCGCGAAACCACGGAGCAGGCCGTCCCGCCACGTCCAGAATCCGAGGACGTCCAGGTCATCGGACGGGATGTCCTGCCCGGCCTCGTCAACGCGCTGGGCAATAATCTGCTGCTCTTTCTCCGTGGTCAGCCAGAGCCCGGAAGATACACACTGGGCAACGGCGGCGTCGCAGCCTGCCCGCGAGAAAATGAACGTAATGGCAGGAAGGAGGTCCTGCCTGTCCAGGCTCGCGATGACCTGGGGCCGGCTGGCCTTCCGGACAGCGCCGGGCTGGGCGCCCTGCCGGGGGCGCTCCTCTGTTCGTTGCCGGTGCTGCCGGCGCTGGCTCCGGCCGCCGTGGCCAAAGCGGCCGGCAAAACTTTGCTGGCCTTCGGTGCGGGCCATCCTGAGCAGGTCCGGATTGACCTCGAACCCGTGGCCATCGGCGTCTTTGGTGGCTGCGGTGAGCCGTTCCTGGACCGGTATCGGAACTCCGGTTTCAGCGTCCGCGGGCGGGGCGATCTCGTCGAAGGTGGTTTCACCGGCGAACAGGTCCACGATGTCGTGGCCCACCATGACGTGCTGCCAGAGGGGAACCGGCCGGTGTTCGGAAACGATGATGTCGGTGTCGCCGCGCACAGTATCCAGCCAGGCGCCGAATTCTTCTGCGTTGGAGACTGTGGCACTGAGTGAAGCCACCTGGACTTCACTGGGGAGGTGGATGATGACTTCCTCCCACACGGCACCACGGAAGCGGTCCGCGAGGTAGTGGACTTCGTCCATAACCACAAAGCCGAGGTCGTCCAGGGTTTCGGAGTCTGCGTAGAGCATGTTCCGGAGGACTTCCGTGGTCATGACCACCACGGGAGCGTCGCCATTAATGCTCGTGTCCCCGGTCAGGAGGCCGACGTTTTCCGCACCGTACTTTTCGGAAAGCTCGCTGAACTTCTGATTGCTCAGTGCCTTGATCGGCGTGGTGTAGAAAGCCTTAAGGTTTCGTTCCAATGCCAGATAGATGGCAAATTCGCCCACGATGGTTTTGCCGGCGCCGGTGGGTGCCGCGACCAGGACTCCTTTGCCCTCCTGGAGGGAGCGGCAGGCGAGGCGCTGGAATTCGTCAAGTTCAAAATCAAGGGTGCGGACAAACCCGCCGAGGTAGGTGCCCGCTTCGGCGGTGCGTTCCGTGCTGGCCCGGTAGCTTTCAGAGGGCGAGAGTGGCCCGGAGTTAGAGGACATGCCTCAAGCCTAGTGCGCCGCGCGCTACAGGTTCTTCAGTTCGTTGCCGGGCGTCGCGATGTCGGCTGTCGCATCCGTCTCCGCAGCCTGTTTCGCCACGCGCTTGTCACGGCGCTTGTCGTTGAAGATGCAGAGCCCGATCGCCGCGAAAAATAGAATCAACAGCGGCGCAGCAAGCAGGAACATGGACAGCGCGTCCGTGCCTGGTGCGGCAAGGGCGGCCAGTACAAAGACCAGGAAGACGATTATCCGCCAGGCCTTGAGGATGGTCCTGCCCCTGACCACGCCCGCCATATTGATGCCGACCAGGATCACGGGGACCAGGAAGGAGATCCCAAGGATAAGCAACATCTGGGTGGCGAACGTCAGGTAGTCGGTGGCCGAGATGTTGTTGGCGCCGGTCGCGGGTGTGAACTGCAACAGCGCCCTGACTACGGTGGGAAACACGAGCCAGGCGACAAAAACCCCAGCCAGGAACAGTGGCACAGCGGCCGCCATAAATCCGAGCGTGTAGCCGCGTTCCTTCTTGGTCAGCCCCGGCGTGATGAAAGCCCACACCTGATAGATCCAGACAGGACTGGAGATCACCAGCCCTATCTGGATGGCAATCTGGATCTTGAACGCAAAAGGATCTGCGATGGTCGCAAAGTTCAGGACGGCAGTGCGCCCAGTGTCCCGGGCAATGGAAATCAGCGGGTCCGACAGGTTGGTGACAACAGGGTCGTAAAGAAACCAGCCACCCACACCAGCGAGCAGGACAGCTATTGCCGATTTGATCAGCCGGTTCTTGAGCTCCTTGAGGTGGTCCCAAAGAGCCATCCGACCCTCAGGGTTGGACTTACGGCCCCGCGTCAGTGCCACTTCGGGTTAAGCGCGGGTCGACGGCGGAACGTCAGTGCCGTCGGTCGGCTCACCGGGCTTCGCCGGCGGGTGGTTAACGATCTTGCCTTCCACCGGGCCGGAAGCTGTGTCGGTGGAGTCGGTTTTGCCGTCGTTCTTCATCTCCTTGACCTCGGATTTGATGATCCGCATGGACTGGCCAAGGCTGCGCGCCATGGCAGGGAGTTTGGGCGCGGCGAAAAGCAGCAGCGCAACGACGATGATAATAACAATTGGCCACGGGCCATCAAAGAGTCTTCCCACGGGAAATCCTTTCCTCTTGCAACATCCTACGTCTAACTGAGATTGAGATCGCGAAGTGACTGGGGCTGGCCCCGGTCGCGCCTCCGCTGGATGCGCCTCTGGCGGCGGTCCTCCCGGCGGGATGACTTGGACGCGTCGTAATCATGACGCATCTGCGCCGGTGAGGCAAAAACAGCCGCACCAGGCTGAACCGATTCCGCAGTCTGTAAGCCGTCATCTACCGTGGCCGCTTCCGGTGCCAGGCGTGTCACCTTAGCCCCGGCAGCACCCAGGTCCTTCATCACCCTCATGAATTGGCGGTACAGCCGGATGCCCAGAAGGACATAAAAGAGCAAGGAAAGCGCAATAAGCGCAATCCAGATCAGGATCCAGGACCACCAAGGCATGCTGACGAGTCTAGCCGTCGTACCGGGCCAGGGCCGCCTCGATCCAATCCAGCGCCGCCGCCCCAAGCTCGGATGGTTCGAGAATCTTGGCGGCCCCGCCGTGCTGGGCCACGAACATGGGCAGCCAGGCAGTGCTCCCGAACCGTATCTCGGCAACGAGGCCGCCGTCGGGAAGAGGTGCCACACGTTCGGCGTAGTAATCATCCGCCAGGCCGGCGCCCTGCCTGGTGAGCTGCACGAGGACCGTGGTGTCGTCGTCATTGGGGGTGAACAGCTTGGCCGGGAAGCCTTCCCCGGCCCGGACCTGCGTGGACGCTGAATGTCCGTTCGGGTGGACCGTCTGGACCCTGTCCAGCCTGAAGTTCCGCAGCCCCTGGGCCGAATGGCAGTAGGCCTCGAAGTACCAGGTGTTATCCAGGGAATACAGGCGGAGCGGGTCCACGTCACGTTCTGAAACCTGGTCGCGTTGGGCTGAAAGGTATACGAGCCGCAGCTGCGACCGCTCGTGGATGGCCCCGCGGACAACCTCAAGGACGGCCGAATCAGCGGGCCCAACCTCCGGACCGGCAAGCGAACCTGCCCGGAGCCCTTCCTCCCCGGCCGCTGCCATCAGCTTGAGGGTCACGGACTCCAATGCGCCGCCCTCGGCAAGTTCCGGAAGCCCGTTGAGCGTCTCAAGCCCGGTCAGCAGCGCACAGGCCTCGTCCACGGTAAACCGGACAGGCCTTTTGAGATCCAAGTCCTGGGTGATGTAAACGTGGCCCTCTTCCCAGTGGATGTCCAGGAGGTCGTCCGGGTATCCCTCGGGAAGTCCGGAGCAGATGAGGATCCGCAGGTCACTTTCCAGCTCGCCGGGTGTGACATCAAAGCGGGCCGCGACATCCTGGATGTGGAGGCCCTGGTTGTGGACCAGGAACGGAACCAGTGCCAGCATGCGCTTGAGCTGGTCCTCTGAGGTGCGTTTGCGGACGGCGCGGCCCCGCGGTGCATCGGGAAACACATGGGCAGGGCTGGGAGCCGAACAGAAGGCGGCCGCGTTGCGCAGCCGGTGCCGCACAGCTGCAACGAGCTCTTGGGGAGCATGTGCCACAGCGTCAGGGCCATAGGAGGCTAGCTCCTCGGCCAGTACCTCAACGTCCCTGAAGTTGACCGCCAGCCGTCCGTAGCCGGCGTCGGGCGTTCCTTCACTCCCGGCGGGAACCGGTGTGGAGCGCCGGCGCAGGCCAAGGAGGCGGCCCTCCCGGACATCCACGACGGCGGTCCGGAGCGGGAGTTCCGGAAGCCGGTCCAGTTCTGCGCGGACATTGAAGTTCGGCGGGGCCGAGTACGTTTCCTTTTCCAACACCGTGACGGGGCCCGTGAACCGGGAGAGCCGGAAGTGGCGCGGTGCCTGGCGCGAGCGGTCGTAGCCGGTCAGATACCACTGGCCAAAGCGGCTGCCGAGGCCCCACGGCTCCACCATCCGTTGCTCTTCCTTACCGGTGGTGCCTGCCAGGTAAGGGAAGCTGACGGGGTGCTGGGCGTGCATGGCCGCCACCACGTCATCAAAGGCCTGGCCCGCCGGCCGGATCCGCGGCTGCACGCCAACGGGGAGTTCAACGTCGGACAGGGTGCCGGAGGCCTGGAGCTTGCGGAGCGCGTTGGCGGCGGCGGTTCCCAGGGCGGCACGCTCCCACAGCTGCGACGCCAGCAGGAGGACGGTCCACTCCCCCGGGCTGAGCTGCACATCGGGCAGCCGGTTCGATTCCTTGCCGATGCGGTAGCGGGTGGTGGCCGGGTCATCTTCGCTCCAGCCGTGGTCCGTCACGGTTTCCACATCGAAGCCGAACTGACGTAGGTCATTCTTGTCCCGCTCAAACATCCTGCCGAAGGCCACGTCGTTGCCGGACGTGTCGTGGTAGACCTTCGCCCGCAACTCTGCACGGCGCAGGCCGTATTTGGTGTTCAGGAGGGCGATCAGGAGGTTCAACAGGCGTTCAGTACGGGAGACGGACACGCTGGCTACGTTACTAAACTCCTCCGCGGAAAGCAGAAAGCGCGGCAACAACAGGAAAACAGAACCCTGATTGTTACCGCGCCTTCCGGCCCTACAATGCTTCGGTCAGCGGACGCCTACGAGGTCCACCACAAAGATCAGCGCTTCGTTGGGGCCGATGGCTCCGCCGGCGCCGCGGGAGCCGTACGCCAGTTCAGAAGGAATCTCCAGGCGACGGCGGCCGCCCACCTTCATACCCAGCAGGCCCTGGTCCCAGCCCTGGATGACCTGGCCCACGCCCACGCGGAAGTCCAGCGGGGCGCCGCGGCCCCAGGATGCGTCAAACTCTTCGCCGGTGGACCAGGCCACGCCGACGTAGTGGGTGGAGACGGTGTCGCCCTTTTTGGCCTCGGCACCGTCACCCTCGATGAGGTCGGTGATGACCAGTTCGGTGGGGACATCGCCTTGCGGGAAGTCAATTTCCGGCTTCTGGCGGTCGAAATCGCGCTGACCAAATGACATGGTTGCTCCTTTATTATTCGGGTGGGTGATGTGTTGCTGTTACTTGACGCCGAGGATGTCCACAACGAAGACAAGGTCACCCTTGGCTTCGCCCTGGCCGGCATCACCGTAGGCGAGGTCCTTGGGGACCACCAGGAGGACCCGGGAGCCCACCGTCTTTCCCGCCAGTCCCTGGGTCCAGCCCGGAATCACGCCGGTCAACGGGAAGCTGGCCGGCTCGCCGCGGTCAAAGCTTGAATCAAATTTAGTGCCGCCCACGAGGTTCACGCCAACATAGTTGACGGTCAGCGTGTCCGTTTCCTTGACTGCAGCGCCGGTGCCCTTGATCAGGTCCTGGGACACGAGTGCAGCGGGCGCAGCGATTCCGTCAACGGAGATCTCCGGTACGCCCTGGTCGTTATCCTTTACGGTCGGCAGGCCGGCCGGCGGGGTGACAGTCTCGCCTTCGGGCTTTGCGAGCGGAGGAACAGACGGCGCGACATCCTTGGTGGAAAGCACCTTGATCAGGAGAAGCTGCGTTGGCTGGGCGGGTGCGCCTTCGGCGGTTGCGGCCTGGCCGGGGATGGCCAGGGCAAGGCTCGAGCCGACCTTGGAGCCAACAAAAGCGCTGTAGATGACCGGGCTCTGGGTCTTGAGCTCCTCGTTCAGCGGCAGCGGTTCGGGCTCGCTGGGGAAAGTGTCCTCCAGCGTGGATCCGTCAGCACCGCTGAGCGCGAGGATGGAGATATTTGCGACCTGGTTCTCTTTGACCCGGTCGCCCTCACCTTCGGTGACCACCTTGATGGTGGGTTCGGTGACCTCGAGGGGCTTGGAGAACTCGACACCGGGAGCCTTCTTGTCCCCGTTGTCCGTCAGTTTCAGGGAGTCGAACTTGGCAGTGTCACCGGCAGACTGGCTGGTGGGTTCCGGTGCTGCGGGTGAACCGCCACAAGCGGTAAGCAGCAGCAGGCCGGGGATCAGGATTGCTAGGAGTCGGCGCACGTAAGAGAACTTTCGTCGGGGCAGGGTGGACGCGGTGCCGGAATCAGGCGCTCGGCACCGCTTCAAGGCCAAGGAACAGCCCTATCAAGGATAGCCCGTGAACCTGAACGTCAGCCCATAGAGTCCAGAAGGGCGTCCACCCGCTCATCGACGCTCCGGAAGGGATCCTTGCACAGGATGGTCTGGTGCGCCCGGTCGTTGAGTTTCAGGTGCACCCAGTCAACCGTGTAGTCCCTGCCCAGTTCCTGGGCGCGCCGGACGAAATCGCCCCGCAGCTTGGCCCGGGTGGATTGCGGCGGAACGTCCACGGCGTCTTTGATCACGGTGTCGTCCACGACCCGGCGAACCGCACCCCTGGACTGCAGGATGTAGTACAGCCCGCGGCTCCGGGAAATGTCATGGTAGGTGAGATCCAGCTGGGCAATCCTGGGTGCGTCCAGCCCCAGGCCGTGCCGCTGCCGGTAGTTGTCCATCAGCTTTTTCTTGATGGCCCAGTCGATTTCCGTGTCAATGGTGCTGGTGTCACCGCTTTCGATCGCGTTCAAGGTGCGTTGCCAAAGATCAAGGATGAACGGAACGTGTGGATTGTGGGCCCCGTGCTCCTGAACAAAGGCCGTGACCTTGGTGAGGTACTCCTGCTGGATCTCCAGCGCTGTGAGCTGGCGGCCGTTGGCCAGGCGGACCAGTGCCCTTCCACTGAGGTCGTGGGAAATCTCGCGGATGCTGCGGATGGGGTTTTCCATCCTCATGTCGCGCATGATCACTCCCGCCTCGATCATGCGCAGGATGAGGTCCACGGTTCCGACCTTGAGCAAGGCCGTGGTTTCAGACATGTTGGAGTCGCCCACAATGACATGGAGCCGGCGGAAGAACTCGGCGTCGGCGTGCGGTTCGTCACGGGTGTTGATGATGGGCCGTGAGCGGGTGGTGGCGGAGGATACGCCTTCCCAGATGTGGTCCGCCCGTTGGGAGAACGCATACGTGGCCCCGTGCGGAGTCTTCAGGATCTTTCCTGCCCCGGCGATCAGCTGGCGGGTCACCAGGAAGGGGATCAGGATCTCCGCGAGCCGGGAGAATTCGCCGCGGCGCGGGATCAGGTAGTTTTCATGGCTGCCGTAGGAGTTGCCGGCCGAATCGGTGTTGTTCTTGAAAAGGTAGACCGTGCCGTTGAAACCCTCCGCGGCCAGCCGTGCCTGTGCCTCGTCAACCAGGTCGTCCAGGATCAGCTCGCCAGCGCGGTCGTGCGCGATGAGCTGTGCCAGGTCGTCGCATTCGGCCGTGGCGTACTCAGGGTGTGAGCCGACGTCGAGGTACAGCCGGGAACCGTTGGTCAGGAACACGTTGGATGACCTTCCCCAGCTGACCACCTTGCGGAACAGGTAGCGGGCCACCTCTTCCGGGGCCAACGGCCTCGAATCGGGGCTCGAATACGAGATTCCGAACTCGGTCTCGATACCGAAGATTCTCTTGTCCATCTCAGTCCTCCTCAGCAAGCAGCGCCGTGATATCAGCATCGTTGAGCCGCCGGAAGGCCCTGCGGAAACCCCGGGAGGTCTCCGACTGCCTGTCCAGGACGGCAACTTCCACGGCCTTGGCGGGAAGGGTTCCTCCCGCTTCGCCCTGGTCAGCGGCCTGGTCAGCGGTCTGATCGGCGCTGCTGGACAGGCCGCTCGTAGCCAGGCGGACAGCACCAGCGAACCTCAGGGACGGTCGCCAGCCTTCGGCGATGACCGCAGACACACGCTCCGCCTGGCCGCCCATAACGATGAAGCCGTGCTCGTCAGCGATGGACCCGTCGAATGTGAGCCGGTAGAGGTGGTCCAGTTCCGGCGTGGGGCCAACTTCGGCCACCGCGAGTTCCACTTCAAAGGGTTTCTGTTCGGCGGTGAAAACAGCGCCGAGGCTTTGCGCGTAGACGCTGGCGAGCCCCCGCGCCGTGACATCCTCGCGGTCGTACGAGTAACCACGGACATCCGCGTAGCGCACCCCGGCCTGGCGCAGGCTTTCGAATTCGTTGTACTTGCCGACGGCGGCAAAAGCGATTTTGTCGTAAATCTCGCCGATTTTGTGGAGTGAGGGCGAAGGGTTTTCGGCGACCAAGGCGATGCCGTCCTGGCAGCTGATGACCACCACGGACCTGCCGCGGGCGATGCCTTTCCGTGCGAAGTCCGCACGGTCCTTCATCAGTTGTTCAGGCGAGACATAAAACTGCTGCGTCATCTCAGGCCTCCCGCCGCTCGGCCGACCGGGCTTCGATAATCCTGCCCGCCACAGCGGCAAGCTCGGATTCGGGGATACGCCGTGCGCCATCCCTGTTCACGGTGTACACCACCGGCCACAACTGGCGGACGGGGTCCGGACCGCCGGTAGCGGAGTCGTCGTCGGCCGCGTCGTAAAGCGACTCGACCGCCACGGAGACGGCCTCGGCTTCGGCCAGGTTGGGCCGCCAGAGCTTCTTCAGGGCGCCGCGGGCAAACACGGAACCGGAGCCCACAGTGTGATGCTCGCGTTCCTCGTACCGGCCGCCGGTGACGTCATAGGAGAAGAGCCGGCCCACGCCGGCAGTTGTGTCGAAGCCGGCAAACAACGGCACAACGGCGAGTCCCTGCAGGGCCATCGGCAGGTTCCCTCGGATCATTGCCCCAAGGCGGTTGGCTTTGCCGTCGAGGCTCAGCAGGGTGCCCTCGATCTTTTCGTAGTGCTCCAACTCCACTTGGAAGAGCCTCGTCAGGTCAATCGCGATGCCTGCCGTGCCGGCGATCCCCAGCACCGAATACCTGTCGGCCGGGAACACCTTTTCGATATGCCGGCTGGCAATGATGTTGCCCATGGTGGCCCGCCGGTCACCGGCCATCAGGACGCCGCCACCATAACTCATCGCCACGATGGTGGTGGCATGGGGCACCTGCAAAGGAGCCGCCCCAGCTGCAACAGGCATGGCCCGGTTGTACGGAAGCAGGTCCGGCCGGTCGCGCTGTAGATGCTCGGTGAATGAGGATGTCGCGTTGCCGGCTACCTGGTTGGCGGTTGTTTCCTGCACTGATGCACTCCTTGTACGTGGTCCCTCAACGTCGGTACAGATTCCGGCCGGACGCGGCTTCCGCCACCCACCCGGTTCCGGGTTACTGGCCGCCCTTTTGGACGAAGGCGCGCACGAATTCCTCGGCATTGGACTCCAGGACGCCGTCGATCTCATCGAGGAGGTCGTCGACGCCCTGGGTGGCAGCCGATGCCTGGGCTTCCGGGGCCGCCGGAGGAGCCTCGGGGATCTCGTCCTCGACCTGGCTGTCGTGTGATTGTGGCTTCTGCTGCTCCTGGCCTGCCATGGTGATCTCTCCTCTAAAATCCTCGGATCCGGGTGGATCTGCTGATACGCCCATATTGCCACGCCGTCCGTCCGACGGCGTGGTTTACGCCGCAGGCGGAGCGGTGTTTTGCCCCAAAAGTTCGGCGAGGAACGGACCTGCCGTCCGGTGGCGCGCAAACAGCCCTCCCGTGAGGGCCTTCGTGCCGCGCAGGGGTTCCCGGGTTGGCACGCGCTGGAGCCGGCCGTAGCCCGGCACATCGAAGATGACCGAGTCCCAGCTGGCCCCCACCACGTCTTTGCCGAAGCTACTGATGCACCGTCCGCGGAAGAAAGCACGCGTGTCCGACGGCGGTTCGGTCATCGCTGCGGCAATGGCACCGTCGTCGACGATCCGCTGCATGCGGTTCCTGGCAAGAAACCGGTAATACAGCCCCTTCTCTGGCCTGATGTCTGCCCACTGGAGGTCCACAAGGCCAAGCCTTGCGTCGCCCCAGGAAAGGTTGTCGCGGTTCCGGTAGCCGTCCAGGAGGGACAGTTTGGCCAGCCATTCCACGGAGGTGGCCGCCGCGTTCCTGTCGGAATCGAGCTGGGTCAGCGTGGCAGCCCAGCGTTCCAGCACGTCATGCGTATGGCCGTCCCCGTCCACGGCATCGGAAACGCCGGTGTCCTGAGCCAGTTTTGCCGCCGCCTCGTGGTAAATCCACTGCAGGTCCAGGGCCGTCACGCGGCGCCCGTCCAGCAGCCTGAGTTTTGCTGTCAGCGACGTATCGTGGCTGACCGTCTGCAGGGCCGCGACGGGTTCGTGGACCTCCACCTTGGGCGCCAATCCCGCCTCGATCAGGCTCAGGACCATGGCCGTGGTGCCGAACTTGAGATAGTTGGAAGATTGGCTCAGGTTGGCGTCGCCGATGATCACATGCAGGCGCCGGTACTTGTCGGCGGTGGCGTGCGGCTCATCCCGGGTGTTGATGATGGGACGTCGGATGGTGGTTTCCAGGCCTACTTCGGCCTCGAAGAAATCGGCCCGCTGGCTGATCTGGTAACCGGGCGTGGAGCTGTCCTGCCCCAGGCCCACCCGACCCGCGCCGCACATGATCTGGCGTGTGACGAAGAACGGTGTTAGTCCCCGCACGATGTCGCCGAAGGGCACCGAGCGCGGCATGAGGTAGTTCTCGTGGGAACCGTAGGAGACGGACTTGTTGTCCGTGTTGTTTTTGTACAGGTTGACCGGGGGCAGCTCCGGATCGGCGGCCAGCCGACGGACGGCCGCCAGCGCTACGAGGTCCCCGGCCGCATCCCAGATCACTGCATCGCGCGGGTTGGTCACCTCGGCACTGGAATACTCCGGATGGGCATGATCCACGTAGAGGCGGGCTCCGTTGCCCAGGACCATGTTCATCAGAAGGCTGCCGGACTCGTCGTCGCCGTCCAGTTCCAATTCCTCGCGGCCGTAGGCAAGCGCCACGGCTTCCGCGTCGAGGACGGGCGGCTGGTCCGTCAGCTGGCTGGGGTGGGCCGAGGCCCGTTCCAGGGTCCAGCCGCGGGCGTCGTGGAGGGGCTCCTCGTCCGTATAATCCCACCGGGTCTCCGCCCCTCCGGCTGCCCTTTGCCGCGTCACCTGCGCATAAGCCTGGACAACACGGGCGGACATCATGGTGGCGTTTGCGCCCGGCGCCGACGGGGCGTGGATGCCGTATTCCGTTTCCGCCCCCATAACGCGCATGGCCCCGCCGGCCGGGAGCCCTCCCCCGCTGGCGCGGTCCGCGGCAGCCGTCATAGGTACTGTCCCGTGTTCGGCATCGTTTCGATGGACTTGCCGGGCTCCTGGCCTGCCTTACCCTGCACGATGGTGCGGATGTAGGTGATCCGCTCCCCCTTCTTGCCTGAGATCCTCGCCCAGTCGTCCGGGTTCGTGGTGTTGGGCATGTCCTCGTGCTCGCGGAACTCATCCACCACGGCACGCAGCAGGTGCTCGATCCGAAGACCCTTCTGGTGCAGGGTCAGGAGATCCTTGATGGCGTACTTCTTGGCCCGGTCCACGACGTTCTGGACAACAGCACCTGAATTGAAGTCCTTGAAGTAGAGCATTTCCGTATCGCCGTTGGCGTAGGTGACTTCCAGGTACTCGTTGGACTTCTCCGTGGAGTACATGGCTTCAACCGTGCGCTGGACCATGGCGTCCACCGTCGCCTGGACGTCCCCACTGTGTTCGGCGAGGTCGGACTCGTGGAACGGCAGGTCCGTGGTGATGTATTTGTTGAAGATGTCCGCCGCGGCCTCTGCGTCGGGGCGCTGGATCTTCACTTTTACGTCGAGCCGGCCGGGACGGAGGATGGCGGGGTCGATCATGTCTTCGCGGTTGGATGCACCGATCACAATGACGTTGTCCAGCCGCTCCACGCCGTCTATCTCGCTCAACAGTTGCGGGACGATGGTGGTTTCGACGTCAGAGGAGATCCCGGTTCCGCGCGTACGGAACAGCGAATCCATTTCATCAAAGAAAACCACCACTGGGCTGCCGTCCGAGGCCTTCTCGCGGGCCCGGGCGAAGATCAGCCGGATGTGGCGCTCCGTCTCGCCCACGTATTTGTCCAGAAGCTCCGGTCCCTTGATGTTGAGGAAGTAGCTCTTCAGGTCCACATTGCCGGACCGCTCCGCCGCGCGGGCGGCAAGCGAGTTGGCAACAGCCTTCGCGATCAGGGTCTTGCCGCACCCTGGCGGGCCGTACAAGAGAATTCCCTTCGGGGCTTTCAGCCCATGCTCCCGGTAAAGGTCCGGGTGCAGGAAGGGCAGCTCCACAGCATCCCGGATCTGCTCGATCTGCGGACCAAGGCCGCCGATATCCTCGTAGGTGATGTCGGGGACTTCTTCGAGGACCAGGTTTTCCACCTCTGAGCGGGGCACTTTTTCGAGAGCGTAACCGGTACGCGAATCGATGGACAGGGCGTCTCCCACCCTGAGCTTTTCGGCAAGCAGTGCTCCGGACAGCCTGATGACACGCTCTTCATCGGCCCTCCCCACCACCAGCGCGCGGTCCGTTCCGAGCATTTCCTTCAGGGTTGCGAGTTCACCAGCGCGTTCGTAGCCGAGGCCAGCAACAATAAGCAGTGCTTCGTTGAGCAGGACTTCCTGGCCCACCGCCAGCTGGTTGATGTTGACCAGGGGGCTGATGCCCACCCGCATCTTCCGGCCGGCGTTGAAAATATCCACCGATTCTTCGGTGGCAGCCTGTCCGCTGCTGCCCGGCGAGGGCAGCCGCCTGGGGTTGAGCTGGAGCACTGTACCGAAGCTGTAGGGGGGCTGGCCCTCCTGGTCCAGGGCATTTTTCAGCCGCAGGATCTCGGCTTTGGCCGCTTCCAGCATGCTGACCAGCTTGGCGTTGTTCTGCGTGGCGGCGGCCAACTGGCGGTCAATGTGCCTGAGTTTGTCGCGGAGGACATTGGCCTGCCGGTCCGCAGCCGACAGTTCGTTGGCGGCGGACTGCTCCGCCGGTGTACGTCCGGAGTCCTGATTCGGCGTCTCCATGGTGCATCAGCCCCTTCCTGCTCTTCTTCTTTAGACCTTAGCCCCAAGTTGGCAGGTACTGCTGGAGACTCCCGAAATGTGGACTAGTTCGTGATCTCCGGTTCGTCCTTGACGTTGGTTCCGGCGATGGCGTCCCGCGCGGCCCGGCGGAGCTTCTTGTCGGAGACCAGGCGTTCGCCGACTGCACCCGGGGTCCAGGCGTTGACGTCTTCTTCGTTGAACCCGGTCTTCGAGGGGCGGCGCTTGACGGAGATGCCGGTGACGCCGTCGGCAAGCCGGCGCGTGACCAGCAGGAAGCCAGTGTGGGCCACCATGCGGTGGTCCGGACGTACGGCCAGGCCCTCAAGGTGCCAGCCGCGGACCATGGACTCCCAGGCATCGGGTTCGGTGAAGCGGCCGTCAGCCCTGATGGCCTCCGCGGTCCGGGACAGCTGGGTGACCGTGGCCACGTAGTTGATCCAGACGCCGCCTGGCGCGAGAACGGTGGCAACTGCGTCGAGGCATTCCCAGGGTGCCAGCATGTCCAGCACCACACGGTCCACGGACCCGGGCGCCTCGGTGCGGACCACTTCCTCCTGGAAGTCACCGAGGGAAATCTTCCACGCCGGGTGCGGGCCGCCAAAGATCGTTTCCACGTTCCCGCGGGCGATGTCCGCAAATTCCTCACGGCGTTCGAAAGAGTGCAGGTAGCCGTTGTCGCCAACGGCCCGGAGCAGCGAAATGGACAGCGCGCCCGAGCCAACGCCGGCTTCAACAACCCTGGCGCCGGGGAAAATATCGGCCATGGTGACGATCTGGCCGGCGTCCTTCGGGTAGACCACAGCGGCGCCACGCGGCATGGAGAGGACAAAATCCGAGAGGAGCGGGCGCAGAGTCTGGTACTGCTGGCCGACGTTGTTCACAACGACTGAGCCATCAGCATTTCCGATGATCTCGTCGTGGTTCAGGAAGCCCCGGTGCGTGTGGAAGGCGCCGCCACTTTCAAGGGTGATGGTGTTCATGCGGCCGCGCTCGTCGGTCAGCTGGACCCGTTCCCCTTCGCGGAAAGGTCCGCGGCGGCGGGCAGCTCCCACCGGCTGGGTGCCATTGGCAGCCCCTGTGGTGGACGGCGCTGTGGTGGATGGTGCTGCGGCTTCGGCGACAGATTCGCTGCTCATGGATTTTCCTCGCTCCTGTAAAACTGTGGGGCCACGCATCGAAATAAGTCCGCCGGGTGCGGCGCAGGCCTCCGGGCGGCCACGCGGCGGCAATGCACGGCCGGCACGTAACTCTACCGGCTTTGACCCTGCGGATGCCTATTCGGCCGGTCAGCCTTGCCGGTGATCGCGGCCACCACAACGTTCTGCGTCAACAGGCCGGTGACCGTCCCATGATGGTCCACCACTGCGTATTCGTGTCCGTCAAGCTGGGAAAGGTACTGGATAAGTTCCTGCCCCTGCGACGATTCAGGCACGTAGGCTCCAGCGGCGAGGGCATAGGACACGGCGGTGGCAGGAGTGGAACCGGCCGAGTCGTCAGGAACAGCGGCGAGGGCGCCGGTGTCCACAACACCCTGCGGGCGTCCATCCGGGCCGCAGACCACAACTGCCCGGGACCCTTCCTGAGAGAGCCTGCGGATGTCCGCCACGGTTGCGGTGGTTGGAATCCCGACGGCGGGCGCCGCCAGGGCAGCGGCGCTGACCAGGTGCATCCTTCCGCGCAGCGTGCCCTGCTGGATGGACGCGCTGGCACCCATCCACAGGAAGCCGCCGACGAGGACGGTGATCATCAGTAGGCTGAAGTCGGGCGCATCACCGGCCAGCAGCGGCCGGGCTACGAACCAGAAACCCAGCGCCACCACGATGACGCGGCCGGCCCAGCCGGCGGCGACGGTGCCTTTGGCCTGGCTCCCGGTTGCTTTCCACACGGCGGACTCGACGATCCGGCCGCCGTCCAGCGGGAGTCCGGGCAGGACATTGAAGATGCCAATGACGAAGTTGGCCCAGACAAAGATATTCGTGAGGATATCGGCCACGGTGCCCATGCTGGTGGTGGTGAGGACCACCCAGGCGCCGCCGGCGAGGACCAGGTTGGCCGCCGGCCCTGCCAGGGCCACGATCACCGAGCGTGCCGGCGTCGCGGTGAAATTCTCAAACTGGGTGTGGCCGCCCCAAAGATTCAACACGATCTTCTGTGTTTGCCAGCCGTAGATTTTGGCCGTGAGGGCGTGCGCCAGTTCGTGGACCAGGACGGAGATCAGGAGCAGCAGGGCGTAGGCGAACGCCACGTAGTACGCGGAGATGCCCAGTGCCGGATTCTGCTCCAACAGGACCGGCCCGAAGGCAATGACGGTAAAAGCGGCAATCACAAACCACGAGTACGCCAGAATGACCGGGATGCCGGCGATCCGGCCGAGCGGAATTCCTTCGCGGCGGGCGGGCGCGGGCTTGGAAGTCATGACCGGCTCCCCGTCATAGGCACGGCAGATCCGGCCGTCGCGGCGGCCAGGCTGCGCGCTGCAATGGCCTCCAACTCGGAAACGGTTCGTCCGGCCAAGGACTCCCAGATGATGTGCCTGGGATCTTCGGGGATCGGGACAATGTGAGGAATGGCCACGGTGGCGACGCCCGAGGCCACAGCAGCAGCCACTCCTGGTGCTGAATCCTCGAGGGCGACGCAGTGATCTACGGTCAGATCCGGGTCCGCCGCCTGAAGCAGCTCCACGGCCTTCAGGTACGCTTCCGGGTGCGGTTTGCCCTGGGCGACGGTGTCCCCTGTGACCAGGAATTCGAAGTAGGGCTTGGGCAGGCTGTCCACTATTTCGCGGGCCAACGGCTCCTCTGACATGGTCACCAGCGCGCACCGGACCCCCGCGCGGTGCAGGTCATCGAGGAGTTCCCTGGCCCCGGGACGCCAGGGAACAGTGCGCTGGACGCTCCTGATGACCTCGGCGGTCAGCGTGTCGATGATCTCCCGGCGCTCCAGCCGGACGCCGGCCGCCTGCAGGATTCGGGCCGAAAACGTCAGTGACTGTCCCACGAGCTGCATGGCCTGCCCATGCGACCAGGTGCCGCCATGGGCTTCCACAAGGGCGTGCTCGGCGGCAATCCAGTAGCGCTCCGTGTCCACAATGGTGCCGTCCATATCCCAAAGAACGGCTCGGAGCGGGGAAACGGAGGGTACGGATTGCATGGTCCCAGTCTACGGGGCGCACCTGAACGCCAGCCGGTGGATACGCCCTCGGCGAATATCGGCATATCCGTCAGGCGCCCACGCGCCGCGGCGCACTTTTTGGCCCTTCATTCAATGCATCCCGCCGGTTCTTGGACGTAGGGTGATGGGATGAATAGCTTCGACGGAGACACCGCGGAACCGGGTGCCGCACCTGAACCGGAGCAGTTCCTGCTGCCAGTGGCGGACGGGGAGCGCATTACTGTGATGCTGGCCGCATTTGAAGGCTGGAATGATGCCGGGGAAGCCGCGAGTGACTCGCTGCGCTATCTCAACCGGGTCTGGGGCGGCAAGAAGGTCGCGTCCATTGACGCCGACGAATACTACGATTTCCAGTTCACCCGTCCCACGGTCCGCCGGAACGCCTCGGGGGAACGCAAGATCAAGTGGCCATCCACGCGGATCTATAAGGCCAGTGCGCCGGATTCGAATGTGGACGTCATTTTCGTACAGGGCATCGAGCCGTCCTACAAATGGCGGGCGTATACGGCGGAGCTGCTGGTCCACGCAGAAGCGCTGAAGGTGGACTACGTGGTCTTGGTGGGCGCCCTTCTGGCAGACGTTCCGCACAGCAGGCCGATTCCGGTCAGCACATCCTCGGACGACGCCGTGCTGCGGGAGCGCCTCAACCTCGAAGCCTCCCAGTATGAGGGTCCCGTCGGTATCGTCGGAGTCCTGTCCGAAGTTTCGCTGCTGGCCGGCCTTCCCACCGTTTCCCTCTGGGCAGCCGTCCCGCACTACGTGGCGCAGGCCCCCTCACCCAAGGCGCAGCTGGCTCTCCTGCACCGGGTCGAGGAGCTGATCCAGGTCCCGCTGGACACCCACGAACTGGCCGAAGAGGCCGCCGCGTGGGAACGCGGAGTCGATGAGCTGGCAACCGAGGACCCGGAGATCGCCGCTTACGTCCGGCAGCTGGAAGAGGCAAAAGATACCGCCGATCTTCCCGAGGCAAGCGGGGAATCCATCGCGCGCGAGTTTGAGCGCTACCTCAAGCGTCGTGGCCGGGACAAGCCCTAAAGCACGACGCCGAGCAAGGCATCCAGAGCGTCACTAACCAGCGCCTGATCATGCTGGCTGCCCGCTGCCGCGGCGGAATCCGCTGCGGCAGCCCAGCGGTCGATAGCTTCCAGGGCAGCCGGTGCGTTCAGGTCAGCGGCGAGGGCGGACCGCATCTCGGCGATGAGGCCGGACGCCGATCCTTCCGGCGCGGTGGCAAGTGCCAGGCGCCACGCAGCCAGCCGGTCTTTTGCAGCCTCAAAGCCGTCCGCGGTCCAGGACCAGTCTGAACGGTAATGGTGGGCAAGGATGGCCAATCGGATGGCGGCCGGATCTTCTCCTGCGGCCCGAAGTTTGGAGACCAGGACCAGGTTGCCCTTGGACTTGCTCATCTTTTCGCCGTCCAGGCCCACCATGCCCGCATGGGCATAGTGCTGGGCCAGCGGCACTTCGGCGAGGGAATATGCGTGACCGGCACCCATCTCGTGATGGGGGAAGATGAGGTCCGAGCCGCCGCCCTGGACAGTGAAGGGTGCTGGCAGGTAGCGCTGGGCGATGACCGTGCACTCGATATGCCAGCCAGGCCTGCCCTGGCCCAGCTCGCCACCTGGCCAGCTGGGCTCGCCGTCGCGGGCAACGCGCCAGAGCAGGGGGTCCAGCGACTGCCGCTTGCCGGCCCGGCCTGGGTCGCCGCCGCGTTCGGCGAACAGTTCAAGCATTTCGGCTTCACCGAGGCCGGAGATCGAGCCCAGGGTCCAGGCGTCAGGGGCGACCGTCTGCTTGCCGGCAGCTTCGACGTCGTAGTAGACGTCGCCGTCGGGCTCCCCGGCGGTTCCGGGCACGCGGTAGGCCAGCCCAAGTCGGACCAGCCGCTCAATGGCCGGAACAATAATGTCAACTGATTCAACGGCACCCACGTAATGGTCCGGCGAGAGGACGTTCAGGGCTTCCATATCGGTCTGGAACAGTTCAATCTGGCTCGCGGCCAGGTCCTGCCAGTCCACGCCGGTGGCAGTCGCTCGCTCCAGCAGGGGGTCGTCGACGTCGGTGACGTTCTGGACGTAGGAAACCTGTTGGCCGGCGTCACGCCAGGCCCTGTTCAGCAGGTCAAATGCCACGTAGCTGGCCGCATGGCCCATGTGGGTTGCGTCATAGGGAGTGATCCCGCAGACGTACATGGATTGCTCTCCCCCGGCCCGGAGTGTGACTTCACTCCCCTTTGCCGTGTCGAAAAGCCGGATGGCAGGCATGGCGCCGGGCAGCGCAGGGACAGGGCGGGAGGTCCAGGATTTCACAGCCTAAGCCTACGGCTAGGCACTGATGACATTGAAACCGAGCAAAAGATACAAGGCCAGGCCCAGGAAGATCCGGTACCAGACGAAGAGCCGGTAGCTTCGGGTGGAAATGAACTTGAGGAACCATCCGATGATCACGTATCCCACCACCAGGGCGATGACGGTGGCCAGCGCCGTCTCCGGCAGGCCATACGGGCCGGTGATGCCATCCTTGGAGACCACCTTGTACAGCTGGTAAAGGCCGCTGCCGAACACCGCCGGGATCGCCAGGAGGAACGAATACCGCGCTGCGGCTTCGCGCGTGTAGCCCATCAGGAGACCCGCGGTGATGGTGCCGCCGGATCGGGACACGCCGGGAATAAGAGCCAGCGCCTGGGCGAAGCCGTACAAAATACCGTGCTTGTAGGTGAGCTGGGTGAGGTCCCGATCCTGCTTTCCGATGGCGTCGGCCACGGCCAGGAAAAGCCCAAAGACGATCAGCATGGTGGCTACCAGCCACAGGCTCCTCAGCACCGACTCAATCTGGTCCTGGAACAGCAGACCCAGCACGATGATGGGGAGGCTGCCCAAAATCACCAGCCAGCCCATGCGGGCGTCCGGGTCCTGGCGGGAGACCTTTCCGGCCAGCGATCCCGCCCACGCCCGGACGATCCGCACGATGTCACGCCAGAAGTAGATCACCACCGCCGTTTCCGTACCCAGCTGGGTGATGGCGGTAAACGCGGCCCCGGGATCGGATGCGTTGGGCAGGAATTGCCCCACAATCCGCAGGTGCGCGCTCGATGAAATCGGCAGAAATTCGGTCAGTCCCTGCACTAGGCCCAGCAGGGCCGCCTCAAACCAGTTCACGCTAAGACCCTACGTCATTGACCCCGTTGATTCCCCGTAAGCTTGCAGCTATGCAGCAGCGTTACGTCGGCAACAGTGGATTGCGAGTCTCCGCCCTTTCCCTGGGCACCATGTCCTGGTCCCGCGATACCGACGAACAGGACGCCTCGGAGATACTGCGGACGTTTGTCGATGGTGGCGGAAAACTCATAGATACCGCGGCGTCATACGCCGATGGCCGCGCAGAGGCGATGCTGGGATCGCTCCTCGGTGACGTTGTCTCCCGCACCGAAGTCTGCATTTCCACTAAAGCGGGGATGTCGACGTCGGACGGCCGCCGCACGGTGGATACGTCGCGGAACGCTATGCTCTCCGGCCTGGACGCCAGCCTGGCAAGGCTGGGGACTGACTACGTGGATATTTGGTTTGCCCAGGCATGGGACGGCAACGTCCCGCTGGAGGAGACCCTCTCCGCGCTTGAATTCGCGCTCCGTAGCGGACGTGCCCGCTACGCGGGAATCTCCAACTTCAACGGTTGGCAAAGCGCCAAGGCAGCGGCGGTGGCCGGGTTTCCGCTCGTAGCCGCGCAGGCCGAATATTCACTCCTGCAGCGAAAGGCGGAAGCGGAACTGGTTCCCGCCGTCGAAGATGCCGGCCTGGGGCTGATGGCCTGGGCGCCGCTGGGACGCGGCGTCCTGACCGGCAAGTACCGCGGCGCCATCCCCGGGGATTCCCGGGCAGCCAGAACAGACTCAGCACCCTACGTGGAGCCGTATCTGGAAGCGCAGCCGTCCAGCGTTGTGGAAGCAGTGGCCATGGCGGCCACGGGCCTGGGCCGGACGCCGCTGGATGTTTCGCTGAGCTGGCTATTGTCCCAGCATGGTGTGGCCACGGCCATCGTCGGGCCCCGGACTCCCGTGCAGGCCAAAGAAATCATGGCCGCTCAACTGACCCGCCTGCCGCCTGAAATCGCCCGTGCCCTTGAGGACGTTTCCCTGCCCGGCTGACACGCCGGTCAGGGCCGCAGCTGTTGGACATTCCGGCACTGATGGCGCGCAGGTCTCATTCCTGGACGATTTCCAGATCCTCGTCATCGTCGATGCCGGCTTCGTCGTCCTCATCTTCTTCATCATCGAAGACCTGAAGGGGTGTAACTTCGCTGTAAGCCTCGTAGAGTGCGTCTTCATAAACCTCGAACGCATCCGCGACCGCAAAAAAAGCCGCTTCCACTGCGGGATCACCATCGCCACGCCGGTTGGATGCTGCTATAAGGTGTTCTTCCAAGGCGGTTGTCAAGGACTGAAGCGCGACACGCGGATCGATGCTCATGACTTCACGTTAGCCGGAAAAGGACGAAAATGGAGAGCAATGAAGGAACATTTTCTCACCAGCTCGGTCCAGAGGGAACGGGACATTCTGAGGCAGTACGAGTACCTCGTGCTGACGGTCAGTCCTGACGATTCACTACCTGACGCCAGGCGCCGGCTCGTGGAACATTCCGAGTACGGCAAGTGGGAGCTGGAGCGCAGCAAGCTGTACTTGGGCGGCGGCAGGCGCTTCTGGCTCCGCCGCCGGGTGATGCAGGTCCAGCGAACCGTTTAGGTATACACAGGCCAGGGATTCACCGGCCGCCGGCCCGTTCAGGCCTCCAGCGGACCCAGCCACGCATTCGCCACCGTGTTGTGCGCCGACTCATCGTCTGACGGGTGGAACATCCCCGCCAGCACGTCCCGGTAGAGGCGTTCCAGTTCTGACCCGCGAAAGTAGCTGGACCCGCCACTCACCCTGATGGCCAGGTCTACAACGCGGCGGGCCGTTTCCGTTGCATTGACCTTCAGCCCAACAAGTTTGGGAAACCATTGCGGCCCGTGTTCAACGAGGCCATCCACATCGCGGGTGACAGCCAGCAGTTGGGGGTAGAGGATATCCATGGCCATGGCGGCCTCCGCGACCTTCCAGCGGATGTCCGGATCCTGGGCATAGCTTCGGCCGGCGTTCCTGAATGACGTCCGGCGCTTGACAGCCTCGACACCCACGTTCAGGGCACGTTCGCCGATTCCGGTGTACACGGCGGCCAGCAATGACTCGAAGCAGGCGAAGATGGCGAAAATGAGCGGATCGGCGTTGGGCGCCACGGGGAGTTTCCGGAAGATCCGGTTCGGGGGGACCTCGACGCCGTCCAGGACGGTGGTGTTTGACTGGCTGGCCCGCATGCCCAGGGTGTTCCAGTCGTCCAGGATGGTGTAGCCGGCAGCGCCGCGCTCGATGAATCCGTGCACGAGTTCCCCTTCGCCTCCCCTGGCGAGTGTGTCCTTGCCAAAGATACCCAGCCGCGTCCAGGCAGGTGAAAGACTGGTGAAGATCTTGGTACCCGTGAAGCGGTACCCGCCGCCCGGCAAGGGCGCGGCTGCCGTTTTTGAATCAAAGAGGACTGAGTCATTGCCGGCTTCGGAATTGCCGAAAGCATAGATCTCGCCGCGGGCAGTCTCCTGCAGGACGAAGTCAAGGGAATGGTCGCCCCGTGCGGCCAGGACATGGGCGACGCCGGTCCAGACCAGATGCATGTTGATGGCCAAAGCGGTGGCCGGGGCAGCCGTAGCCAGCCGCCGCTGGCACTGCGCTGCCGCCTCGAGCCCAAGCCCCAGGCCGCCGTCGGACGCAGGCACAAAGAGCTTGAGGTAGCCGGCCGCGGTTAGTTCCGCAAGGTCCTCAACGAAAAAGGTGTTGTCCCGGTCATAGCCCGCAGCCCGGCCGCGGACAGCCTCCAGGAGCGGCTCCGGGAGAACTTCCTCGGGCGTCATCTCCTGTCCGGCTCAGTAGTTCGTGAGGAGTGTGTTGAGAACCCGGGCGCCGAACTTCAGCGAATCCACCGGGACCCGCTCGTCCACGCCGTGGAACATCCCGGTGAAATCGAGATCGTCGGGCAGCTGAAGCGGAGCGAAGCCGTAGCCGGTGATACCAAGCCGGCTCAATGATTTGTTATCCGTGCCACCGGAGAGCGTATAGGGAAGCACCTTCGCCCCCGGGTCCTCGGTGTGCAGTGCGTCAATCATGGAATCGACCAGGTTCCCGGCGAAAGGGACCTCGAGAGAGACATCGTTGTGGACGTAGCTGACTTCGACACCGGTCCCTGCGAGCTCCCGCACAATCTCCAGCACGTGGTCCTGCTGGCCCGGGAGCGTCCGGCAGTCCACCAGGGCCTCAGCCGATTCCGGGATGACGTTGTGCTTGTAGCCGCCCTTGAGGAGCGTGGGGTTGGTGGTGTTCTGCAGGGTTGCCCCCACAAAGCGCGCCACAGTGCCGAGCTGGTCCAGCAGGCGGTCAGGATTGTCGGGATCGAATTCCACCCCCGTGAGTTCTGTCACGCCGTCCAGGAACTGCCGCGTGGTGGGCGTCAGCTCAATCGGCCACTTGTACTCGCCGATCCGGGTTACCGCGGCAGCCAGCCGGGTGACGGCGTTGTCCGTGTTGATCTGGGAGCCGTGGCCTGCCCGGCCGTGCGCCACCAGCCGGAGCCAGGAGATGCCCTTTTCAGCCGTCTGGAGCAGGTACGTGCGCTGCCCGCCGATGGTTGCCGAGAACCCCCCTACTTCCGAGATTGCTTCGGTTGCGCCTTCGAAGAGCTCGGGCCGTTTGTCGACGGCGTAGCGGGCACCGTACTCACCGCCGGCTTCCTCGTCGGCGAAGAAGGCAAAGATGATGTCGCGCTTGGGCTTTCGCCCGGATCTGGCCAAATCCCGCATCACGGCAAGGATCATGGCGTCCATGTCCTTCATATCCACGGCTCCGCGGCCCCAGATGAGTCCGTCCTTGAGTTCGGCACCAAAGGGATCCACCGACCACTGTTCACGCAGTGCGGGAACGACGTCAAGGTGCCCATGGACCACCAGCGCGCTGGCGGACGGATCGTCGCCGCTCATCCGGGTGACAACATTTGCCCGGCCAGGCGCCGACTCGAAGATCTCGGCCGAGAGGCCCACTTCTTCGATCAGGCCGGCTGTGTATTCGGCGGCCACCCGCTCCCCCGGCCCGGAGCCGTCCCCGTAGTTCGATGTGTCGATCCGTATGAGTTCCTGGCAGATCCGGACAACTTCATCTTCGGGACGGATTTCAGTCATTGGGCACTCCTCATGAAGGTGACGGCTGCTGGGAACCAAGGGCGGATTCGCTTGCCTTCAGCCTACCCATCCGGGCCGATTTCATGTTCCAGGAAAGTTCATGTAGAGTCTTTCTCGCTGCTTCGGAGAAAAGCGAAACGCTGAAAGGCGGAAACGATCTCCGAATTACCACCTGCGCGGGTGGCGGAATGGCAGACGCGCTAGCTTGAGGTGCTAGTCCTCGAAAGGGGGTGGGGGTTCAAGTCCCCCTCCGCGCACAATGGGAAAACCCCTGAAATCCATGGATTTCAGGGGTTTTTTCTGCTTCCGAGCAGGGGCTCCGGCAGAAGACGGAGGCAGACAGTCGGGCGGAATGGTGGCGCCGAACCCAGTGTGTTCTGGACCGTGCCTTGGATCACGATGAAGGAAGTATGGCCTCGGGGGCTTGCGACCCTAAACGACCTCGCTGGCAGCGAACTGGCCCGGACCAAGGAGCTTGAACTGTTCGACGCGGCGTGGGCGAACGTAGCCAGCGAAGACGACGGTGACAGGACCGTGAGCGCATTCAGGTGGCTGCCGCCAGGGTGCCCAATGTCACTCGACACCGATCCCATCGGGTGTCCGCGCGGAAATATTGGCTTCGCAGAGAAATTTTCCCGCCAAGCTATTGGGGAATACCCGCCGGATGCTGTACGTTGCATACGCGACAGACGAACCAAAGAAAAGAGATACACCTAAGTGGCAACCGATTACGACGAACTTCGCTCCGACGTCAAGGAGTCGCAGGACAACTCACTCGAGGCACTGCAGTCCGCCAATGCACCGGACGCCCGCAGCGTCGTCCTCGAGCTCGATGAGGCCGACGGGCTGGATGGCGCTGGCGTTCCCGGGGGCGAATTCGTTGCCGAGGAACTGGTCGTGCAGGTTATCCCGCAGGCTGAGGACGAGTTCACGTGCTACTCCTGCTTCCTGGTCCGGCACCGCTCCCAGATTGCGCGGCAGAAAGACGGACACAGCTACTGCACTGACTGCGAAGGCTGATTCAAGAACACCCGATATTTTTCCTTGGCGGCAGAGTTCCGCCAACAGGAAGTTAAGGCACGCCCACGCACAGTAGGCGTGCCTTTCCTGTTAACAGGCTCGGGCTGACGGCTCAGGCGAGACGGCCGCGGACGATCTCGCTGACTGCCTTGCCGTCGAAGCGTCCGGCGACTTTGGCCGTGACGGGCTTCATCACGGCGCCCAGCTGTCGCATGCCGGGCTCCACGCCTTCATTCTTCAACCCGGCGATGGTCTCGTCCACAATCGCCTCGACTTCCAAGACTGTCAGGGGCTGGGGCAGGTAGGCCTCAATGATTTCCGCCTCGGCGACCTCAGCTGCCGCCCGTCCGGATTCTCCGGCTTCCGTGTAGATCCTTGCGGTGTCACGACGCTTCGCAGCCTCTTTCTGCAACAACGAGGTCACCTGGGCGTCATCCAGGACAATGGGCGTCTTTCCCGACTTCTCCCGTGTTTCGATCTCGCCCAGGACGTTGCGCACCGTTGTCAGGGCGGTTTTGTGCCGCTCCTTCATATGCACCACAACATCAGCGTGCAGGCGTTCCTTCAAAGTGGTCACGGCATTCCTCGATTCGTTGAGCGCCCCAAACCGGCAGGGCAGCAGGACAGCGGTGAACCATCCCTCTAGTACCGTAGAGGGCTATGGCTGACAATCACCACTCCCGGTCCGGCTGGGAAAGACCTTGATTCCCGAGCAATTGTGGCAACGGATCATTGAAGCCTTCAACCGTGCCGCCATCCCCCAGGTCACTGTCGCTGAACTGGCGGTGGTGCTGGCCCTGGCGACTGCACTCTCCGTTCCCCGTGCCACCTGGAAGTACTTTGGACTGCTGGCCACCGCCACCCACGAACTCGGCCACGCCTTCGCCGCCGTCATGAGCGGCCAACGACTCGGCGGGATCCGGCTCCGGTTGGACCACTCAGGAACAACCACCAGTTACAGCCGAGGCCGGGGCGCCGCCGTCTGGTCAGGGTTCTGGGGCTATCCGGTTCCTGCACTGACCGGCGCTGCCCTGGTAACTTCCGGTTTTGCCGGCTGGGGTCCGGCCGCATTGGCCACCGGAACACTGATCCTCCTGGCTTCGCTGGTGTTCATCAGGAACGTCGCGGGGCTGCTGATCACCGGCCTCGCCGTCGCAGGCGGAGGGGTGCTGGTCCTCGTTGTGCCGCACAATTTCACTGGCCACGTTGCCATCGTTCTGGGCTTGGCCTTGCTGGTGGCCGCCGTCCGGGACCTCGCCAAGCTGACCAATGTGCACCTGCGACGCCGGGACAGGCTGGCCAGCTCCGACGCGTACCTGCTCTTCCGCGCAACGTCCATACCCTCGGGCGTCTGGATCGCGCTCTTTGTGGCCGTTATTGCCGGTTCCTGGCTGGTCGCCTGGCAGCCCATCTCGGCAGTCCTGGTAGCCGGAGCCTAGGCTGGTCCCCATGAGCCAGGAAACTTCGAGCGGGCCAGAGGCCACGAATGCCGCCGACGGCGACAACACGGACAGAGCCGAACACAGCACCCGCGGCGCCTATGTGACCGGCGGTGCCGAGTTCAACCGGGACACCAACTACATTGAGGACCGGATCACCCACGACGGCCGCCCCGGCGTCAATGGCGAGCCCGGATGGCCTGTGGAGGCCGGCCGGTACCGCCTGATTGCTGCCAGGGCGTGCCCGTGGGCGAACCGGACGGTGATCGTGCGCAGGCTCCTCGGGCTGGAGGACGCCCTCTCCCTGGGCCAGCCCGGCCCCACCCACGATGCACGGTCGTGGACCTTTGACCTCGATCCAGGTGGTGTGGACCCGGTCCTTGGCATCGAGCGCATCCAGAGTGCATATTTCCGACGATTCCCGGGCTACCGCCGCGGTATTACGGTGCCGGCCATCGTGGATGTTGCCAGCGGCGCGGTGGTCACCAACAACTTCCCCCAGATCACCTTGGACTTTGCTACCGAATGGACCCGCCTGCACCGGGCCGGAGCGCCGGACCTCTACCCGGAACACCTCCGCGCCGAAATTGACGCCGTCAACAAACGCGTCTTCACCGAGATCAACAACGGTGTCTACCGGTGCGGGTTTGCCGGCACGCAGGAGGCCTACAACTCCGCCTACTCCCGGCTGTGGACCGCCTTGGACTGGCTCGAGGATCACCTCACCGGACGGCGGTACCTCGTGGGTGACACCATCACGGAGGCCGACGTCCGCCTATTCACCACCTTGGCCAGGTTCGATGCCGTGTACCACGGGCATTTCAAGTGCAACCGGCAGAAGCTGACCGAACTGCCCGCCCTGTGGGGCTACGCACGGGATCTTTTCCAGACGCCCGGATTCGGCGACACCATCGACTTTGTCCAGATCAAGCAGCACTATTACATCGTCCATGAGGACATCAACCCCACCGGGATCGTGCCGCATGGCCCCGATCTGTCCGGCTGGCTGGAGCCCCATGGCAGGGAAACGCTGGGCGGCCGGCCGTTCGGCGACGGCACTCCCCCGGGCCCGGTGCGCCCCGGCGAAGAAGTGTCCCCGGGCCACGGAGCGGCTGCACCGCAGGAAAGCGCTTTCTAACCGGCTAGGCTTGGCGCATGCAGAAATCTCATGGCTTTGCAGCGCCCGGCTACGAGGGCGTACTGGATCTGTTTGAGGCACTCCTTGCCGCGGATCCGCAATACAGTGCCCAACTCGCCGCCTACCAGGACGGCGTCAAGAAAGTGGACCTCGTTGGCGGACCACATATCACGGCCAATTCCATCACCGGGGCGTATTCGGTGTCTAAAGGCGTGGCGGCCCTGGTAATTTCCCTGCTCGTCCAGGATGGGCTGCTTGACCTTGACCGGACGGTGGCGCACTACTGGCCCGAGTTCGGTGTCCACGGCAAGGACCGGCTGCTGGTGCGTGAAGCCCTGTCCCACCAGGCCGGCCTGTTGGGCGTCGAAGATGGATTCGCAGTGGACGAATTCACCACTTCCCGAGCCGCGGCAAGGTTGGCAGCGCAGAAGCCGGCATGGCGGCCCGGTACTTGTTTCGGATACCACGCCCTCACCATCGGCATCATCATGGAGGAACTCTGCCGGCGGGTCACGGGAACCAGCCTGCAGAGCCTCTATGACCACCGCATCCGCACGGCCTACGGCATCGACTTCTTCCTGGGACTGCCCGAACAGCTGGAACCGCGCTACCGTGACGTCCTCTACGACGTCGATCCCCTTCAACCATGGCTTGATCCACTGAGCCTGAACGGGCTGAACAGCAACGCGGCAGTCAGCTCAATCATGGAACTTCCCAATCGACGGTCCGTGCGCGCCGCGGGGATGAGTGCTGCCGGCGGTGTGGGTTCGGCGGAGGGCCTCGCCAGGCTCTACGCCGCAGCGACAACCGGTGTGGATGGGCTGGCCCCCTTGCTGACCCCTGAGACTGCCGGTGCCATGTCCCACGAGCAGGTGTGGGGCCTGGACCGGATGTCCGGACTGGACAACGCATTTGCCGTGGTTTTTATGAAGCCGCACGTGTCGCGGAATTTCGGCAGCTACCGAGCCTTCGGCCACGAAGGAGCAAACGCTGCGCTGGGGTTCGCCGATCCCGCTTACGGTCTCGGCTTCGGATACATCCCGCAGCGTGCGGAGGAGGGACGCACCCAGGGTAAAGCGCACCTGCTGGCTGCGGAAGTCCGGCGCGCCGTGTCTGCCTTGTCGTAGCAAGCGACTGCACCTAGTGTGGGGCGGATGGGTGACAATCAAGCGCAGCCGCAGCGCCGGGCCGCCGGTGCACCCAGCCTCCTGAGGAACTCGGTGGCCGGCCTTTCGTCAGCAGTCACGGCTCAGCGCTTGCAGCTGGCGGCGAAGGCAGCTTTAGCCGCCGGCCTCGCTTTTGCTGTTGCTCCCCTGATGCCCGGATCCGCTGCCGAGTATCCGTACTACGCGCCGCTCGGGGCGCTGGTGTCTATGTACCACAATGTGGCCGGATCCTTCCGGCAGGGTCTTCAAGCACTCGTCGGACTCGCCCTGGGTATTGGGCTGGCCTTTGCGCTGGTCAGCGTCGGTGATCCGTCGCCGCTGACTGTGGCGATCGTAATGGGCATCGGTGTGTTGTTGGGCGGCCTCCCCCGCATCGGCTCGGGCAGTGATTGGATTCCGACGGCGGCGCTGCTGGTTCTGCTCGTGGGTGGAAGCAACAAGGACGATTTTTCCTTCGGCTACCTGATTCAGATGGGCGTCGGCGTAGGCGTGGGCATTGCCGTCAACTTCCTGGTCTTTCCCCCCCTGCACTTCGACGCGGCGGCCGCCAGCCTGGGCAAACTCCGGCTGGCCCTCGGGCAACAGTTGACCGACATGGGAACGGCCCTGACTGAAAAATGGCCTCCCGAGCATGAGGACTGGTCCCGACGGTCGACTGAGCTGGCCGAAGCCACCAGCAGGGTCCGGCACCTAATCCAGGAGGCTGACGCGAGCCGCCGGGCCAATCCGCGCAGGCGGTTACATCCCCACGATGTGGATCTCGACTACCGCAACCTTCGTGCTCTGGAGCGGGTGACATTCCACATCCAGGACATGACAGAAGTGCTGTCCGATGTCATCTGGACAGAGGACGCGCCGTACACGGTGCCTTTCGACGACAGTGCACCCCTGGCAGCGGCCATGACCGCCACCGGTGGGCTCCTGGCCTCGCTCGACGGTGAGGATGAAGCAGACCAGCGGCGGCTGTTCGCCGCCGCAAAGTCAGCGGTGGAGGCCGGAATTGTAGCGGTAAAGGAGCGGGCCCAGGAAGATTCGGCCATGACAGCGTCCGAGTCCATCCTCCTGAGCCTGCACCGTATCCTCCGGGCTGCACGGCCGGCGTCCTAGAGCGGTGCCACCGAGCCGCTGAAGTGGCGGCGGCCTGAGCGGGGGTTCCACGCCACAAAGTCGGCCCGCCGCCAGCCCTCGCCAGGCGTCTGCGCCGTGGTGATATCCAGCGCAACGCGGGCCGGCAGGGACACCGGCGCCTCGAACGTGACATCCCACGTGAACGTTTCGCCCTTGGCCGGCCCAACGTCCGCGAGGGCCCTCGAGGCCAGGTACATGCCGTGCGCAATGGAGCGTCGCATGCCCAGGGCCTTGGCAGATAGCACGCTCAGGTGGATTGGGTTAAAGTCGCCTGAAACAGCCGCATACGCCCTTCCCGTATCGACCCCCAAATGCCAAATTGCGGTGGGGTCCGGAGGCGTGAAATTGGCCTTGCCGTTAGGCGGGGTCGGCTTGTCGATGCCAGGGAGGAACACGCCCTTGGCCAGGTAGGAGGAGCGCCCGGTCCACTTGATGTCCGGCGTACCGGCACCTCGGATCTCGGCCACGACGTCCAGTTGTGTGCCTGCCCGGTGACCCTGGAGATTCTCGACCCTGGCCTGGATATCCAGGGCGTCGGTGAAAAGCACCGGTGACCTCTGCTCCACGTGGTTGCTGAGGTGGATCATGCCCAGGAGCGGCAGCGGGAAATCGTCGCGGTTCATCACACTCATGGCCAGCGGGAATGCCAGCGCATGCAGGTACCCGGCCGGCAGGGTGTCCCTTGCCGACAGCCCGATGAGGTGCTGGTAAGCGGTGAGGTTCCCGACGTCGGCCCTTATGCCGCGCACTTCGTGGCCGATGGCCGGAAGAGTTGATCCGTTGTGGGTGCCCAGCACGCGGCGTCGCGCCGCCTGCGCGGCGGCATTGACGTACAGCTTGGACAGGGATGGCATCTCCCCCAGGATGACCGGCTGGACCGTGCTCATGCCCCCACCAGGTTCTGTCCGCAGACGCGCAGCACGTCGCCGTTAATGCCCCCGGCGGCGTCGCTTGCCAGGAAGGCAATTGCCTCCGCGACGTCGGACGGTTGACCTCCCTGTTGCAGCGAATTCAGCCGTCGGCCCACTTCCCGGACGGCAAACGGAATCCGCGCTGTCATGTCTGTTTCGATAAAGCCGGGCGCCACCGCGTTGATGGTCCCGCCGCTCGCCGCCAGAAGATGCGCGGAAGCACGCACCATTCCCATCACGCCGCCCTTGGATGCCGCGTAGTTGGTCTGGCCACGGTTGCCCGCTATCCCGCTGGTGGATGCCACCGAGACAATCCGTGGTGCATTGCGGAAATGCTCCGACGCCAGGAGCGCTTCGTTGATTCTGAGCTGGGCGGCAATGTTGATATTCAGGACAGAGCTCCAGCGGCCGTGGTCCATGTTGGCCAGCAGCTTGTCCCGGGTAATGCCGGCGTTGTGGATGACGATGTCCAGGTGGCCATAACGCTGCACGGCGTGGTCGATGATCCGCTGGCCGGCATCTGCGCCGCTGATATCCAGTTGCAGCGCCGTGCCGCGGACTTCGTTGGCAACGGCAGCCAAATGGTCCCCGGCTGCCGGGATGTCTACTAGGACCAGCGTGGCCCCGTCCCTGTGGAGTGTCCGGGCAATAGCCGCACCGATGCCGCGGGCGGCGCCGGTGACCACGGCAACCTTGCCGGCCAGCGGCTTTTCGAAGTCAGCGGGCAGGTGGCCTTCGCCGGATGAGACAGTCAGGAATTGGCCGTCCACAAATGCCGACCGTCCGGAGAGGAAGAACCGCAGCGCGGCAAGGGTGCTGGGGCTGGTGCTCTGTACTCCCCCGGCGAGGACGATGCCGTTCGCTGTTGCGCCGGTCCGGAGTTCCTTGGCCAGGGAGCGCAGGAAGCCATCCACGCCTTGCCGGGCAGCTGACTGTGCCGGGGACGCACTTTCAGTGGCTGGCCGGGAGACAGTGATGACGCGGGCGCTGGCGCCGAGATCACGCAGTGAGGCCGCAGCGGACAGCACAGGCCTCTCAAGATCCTCCGGCCGGTTCAGCTCATCCAGGACAAGGATGATCGCGCCAAGTTTTTCGCGGGGTACCGCGTGGCGCCGGACGTCCAGGTCCCAGGAAAGTAGCTTGGCGGCCAGTTCGTCGGCTCCGGGGGTGTTGCCCTGGACCAGGACGGGGCCGGTGGCCAGGGGCTGGCCCGGCGTGTAGCGGCGTAGCAGCGCAGGACGGGGCAGGCCCAGCCGTTTGGCGATGTTCTTGCCCACGCCCTGGTTGACCAGGGTGGTGTATTTGTCCGTCATCCGGTGCCCCTAGAGTGCTTCGAGAATTGCGACGACGCCCTGGCCGCCGGCGGCACAGATGGAAATAAGTCCGCGCGCAGGCCTTCCGTCGGCCGTTCCTTTGGCCTCCAGCATCTTGGCCAGCGAGGCCACGATGCGTCCGCCGGTGGCTGCGAACGGGTGGCCCGCGGCCAGTGAGGAGCCGTTGACGTTCAGCTTGGTGCGGTCGATGCTGCCGAAGGCACCCTCGAGTCCCAGCCGGGTGCGGCCGAACTCCTCATCTTCCCAGGCGGCCAGTGTACTCAGGACGGTCCCCGCAAACGCTTCATGGATCTCAAAGAAGTCGAAGTCATCCAGCGTCAGTTCGTTGCGGGCCAGCAGCCTCGGGACAGCGAACGCGGGGGCCATGAGCAGGCCGTCCTTGCCGTGGACGAAGTCCACCGCAGCAGCCTCTCCGTCAACCACGGCGGCGAGCTTCGGCAAGTCGTGGGCATCGGCCCAGTCTTCGGATGCGAGCAGGACCGTGGATGCCCCGTCGGTCAGCGGCGTGGAGTTTCCCGCCGTCATGGTGGCTTCGGCACCCAGGCTCTTCCCGAAGACAGGCTTGAGCGTAGCCAGCTTTTCCAGCGTGGTGTCCGCCCTCAGGTTGGAGTCTTTGGCAAGGCCGCGGTAAGGGGTAAGGAGGTCATCGAAGAAGCCGCGGTCATACGCGGCGGAAAGGTTGCGGTGGCTGTTGAAAGCCAACTCATCCTGCGCCTCGCGCGAAATGTTCCACTGCGCCGTGGTCAGCGCCTGGTGCTCACCCATGGACAGGCCGGTGCGCGGCTCCCCCGTACTCGGAGCGTCGGGGGCCAGGTCCTTGGGCCGCAGCCGGCTGAGCACCTGCAGGCGCTGGGGCAGGGTCTTGGCGCGGTTGAGGTCCAGGAGCACCTCGCGAAGGCCTTCACTGACAGCAATGGGCGCATCCGACGCCGAGTCCACACCGCCGGCGATCGCAGAATCGATCTGGCCCAGCTTGATCTTGTTGGCCAGTCCCAAAACCGTTTCCAGGCCGGTAGCACACGCCTGCTGCAGATCGTAGGCCGGGGTTTCCGCCGACAACGCCGAGCCCAGGACCGCCTCGCGGGTGAGGTTGAAGTCCCTGGAGTGCTTGAGCACGGCACCCGCCGCAACCTCGCCAATCCGCTCATCCTGGAGGCCAAACCTGGCAATAAGACCGTCCAGTGCAGCGGTGAGCATGTCCTGGTTGGACGACTTCGTGTAGGCCCCGCCGGACCTTGCAAACGGGATCCGGTTTCCACCCACAATCACGGCCCGGCGGACTGGGCGCGCCATGCCGGACGGCGTGGGGTTGGTGAATTCCTGGGGTCCTGTGCCGGACTGTCCATTGACGGACATGAGTGACTCCTCTGATCTGCGACGGTTACCGATACCCAGCGTACCTGATACGCTGAGTATCGTGAACAACCTCAACTCAGAAGCCCCGACGCCGGCTGCCGGCGGAAATGCCGACGGCCGCTCGGCCCGCTGGCAGACACACCGGGAGGAACGACGCCGGGAGCTCATCAAGTCCGCACGGCGGGCAGTCCACGCACTGGGCAGCGACGCCTCCATGGAGGAGATTGCAGCAGCCGCCGGAACATCGAAGTCAGTTTTCTACCGCTATTTCGGCGATAAAGCCGGCCTCCAGCACGCTGTTGGGGAAGTTGTCCTAAGCCAGATGCAGCGTAAGATCCGCGAAGCGGCCCAGGGCGCCCAGACCCCTCGGGAGGGGCTGCTGGCCATGATCGCGGCCTATCTCCAGATGGCGGAAACCAGCCCCAACGTCTACAGCTTCGTGACACGCTATGCGCCGGTGGACTCGGACGGCCCGCAGGGATCGGCGGCCATCTCAGGAGCCTTTGGCCACTTCTTCGATTCCATCGCGGAGATGATCGCCGCACCGATGCGGACCCACCTCGGCGATGGCAAGGAGGCCGTGATTGGCTACTGGCCCACGGCGGCCATCGGCCTGGTCCGGAATGCCGGCGAACAATGGCTCAGCACACCGGATTCGGCGGCGAAGCCGGACCAGGGAGCCATGGCCCGCCAGATCACGGCCTGGTTGTGCGTGGGAATCGCCCCCGAGCTTAACCCTGCCAGCGCGACATGATTCCGCCCCTAGAACCTCACACCCTCCTGTCAGAACCAACGAAGGACATTGACATGACCGAAGTAGCGGACCGCACCACCGGCCCGGACACCGCCGCCAGCCCCACCTCCGGCTACGGAACGGCAGCGCAGCCCGCCGTCGACGTTGCCGCCCTCGGCGAGCAGCTCCTGGGCAAATGGGCGGAATCCCGACGTCAATCGCGCGCACTGGCCAGCGACCCTGCGCTGCACAAGATCGAAGGACTGACGCACACCGAACACCGGACACGGGCCTTTGGCCAGTTGAAGTACCTTGTTGACCACAACGCCGTGCAGAGGGCCTTCCCGGCAGCACTGGGCGGTGCCGATGATCACGGCGGCAATGTGGCCAGGTTCGAGGAACTGGTCACCGCCGACCCGTCCCTGCAGATCAAGGCCGGTGTCCAGTGGGGGCTCTTTGGCTCGGCTGTGATGCACCTGGGCACACAGGAGCACCACAACAAATGGCTGCCGGGCATCATGAACCTTGAGATCCCCGGCTGCTTCGCCATGACGGAAACCGGCCACGGTTCCGATGTGGCGAGCATCGCCACTACGGCGACGTACAACGCCGAAACGCAGGAATTTGAGGTCCACACACCGTTCCGTGCCGCTTGGAAGGACTACATCGGCAACGCAGCCATTGACGGCCTCGCAGCTGTTGTGTTCGCCCAACTGGTGACCAAGGGCGTTAATCATGGTGTGCACGCCTTCTATGTTGACCTCAGGGACCCCGAAACAAAGGATTTCCTCCCTGGAATCGGCGGCGAGGACGACGGCGTCAAGGGTGGCCTTAACGGGATTGATAACGGCCGGCTGCATTTCGACAACGTCCGCATCCCCCGCACGAACCTCCTGAACCGCTACGGCGATGTGGCATCCGACGGGACGTACACGTCGTCCATTGCGAGCCCCGGCCGCCGCTTTTTCACCATGCTGGGAACCCTCGTCCAAGGCCGTGTGTCCCTGGACGGCGCCGCTGTTGCGGCGTCGAAGGTCGCCCTGACGGCAGCCATCCGCTACGGAACTGAACGCCGCCAGTTCAACGCGTCGTCACACACTGACGAAGAGGTCCTGTTGGACTACCAGCGCCATCAGCGGCGCCTGTTCACCCGGCTGGCCACCACGTATGCCGCGGGTTTCGCGCACGAGCAGCTCCTCCAGAAGTTCGACGACGTTTTCTCCGGAGCCCACGACACCGATGAGGACCGGCAGGACCTGGAGACCCTCGCCGCGGCCCTGAAGCCGCTGAGCACCTGGCACGCCCTGGACACGCTGCAGGAATGCCGTGAGGCGTGCGGCGGGGCCGGCTTCCTGATCGAAAACCGTTTCGCTTCCCTCCGCGCGGACCTAGACGTCTATGTCACGTTTGAGGGCGACAACACTGTCCTGCTCCAGCTTGTGGCCAAGCGGCTCCTGGCCGACTATGCCAAGGAGTTCAGGAATGTCGATTTTGGTGTGCTGGCGCGCTACGTGGTGGCCCAGGCAACGGGCGTCGCGATCCATCGCACCGGCCTGCGGCAGGTGGCGCAGTTTGTCGCCGATACCGGATCGGTCCAGAAGGCTGCCATTGCCCTAAGGGACGAGGAAGGCCAGCGTGCCCTCCTGACGGACCGCGTCCAGACCATGGTGGCCGACGTTGGGGCGGCCCTGAAGGGCGCCAACAAACTGCCCGTCGAAAAGGGGGCGGCGCTTTTCAACCAGCACCAGAACGAGCTGATCGATGCTGCCCAGGCGCACGCCGAGCTCCTGCAGTGGGAGGCGTTCACAGAGGCGCTGGAGGATGTCACGGACCCCGGCACCAAGCGGGTCCTGACCTGGCTGCGCGACCTGTTCGGCCTGTCGCTGATCGAAAAGAACCTGTCCTGGTACCTCATGAACGGCCGGCTCTCCATGCAGCGGGCACGCACTGTGGGTGACTACATCAACCGGCTCCTGGTCAAGATCAGGCCGCACGCCCTGGACCTTGTGGACGCCTTCGGGTACGGCGACGAGCACGTGCGCGCCGCCATTGCCACCGGTGCCGAGAAGACCCGGCAGGACGAGGC
This sequence comes from Pseudarthrobacter xylosi, assembly GCF_055412765.1. Classification (NCBI taxonomy): domain Bacteria; kingdom Bacillati; phylum Actinomycetota; class Actinomycetes; order Micrococcales; family Micrococcaceae; genus Pseudarthrobacter; species Pseudarthrobacter xylosi. Next base: position 230,621 of record NZ_JBVAYT010000003.1, on the reverse strand, counting down.
CCGCGCGTACATCAGGGCGCAGCGGGCCAGCGGCAACGCCCCCGTCGACGAAAAGGTGGTGCTGGCGCGCACCTCCGCCGCCGGCCGCACCCAGCGGAACTGACCGCTTCGCGTTCCACTGGCGGGTAACGCACGACGGCGCCGCTCCCCTCGGTGGGGAGCGGCGCCGTCGTGCGCTGTTTGGTCAGTAGTGCTGTTGTTAGTGCTGTCCGCCGGGAAGCACTGAGCGGTAGACCTCAAGGGTGGTCTCCGTGATCGATTCCCAGGAGAAGTGCTCCTCCGCGCGGCGGCGGCCGGCCTGGCCCATGGCACGTGCCCGGTCGGGATCGGACACCACTTCCGTGAGTGCGGCGGCAAATTCCGTCACGAACTTCTCCGGATCCAGCGGTGTGCCGGTGCCGTCGGTGACCTGCTCAAGATCGACCAAGAGGCCCGTCTCGCCGTGCTGGACCACCTCGGGAATGCCACCCGTAGCGCTGGCCACAACGGCGGCACCGCAGGCCATCGCCTCGAGGTTGACGATGCCCAGCGGTTCATAGATGGACGGGCAAGCGAACGCTGTGGCGTGGCTGAGGACCTGGATGAGTTCGTTCCGCGGCAGCATCCGTTCAATCAGGACAACGCCGGTGCGCTGGCTCTGCAGCTCCTCGATCAGGCGTGCAGTGTCTGCTGCGAGCTCGGGAGTATCCGCCGCCCCGAGGCACAGCACGAGCTGCACATCGGCCGGAAGCTTCGCTGCGGCACGCAGCAGGTACGGCACGCCCTTCTGGCGCGTGTTGCGTCCGACAAACACCACGCTCGGTTTGTCCGGGTCAATGCCCAGGGCGCGGACGGCGTCCTGGTTTTCATCACGCTGCCACAGTTCGACGTCGATGCCGTTGTGGACCACCCTGACTTTGGCGGGGTCAACGTTGGGGTAGCTGCGCAAGATGTCCTGGCGCATGCCTTCCGAAACGGCGATGATCGCCGCTGCGGCCTCGTAGGCGGTTTTTTCCACCCAGGAGGACAACGCGTAGCCGCCGCCAAGTTGCTCGGCTTTCCACGGCCTCAACGGCTCCAGGCTGTGGGCGCTCAAGACGTGGGGGATGCCGTGGAGCAGGGACGCCAGGTGGCCGGCCATGTTCGCATACCAGGTGTGCGAATGAACCAGATCGGCCCCTGCGACGTCCGGCACGATGCGCAGGTCCACGCCGAGGGTCTGGACGGCGGCGTTGGCCGAGCCCAGGTCTTCGGGAACGGAATAGGAGGTCACCCCGGCACCGTGGTAATCGGCGTCGCGGGGCGCCCCGAAGGCACGAACCTGCAGGTCAACGTGCTTACTAAGCACCCTGCTCAATTCGGCCACGTGGACTCCGGCGCCTCCGTAGATCTCGGGCGGGAACTCTTTAGTCACAATGTCTATTCGCACGTTACCCAAGGTAGTCGTTCCGCACTATCTGTTCTAGTGTGAAGTAGTCCGGGCATGCCGGACTGTTTGGGGAGTTACGAAGGCGTACAGGAGCGACCACCATGCCGTTGAACAAAAGAGTCCTGGCCATTGTCCTCGCGGGCGGCGAGGGAAACCGGCTGATGCCATTGACGGCAGACCGAGCGAAACCTGCTGTGCCCTTTGCGGGCAGTTATCGGCTGATCGACTTTGCGCTGTCCAACCTGGTGAATTCACGCTACTTGCAGATTGTGGTGCTGACCCAGTACAAATCCCACAGCCTGGACCGCCATATTTCCGAGACCTGGCGGATGTCTACGCAGTTGGGCAACTATGTGGCGTCCGTGCCGGCGCAGCAGCGCGTCGGCAAGAGTTGGTTCCTCGGCAGCGCCAACGCCATTTACCAGTCCCTGAACCTGATCCATGACGCCAACCCCGACATCGTCGTTGTGGTGGGTGCGGACCACGTGTACCGCATGGACTTCGCCCAGATGGTGGAGCAGCATGTGCTCAGCGGAGCCAAGGCCACTGTGGCCGCCGTGCGCCAGCCGCTGAGCATGGCCAACCAGTTCGGTGTGATCGAGGTGGACCAGGAGGACCCGCGGAAGATCGCCGCATTTGTGGAAAAGCCCGCCACAACTCCCGGCCTGGCCGCTGATCCCACCCAGTTCCTGGCGTCCATGGGCAACTACGTCTTTGACGCCGACGCGTTGGTGGATGCCCTCCACGTCGACGCCGAACGGCTCGACACCAAGCACGACATGGGCGGGGACATCATCCCCTACTTCGTCAGCCAGGGTGAGGCCGGAGTTTACGACTTCACCCTCAACGACATCCCCGGCTCCACAGAACGAGACCGGACCTACTGGCGCGACGTCGGCACCATCGACTCGTTCTATGACGCCCACATTGACCTCATCTCCCCGTTGCCGGTGTTCAACCTCTACAACTCTGAATGGCCCATCTACACGCGCCAGAGCATCTCCCCGCCGGCCAAGTTCGTCCGCGGGGAAGGCGATACCGTGGGCACGGCCCTGGACTCCATAGTGTCCAACGGCGTGGTGGTCTCCGGCGGTGTGGTGGAGGGCTCTGTCCTGTCCAACGACGTCTTTGTAGGGAACGGCAGCAGGGTCATCGACTCGGTCCTGATGGACAAGGTGAACATCGGCGAAGGCGCGGTGGTCAACCGCGCGATTTTGGACAAAAACGTGAAGGTCCCGGCCGGCGCCGCGATCGGCCTGGACCATGACCTGGACCGCGCCCGCGGGTTCAAGGTGACCGAATCCGGTATCACCGTGCTCGCCAAGGGTCAGCAGGTGCCCGAGCCCGGTGCCGAAGAACGGGCGCTTGCCGCCAGGAACCTCCACCAGGTACCGGATGCCGTCAAGGCAGCCACGGCCAACTACCCCGAAATCCGCGAATCAGTGGAACAGGCTGCTGCCGTCCACGCCCAATCGGCCTCGCAGGCCGCATCCGGCGGCCGCCAGGGCTAAGCAAGTAGTGGCAGGCCTGGCCGAACTGCGGACCCCGCGGCACGGTCAGGCCAGATCTTCGCCAGGCTGTAAAATCGGTACAATGAGCTCCCCCGATCTGACGCCTGAGGAAATCCAGGCCTGCCTCAAGGTTTTGAACACCATCCACGTCTATGACGAGGAACATCCCGACTATGTCTCGGTGCGCCGTGCCACCGGGAAGATGTTCAAGGCCGTGAAGCGTCACCGCCGCGTGACCAAACGGGATCTGATCTCCGAAGCCGACCGGGCCGTCATCGCCCAGACCGCAACGGCAGCACCGGACCGGATCGACGACGAGACCCGCGGCAACAAGCTGGAGACGTCGGCGACGGGCAAGGTGGCGGGGCACCTGATCCGTTCCCGGCCCTGCTATATCTGCAAGACGCACTACACGCAGGTTGACGCTTTTTATCATCAGCTCTGCCCTGAATGCGCCGCCTTCAGCCACAGCAAGCGGGATGCACACACGGATCTGACCGGCCGGCGTGCGTTGCTCACCGGCGGGCGCGCCAAAATCGGCATGTACATCGCGCTGCGCCTGCTCCGGGACGGCGCCCATACCACCATCACCACGCGGTTCCCCAAAGACGCGGCGCGCCGATTCGCGGCCATGGAAGACAGCGGCGACTGGCTGCACCGGCTCCGGATTGTGGGCATCGACCTGCGCGACCCCTCACAGGTGATGGCCCTGACGGATTCGCTCAATGCAGCGGGCCCCCTGGATATCATCATCAACAATGCCGCCCAGACCGTGCGCCGGTCCGGCAACGCTTACAAGCCTCTTGTGGACGCCGAGGACGAGCCGTTGCCCGCCGCGCTGGAGCCCGCGAACGGCGGCCCGGAACTGGTGACGTTCGGCCACGCCCACGACAAACACCCCCTCGCCCTGGCGAGCAGTGTAACCGATCACCCGGTGCTCGCCGGCGACGCCATCACTTCGCTGGCGCTCTCCACCGGCTCGGCCTCGCTGGAGCGGATCGCTGCAGGTACAGCGATCGACGCCGGCGGGCTCGTCCCGGACCTGGCCGGCATCAACAGCTGGACGCAGGTGGTGGACGAGGTTGACCCCCTGGAAATGCTGGAAGTGCAGCTCTGCAACGTCACGGCCCCGTTCCTGCTGGTCAGCAGGCTCCGGGACGCCATGAAGCGCTCCACGGCGCACCGGAAGTACATTGTCAACGTCTCCGCCATGGAAGGCCAGTTCTCCCGCGCCTACAAGGGCCCGGGGCATCCGCACACCAACATGGCCAAGGCGGCCCTGAACATGATGACCCGGACCAGCGCCCAGGAAATGCTGGACGCCGACGGGATCCTGATGACGGCCGTGGACACCGGCTGGATCACCGACGAACGCCCGCACTTCACCAAGGTCCGGCTCATGGAAGAGGGCTTCCACGCGCCCTTGGACCTGGTGGACGGCGCCGCCCGCGTCTACGATCCGATCGTGATGGGCGAAAACGGCGAGGACCAGTACGGGGTCTTCCTCAAGGACTACAAGCCCAGCCCCTGGTAGGACGGCCGCTGTCCTCTCCGGCGCGTTGGGCGTAGGCTCGGCGGCATGAGCAGCGAAGCAACACCCAGCGACCCAACGTCCGGCCAGTCCAATTCCAGCGAGTCCACGGCCCAGGTCCAAAACCTCGAACACCACGAATGTTGGGCATTGTTGCGGACGGTTTCCGTAGGCAGGCTGGCCGTCCTGGTGGACGGCCAGCCTGATATCTTCCCCATCAACTACACGGTGGATGGCGGAACGTTGGTCTTCCGCACCGGCGCAGGAACGAAGCTGGCCGCCGCCTCGGGAGGTGCCGCTGTGGCGTTGGAGGCCGATGGCGTGGATGCCGTCAGCGGCCTGGCCTGGAGCGTGGTGGTCAAGGGCCCGGCGAAGGCCATCACGGGAACCGAGGGCATCCTGGACTCCGAAGCCCTGTATCTTTTCCCCTGGCAGGCCGGTAAGAAGGACACGTTTGTCCGGGTGAGCCCGGACACTGTGACCGGGCGCCGGTTCAAGGTCACCGCGCCCATGACCTGGTGGACCCAGCTCAGCGGAGCAGCCACGGCAGCTCCGGAGTAGCGCAGGACAAATACACGCCCAGGTGAAGTCCCCGCCTAAGCCAGGCGGGTGATTTCCACGCTCACGCTGAGCGCCGAGCCTCCGCCGCCGGACAGGATGCCCTTCAGCGGCGGCACGTCCCGGTAGTCACGGCCCCTGGCCACGGTGACGTGGTAGTCCCCTGCCGGCTTGTGGTTGGTGGGATCCCAGCTGCGCCACTCGCCGTCCCAGAACTCCAGCCAAGCATGTGACTGGCCGGCGACCGTCTCGCCGATGGCCGCCGTCGACCTCGGGTGCAGGTAACCGGAAACGTACCGGGCGGGAATCCCGCAACTGCGCAGCGCGCCGACGGCGAGGTGCGCGAGGTCCTGGCAGACGCCCTGGCGCTGTCCCCAAGCTTCCTCGGCGTTGGTGGTGACCGCTGTGGAACCGGACATGTATGTCATCTCGCCGCGCATCCATTCGAAGACGGCCATGGCGGCCTCGTACGGGTTCTTGCCCTCCACGACACCTGGAATGATGCCCAGTACCTCGTCACCGGGACCGCTCAGCTGGGATTGCGGCAGCCAGTCACTGAACGCATTCAACGATTCGTTCGAGGCCAGGACGTCCCAGCCGGCGATGTCAGCGTCGGCGGGGATTTTTTCGGCCCGGTGCACTTCGACAGTGATATTGGAAACGACCTCAAGGTGGTCGTGCGGCATCTGCATGTCGAAGGCGGTGACCCGCGTGCCCCAGTAGTCCCGGTAGTTGCTCACGGCCGCCTGCGTCGGCGAGACCTTGAGCACGGATTCAAGGACCACCTGCTGGGGGTCGGTCAGCGGTGTCATGCGGGCCTCGTTGTAAGAGAGCGTGACCCGCTTGTTGTACTTGTAGGCCGTGGTGTGGATGATGCTGAGCCGGGTCATGAAACTTCTCCCACCCAGGCCAGTTCGTCTGCCTGATTGAAGTATTTACGGGAAATGGCGTCCGAGGCCTGCGAGACGGCCTTCTGCACGCGTTCCATGTGCTCGGGCAGTTCGGACATCAGATCGTCCGTCCGGTGGAACTCGAGGAACGTGCGGGCCTGGCCCACGATCCTGCGGGCGTCGTTGATGAAGCCCACGCGCTGTGCCGAAGGGTCCAGCTTTGCGAGGCACTCATCAGCGTCGCGCAGGGCGTAGACGATGGACCGCGGGAACAGCCGGTCAAGCAGGAGGAACTCGGCGGCGTGCTGGTCCCCGAACGCGGCCCGCCGCGTCCGCAGGAACGACTCATAGGCCCCCGCGCACCGCAGCATGTTGACCCAGGACATGCCCGCAGAGAGGACATCCCGGGTGGAGAGCATCCGCGCGGTCATGTCGGCTCGCTCCAGGGACCGGCCCAACACCAGGAACAGCCAGCTTTCGTCATGGCTCACGGTGGTGTCGGCCAGGCCGCTGACCATGGCCGTCCGTTCCAGCGTCCAGTTGCAGAAGCGGTATGTCCCTACCACGTCCTTGCGGTGCTGGCTCAGCCCGTAGTAGGTGGTGTTGAGGCTTTCCCACAGGCCCGAGGACACGGTCTCGCGGGCACGGCGGGCGTTCTCACGCGCGGCTCCCAGCGACCCGGCGATGGACGTCGCGCTGGTTTTGTCGTACGCCAGGGCGTGGAGGAGTTCGGGCAGGCCGAAGTCTTCGCTCTGCGGCCGGGCGCCCATCACTGCAAGCAGTTCCTGGGCCACCCTGCGGCGTTCGTCCATGGGGAGGTGGTTCAGGCGTTCCAGGTGCACGTCCAGGATGCGGGCGGTGCCGTCGGCCCGCTCCACATAGCGTCCGATCCAAAATAGGGACTCAGCAATACGGCTAAGCATTCGCGGTGACCTCCTGCGCGTCCGAAATATGTGGGGATGAACCCGTGAACAATTGTGCCGGTTCGATGGCCCGGCTCACTGCTGCTGCTCCGACTGGCGGTCGCGCCAGTTGCTCTCCACTGGCCAGACGGATACCCGCTCGCGGATGGAAATGGTGGGCCGGGGAACAGTTTCCACCGGCACCTGGGGTGAGTCTGCCAGTACCCAGGTGTCCTTGGAGCCGCCGCCCTGGCTGGAGTTCACAATGAGGGAGCCTTCCTTGAGCGCCACTCTGGTGAGGCCGCCGGGGAGTACCCAGACGTCGTCGCCGTCGTTGACGGCAAAGGGGCGCAGGTCCACGTGCCGGGGTCCGAATTTGTCCCCGCCGAGGGTGGGAACCGTGGAAAGCTGGAGGACCGGCTGGGCGATCCAGCCGCGCGGGTCAGCGACGACCCGCTTGCGCAAGGCCTCGAGTTCGTCATTGGAGGCGTCCGGCCCGATGACCAGGCCTTTGCCGCCAGAGCCGTCCACGGGCTTCACCACAAGCTCAGCGAGGTTGTCCAGGACATACTCCCGGGATTCCTTCTCCTCCAGCCGGAACGTGTCCACGTTCGCGATGACGGGTTCCTCGCTCAGGTAGTAGCGGATGAGGTCCGGAACGTAGCTGTAGACAAGTTTGTCGTCGGCCACGCCGTTTCCCACGGCGTTGGCAATGGTCACGCCGCCGGCCCTGGCAGCGTTGACCAGTCCCGGGCAGCCGAGCATGGAATCCGAGCGGAACTGCAGGGGGTCCAGGAATTCGTCGTCGATGCGTTTGTAGATCACGTCCACGCGCTGCTCACCTGCCGTGGTGCGCATGTAGACCCGGTTGCCGCGGCAGATGAGGTCGCGGCCTTCGACGAGTTCCACGCCCATCAGTCCGGCCAACAGAGTGTGTTCAAAGTAGGCGCTGTTAAAGACACCCGGGGTCAGCACCACCACTGTGGGATCGTCGACGCCGGCGGGCGCCGTTTTCCGCAAGGCGGACAGCAGCCGGCGGGGGTACTCTTCTACGGGCCGGATGAGCTGCTGCCCGAATGCCTCAGGCAGGCCCTTGGCCATGGCCCGGCGGTTTTCCAGGACGTAGCTGACGCCGGACGGCACCCGCACATTGTCTTCCAGGACGCGGAAGGTGCCGGCGGCGTCGCGCACCACATCGATGCCGGAGATATGAACGCGGACGCCGCCGGCCGGTTCGAAGCCTTGCACCTGGCGGTGGAAGTGGGCGCTTGTGGTGACGAGCTGGCGCGGGATGACGCCGTCGGCCACCACGTTCATTTTGTCGTAGACATCGTTGAGGAAGGCTTCCAGCGCCCGGACGCGCTGCGCCACGCCCTTTTCCAGCACCGTCCACTCATCGGCGGGGATAACGCGGGGGACGATGTCGAGCGGGAAGGGCCGCTCCTCCCCCGCGAAGTCAAAAGTCACACCGCGGTCCAGGAAGGTCCGTGCCATGGAGTCCGCCCGGGCGCTGACGTCAGCGAGGGAGAGCTTGCTAAGGGCATCGGCCACCTGGCCGTACGACTCGCGTGCTTCCTGGCCGGGGGCGAACATCTCGTCGTAGGCACCGGTACGTTCGGCGGCCTCGGAGTAATCCTGAAATAGGTCTGACATGTCCTTTAGCCAACCATCTTTTTGTTTCGAATTCATTACTGCCATCCATTGTGGCGTGTTGCCGGGGCAATGCCGGTTCGTTGGATCCGAGTCCTATCCGGCAAGGTTAGTGAGTGCCAGAGACAAGTAATCCCGGGAGCTTCGGAGACACCGGGAACAGCGACCGTCGTAGCGGACTGCGTGCCCGCCTCCGTGGTGTGGGCATGCGCTCACGCAGGCTCCTGCCAGGCCTCCTGACGGCTATCCCTGCCCTGGCGGTTGCCTTCGCCGCTCATGCCGTGGTTCCGGCGCTGCCGGCCATGACCAGTGCCGTTGCGCTGGGCCTGCTCGCCGCAAACCTGCCCGGCACGGCGGTGTGGATCGCTGGCCGGGCGCGCCCGGGCCTGGACTTCGCGGGCAAGCACCTGATGCGCGGTGGCATCGTCCTCCTGGGCCTCAAAGTGAGCATCATGGACATCCTGGGCCTGGGCTGGCTGGCCATGGTCCTCATCACTGGCGTAGTGCTCCTGAGTTTCGGCGGCACGTACCTGCTGGTGCGGCTGTTCCGTCTTCCGCGTGAAACCGCGCTGCTGGTAGCCACCGGCTTTTCGATCTGCGGGGCGTCCGCCATCGGAGCCATGGCGGCCGTGCGCCGGATCCGGCATGCGGAAACCGTCCTGCCGGTGGCGCTGGTGACACTGTGCGGCACCCTGGCGATCGGCATCTTGCCGCTGCTGATGCATCCCCTGCACCTGAGTCCCCTTGCTTTCGGCGCCTGGACGGGTGCGTCGGTGCACGACGTTGGCCAGGTGGTGGCCACGGCGCAGACTGCCGGCACCGCGGCACTGGGCATCGCCGTCGTCGTGAAGCTCACCCGCGTGCTGCTCCTGGCACCGGTGGTCGCCGTGGCGGGTCTGCACCACCGCATGAGCTCATCGGGCCAACACGCGCTGCCGCCGCTGGTGCCCCTGTTCGTGGTGGGGTTTGTGGCCCTGGTGGGGCTCCGGTCCACAGGCTGGCTCTCCGCCGGCTGGCTCGACGCCGGTGCCGGGCTGCAGGACATTCTCCTGGGGGCGGCCCTGTTCGGGCTTGGGTCCGCCGTGCGGATCCGCACGCTGCTGCACACCGGAGCGAAGGCACTGCTCGCAGCGCTGGCGGCATGGCTGCTGATCGCGGTGCTGGGCCTGGCAGCGGCCCTGCTGGTGACCGCCTAGGCCGGCGGCCGGATGGTGAGCCGCGGCCCCGGAACCCGTGATTAGATAGCTGAGTGTCACATGAGAATCTGAAGCGCAATGAAGCCGCCCAACGGTCAGCCCTGATCAGCACCCACAGTTACGACGTCTCCCTGGATGTGCGGCAGGCAGCGGATCCGGACGTGGCGGGCTACACGAGCCGCAGCGTTATCAACTTCTCCGCAGCTGTGCCCGGCCAGGGGCAGGTGGCGGGCACGTTCCTGGATTTCATCGCCGGTGAAGTCCACAGCGTGTTCCTCAACGGCAAAGGACTCCCCGTAGCCGATGTAGTGGAGGGTTCCCGGATCCGCCTGGACAACCTGCAGGCGGAGAACCAGGTCACCGTCACTGGCACCGCCTTGTACAGCCGGTCCGGCGAGGGCATGCACCGCTTTGTGGATCCCGCCGACGGCCTCTGCTACCTCTACACGCAGTACGAACCCGCCGACGCCCGGCGGGTGTTCGCCAACTTTGAACAGCCCGACCTCAAGGCCGAGTACACGTTCCACGTCATGGCACCGTCCGGCTGGGAGGTGGCCTCCAACGGTGTGGAAGCGGCCCGCACGCAGCTGACCAGCGATCCGGACACCAGCCGCTGGGACTTCGCCACCACACGCCCCATGTCCACCTACATCACCACAATCCTTGCCGGGCCCTACTTCAAAGCACAGGACCACTGGAGCGCCACACTCGACGACGGCACCTCGCTGGAGGTGCCCCTGGCGCTGTACTGCCGTGCTTCCATGGCGGAATCCTTCGATGCCGCGGAACTGTTCAGCCTGACCAAAAACGGGCTGGACTTCTTCAACCGGCTGTTCGACTACCCGTACCCCTGGGGGAAATACGATCAGGCCTTCGTCCCCGAATACAACCTGGGCGCGATGGAAAACCCGGGGCTGGTCACTTTCACCGAAAGCTATGTGTTCACGTCCCGCGCCACCGACGCGCAGTACCAGGCACGGGCCAACACGCTGATGCACGAAATGGCGCACATGTGGTTCGGCGACCTCGTCACTATGCAGTGGTGGGACGACCTGTGGCTGAAGGAGTCCTTCGCGGACTACATGGGCACCCTCGGCGTGGACCGTGCCACCGACTGGGATACAGCGTGGGTGAACTTCGCCAACAAACGCAAGGCCTGGGCCTACGTCCAGGACCAGCTGCCCACCAGCCACCCGATCGTGGCTGACATCCCCGACCTCGAGGCTGCCAAACAGAACTTCGACGGCATCACCTATGCCAAGGGCGCGTCCGTGCTTAAGCAGCTGGTGGCGTATGTGGGCTTTGACGCGTTCATCGCCGGCTCACAGCAGTACTTCCGCGACCACGCCTACGGGAACACCACCCTGGCCGACCTCCTGAAGGCCCTCAGCGCTGCTTCCGGCCGGGATCTTGCCGGCTGGGCTGCCGCCTGGCTGCAGACCTCCGGCATCTCCACGCTGTCCGTGGAGACCGGGACGCACGACGGCGAACTAGGCGCCGTGACGATCGTCCAGGAGAGCCAAGACCCCGTCACCGGACGGGAGGAACTGCGGCCGCACAGGCTGCGCGTGGGCTCGTACAACTTCGACGCCGACGGCTCCCTGGTCCGCACCGGGAGCGTCGAAACGGACGTTGCCGGAGCGCGGACGGAGGTCCCGGACCTCGCCGGGCAGCCGCGACCCGCCCTCCTGCTCGTCAACGATGATGACCTCACCTACGCCAAAGTGCGGCTGGACCCGGTATCCGAGGCGACAGTCCTGACGTCGCTGGACCGGATCACCGACCCCATGGCCCGCGCCCTCTGCTGGACCGCACTGTGGAACTCCGCCCGCGACGGGGACAGCCCGGCCTCCCGTTATGTGGAGGCCGTGACGTCGTTCGGACCGTCCGAAACGGGAGTCGGTGTGCTGCTGAACATCCTCGAGAACGCCTCCACCGCCGTCGAACGCTACACCCCCTTGGAACATCGCGACGCTGTGCGTGGCTCCTTCCTGGCGGCAGCCGACGCCCAGCTGGCTAAGGCAGCGCCGGGCTCGGACCACCAGCTGGCCTGGGCGCGGACGCTCGCCGCCGTCAGCCGTCACGACGCCGCCCTCCTCCCCCGGCTCAGGGGCCTAATTGACGGCACTGTGGTGATGGACGGCCTGGCCGTGGACGCAGAGCTGCGCTGGAGCCTCTGGCACGCCCTGGCGGCCAACGGGCAGGCCACCCCCGACGAGCTGGACGCAGAACTCGAACGGGACACCACCGCCTCGGGCCGGGCGGGCCACGCCACCGCGCTGGCCGCCCGTCCGGAGCCTGAAGTGAAGGCCGCCGCCTGGCAGGATGCCGTGGAGGGGACGGAGCTGTCGAACCAGCTTCTCAGCGCCACCATAGTCGGCTTTGCGACGTCTCCGGCTGCGCTCCTGGACCCCTATGTGGAGCCTTACTTTGAGTGCCTCCGCGGTGTTTGGGACCAGCGGAGCATCGAAATCGCCAGCAGGATCGTCCGGGGGCTGTACCCCATGGCGCAGAGTCTGCCGGCGGGGACCCTGCCAGTGGACCACGCCGTGGTGCTCCGCACGGACGCCTGGCTGACGGCCAACACCGACGCGCCCCGGGCGCTGCGCCGGATCATTGTGGAACAGCGGAGCCACCTGCTCCGGGCGCTCACCGCCCAGCTGCAGTCGGTCTAGCCGGAAAAGGCTTACGGGACCCGGTGCAGCCAATCCTGGGCGCCGAACTTGGTGGCCACCCGGTCCCGGGCGGTACTGAGCTCGGCGGCGGTGAGTTCGGACGGGGTGGCGGCGTACCGTTCACTGAACACTTCCATCATGGCCGCGATGATCTCCGTGCGGGCCAGTCCGGTCTGCCGGCGCAGCGGATCAACACGTTTCTTCGCGCTGCGCGTCCCCTTGTCCGAGAGCTTCTCCTTGCCGATGCGCAGCACCTCCACCATCTTGTCGGCGTCGATGTCGTAGCTCATGGTGACGTGGTGCAGCATGCCGCCGTTGGCGAGGCGCTTCTGGGCAGCACCGCCGATTTTGCCCTGGTCCGTGGCGATGTCGTTCAGGGGTACGTAGAACGCTGTCACCCCGATTTTTTCGAGCGCGGCCATCACCCAGGCGTCCAGGAACGCGTAGGAGTCCGCGAAACTGATCCCGTCCACCAGCGTCTGCGGCAAGTACAGGGAGTAGGTGATGCAGTTGCCGGCTTCCATGAACATCGCTCCGCCGCCGCTGATCCGGCGGACCACACTGATGCCATGCCGGGCAACGCCGTCCGGATCCAGCTCGTTCCTGAAGGACTGGAAACTGCCGATCACCACGGACGGTTCCTCCCAGTCCCAGAACCGCAGGGTGGGGTTGCGACGGCCGGCGCCCACCTCTTCGGTCAGCACCTCATCAAGAGCGACATTGATATTCGTCGGCAGGACTGTGGGGGCGATGATGTTCCAGCGGTGGTCTGTCCAGGCCGTTGCCTTCGCCAGGGCGCGGCGGACGGTGACGGCCACGGCGTCCGCCGAAAAGCCGAACAGGACTGCGCCGGGAGGCAGCGAAGCGGTGACTGCCGCGGACAGCTCCGCCGCCGTCGTGCTTTCCGGAAGTCCTGTCAGCGCCCTGTTGATGGCGGGCAGCGCCTCATCAGGTTCGAGGAAAAAGTCGCCGCTGAGGGAGACATCGGCGAGGAGACTGTCCACAACGTCGAAGTCCACCACCACCAGTTTGCCGCCGGGGACTTTGTACTCACCGTGGTGGCTGCGAGGGCGGTCTTCAGGGACAAATGGTGTGGCAGTCATGCCATCCATCCTGCCCCACGATCAGGGCTTCCCGGAACGACAAAAAGCCCAGACGCAAAAAGCCCGCACCGTTGCCGGTGCGGGCTTTCCAAAGAACCTTGGGGGGTGAAGTGAATTACTTCGAGCCGCCGAAGCCCTTGAAGCGAGCGTTGAAGCGCTCGACGCGGCCTGCAGAGTCCATGATGCGCTGCTTGCCCGTGTAGAACGGGTGGGACTCGGAGGAGATTTCGACGTCGATAACCGGGTAGGTGTTTCCGTCTTCCCACTCGATGGTCTTCTTGGAAGACACGGTGGACTTGGTCAGGAAACTGACGCCGGAAGCCAGGTCGTTGAAAACAACAGCTTCGTACTTCGGGTGGATATCAGACTTCATAATGGGGCCTTTGTTCGCACAACTGGATTTTGCCAGCTGCCAGGTATGAATGGGATGGCTGGTGTCTGCTTCACTGCCGCAGGGCAGAAAGCGCAGGACAGCCAGCTGTTAATAATAGCTGATCAACGCGGACCCTGCGAACCACGGGGCCGGAGTTCCCAGAACGCCACGGCGGAGGCCGCCGCCACGTTGAGGGAGTCCACGCCGGTGCGCATAGGGATTTTCACGGCGAGATCGACGGCGGCAAGCGTCTCGGCGCTCATGCCGGCACCTTCGGTGCCGAGCACCAAGGCCAGCCGGTCCGGATTGCGTGCGGCGAGTCCGTCCACATCCACGGCGTCCTTGGTGAGTTCGAGCGCGGCCACCGTGAAGCCGGCTTCCTTGAGCAGCGACAGGTCCTGTGGCCAGGATTCCAGCCGCGCCCACGGCACCTGGAAAACCGTTCCCATGCTGACGCGGACGCTGCGGCGGTAGAGCGGATCGCCGCAGCGCGGCGAAATCAGGACGGCGTCGATCTCCAGTGCCGCGGCCGACCGGAAGATGGCGCCCACGTTGGTGTGGTCCACAATGTCCTCCAGGACTGCGACCCGGCGCGCGCCGGCCAGCAGCTCGCGGAGGGGCACCGGTTCCGGCCGCTGCATGGCTGCCATGGCGCCGCGGTGGAGGTGGAATCCGGTGATCTCTTCGAGCAGGGCGGCGCTGCCGATAAAGGCGGGAACGTCCGGGTAGGCACTGAGGACATCCTGCAGGTCAGCCAGCCATTTCTCCGCCAGGAAGAACGACCTTGGCTGGTGGCCTGCCGCCAACGCCCGGCGGAGGACCCGCGAGGATTCGGCGATGTACATTCCTTCAGCCGGTTCGCGGAGCTTCCGCAGGTGCACGTCCGTCAGCTGCGTGTAGTCGGAGACGCGGGGGTCCCCGGCGGATTCGAGATAGTGGATTGTCACCGGCTGATTATTTCAGCAGGTTGGCGATCATAAAGCCCAGCGCCATCAGGCCGAGCGCAAAGATGATGGTCCGCAGCACGGCCGGGGACAGCCGCCGCCCCACTTTGGAGCCCAGGAGGCCTCCGATCGTGGAGCTCACGGCGATCAGGAGCACCACCAGCCAGTTGATCCGGTCAAAAGCGAAGAGCAGGTATGACACCGCGGCCACGAGGTTCACGCCGAGGACCAGGATGTTCTTCATGGCGTTGGCGTTCTGGATGGTACCGGTGAGGAATACGCCCAGGATGCCCACCAGGAGGATGCCCTGGGCGGCCACGAAGTAACCCCCGTAGACGCCGGCCAGGTACACCAGCACAATCAGGAGGATGCCGTGCCTTTTGTCCCGCACCGCATGCTCGGGGTTCTCCTCGCGATTGCGGACCCAGGCCTGTAGCCGCGGTTGGAACACCACCATCAGCAGGGCAAGCACCAGGAGAACCGGGGCCACGTAGTGGAAGACCTTCTCCGGCAGGTGCAACAACAGCCAGGCCCCGGTGATGCCGCCCAGAAGCGAGGCCGGAAGGAGCTTCAGCAGCTGCAAGCCGCGGCCCTTGAGCTCGCGGCGGTACCCCCACGCCCCCGCTGCGGTACCCGCCACAAGACCCATTGCGTTGCTCATTGAAGCCACCACGGGCGTGACCCCGAGGGCGATCAGGACCGGGAACGTGACCAGGGTGCCGGAGCCTACAACGGCGTTGATGGTGCCCGCCCACAGGCCGGCAAAAAACACAAAGATGCTGCTGAGAAGATCCACGGTTGGCGGCGCCGCGGCCTAGCGGCGGGCGGTGGCGGTGTAGCGGCCAGCGTTGACGGTGACCTCGAGATCCAGGCCGAAGGTCTTGCTGAGGTGCTCTGCCGTCAGTACGCCCTCAAGGGGTCCGGCCGCCACCACGTTGGAGTCGCGGAGCAACATCGCATGGGTGAAGCCGGGCGGTACCTCTTCGAGGTGGTGGGTGACCAACACGATGGCCGGAGCTGCCTCGTCACGGGCCAGTTCGCTGAGGCGGTGCACCAGGTCCTCGCGCCCGCCCAGGTCCAGGCCGGCGGCGGGCTCGTCCAGCAGGAGGAGTTCCGGATCAGTCATCAGGGCGCGGGCAATCTGCACCCGTTTGCGCTCACCTTCGGACAGCGACGCGAACGCCCGGTTCAGGAACGGCCCCATGCCCCAGTCATTCAGCAGCCTGAAGGCCCGGCGTTCGTCAGCCTTCTCGTAGCCCTCACGCCACCGCCCCGTGACACCGTACGCCGCGGTGACAACAACGTTGAGGACCGTTTCGTGCCCGGGAATCTGGTTGGCCAGGGCGGCGGAGGACAGGCCGATGCGGGGACGGAGTTCAAACACGTCCACGTTGCCGAGGATTTCCTCCAGGATGCCGGCCATGCCGCTGGTGGGGTGAAGACGGGCTGCAGCAATTTGCAGGAGCGTGGTCTTGCCTGCGCCGTTGGGTCCGAGGATGACCCAGCGTTCGCCCTCCTTGACCTGCCAGTCCACCTTGTTCAGAAGCGTTTTAGCCCCACGGACAACGCTGACAGCGGCCAATTCAAGAACATCACTCATAGGAGTAGACACTAGGACAAAAAAGGGGCGGACTGATAACTGATACTTGGACAGCGACACGCGTCACACGCACGGTCACCGCCTCGCCCTGCAGGCTGGTCCGCGGGGGTTAGCCAACAACCTGGCGCAATCAATTCGGGGGGTTCTCCCCCGCTGGCTAAGATTGCAGCCATGACTTCGAACGTGACTGCGGTCAGCTATGGCCCAAAACTGACCGCCCCCGGGCTCGACACCGTGCGCGCCGCCCTGACGGGCAGTGGCGCCATGGTCCTATCCGAATCACGGGGCGGGGACAGCCGGTTTGAGGTCCACACCGCCGAGCTCGCCATCGCCGATGGCACGGACGCCGGTATTTCCGCCCTCCGCAGGGCAGTGGCCGAGGTGTCGCAGGATGGACTGGACACCGCCATCGTTCCCGCAGGATTGCGTGCTGCTCCGCGGATGCTGCTGATCATGGACGTTGATTCGACGCTGATCCAGCAGGAAGTCATTGAACTCCTGGCGGCCTATGCTGGCAAGCGGGAGGAAGTAGCGGCAGTCACCGAAGCCGCGATGCGCGGTGAACTGGACTTTGCGCAGAGCCTCCACGCACGGGTGGCCGTGCTCGCAGGACTGCCGGCCGCCGTCGTCGATTCCGTCCGGGCGGAAGTGAAGCTGAGCGAAGGTGCCGCTGAGCTGGTCGCGGCGTTCAAGGCAGCCGGACACGTGGTGGCCGTGGTGTCCGGTGGGTTCAACCAGATCCTGCGTCCCATCGCGGAGAATCTGGGCCTGGACTACTGGCTCGCCAACGAACTTGAAATTGTGGACGGCGCCCTGACCGGCAAGGTGCTCGGCGCCGTTATCGACCGTGCGGCGAAGGAAAAATACCTGCGCGAGTGGGCGGCCGCCGAAGGCATCGCGATGGAACACACCATTGCCGTGGGCGACGGCGCCAACGACCTGGATATGCTCGGGGCCGCAGGGATCGGTGTGGCGTTCAACGCCAAACCTGCGGTCCGGGCCGTCGCGGATTCCGCGATCAACATGCCGTACCTCGATGCGGTGCGCCACATCGCCGGGGTCTGAAGCTCCGCCAACTCCTGCTTCGCCTGGCCTAATCAGCCGGGTCGGATCAGCCGGGTCCGCTCAGCCGGGTCGGATCAGCCCGACGGCGGCGTGAACTGGCTTGCGGTGAAAACGGCTCCGCCGGGATCCCGGATCAGGACGGTGCGGGTCCACTCGGTGTCGTCCTGCCCGAGGACGACGGCGCCGAGTCGCTCCGCTTCCTGGGCCGTACGGTCCCGGTCTGCGACCGTAAACGTCACGTGCCACTGCGGCCGCTCACCGGGCGCCGCGGAAGCAAGCCAGGCAACGGCGTCCTCGAAGCCGCGGGGCACGAGGTCGCCCGACTGGCGGACCCTGATGTTGGGGTCGACGGTTGCCTCGAGGTGATCGCCGTATCCGGGGCGGCGGATCATGATTCCGAAGTCGAGGGTGTCGAACTGCCAGTCGAATGCCTTTGTGTAGAAGGCGGCTGCTGCCTCGGTGTCTGTTGTATGGAGGTCACTGAAGTTCCATCCGCCGGGAAGGTTGACCGCCTGGGCACCAAGTCGCTCGCGGGCCTGCCAGATGCGGAACTCGGCACCTTCGGGATCCGCCAGCACCGCCTGCACGCCTCCTGAGCCCGCATCGGCGGGGGCCGATTTCAGTGTTGCGCCGACGGAGAGCAGGTGCTGCGCGGCAGCATCCGCTTCGTCAACGGAAATGTACGTGTTCCACGCGGCGACACCGGTGCCAAGGCCCGTGATTGCGCCCGTTTCGTGGCCACCAAGGGTGGCTATGACGTACCTGCCGGTGCTGCCGGACGGGGCAACGTCCTCGAACTCCCACCCGAAGATTCCGCCGTAGAAGTGGATGGCGGCCTACACGTCGGGCTGCTCGGTGTCCACCCAACACGGAACACCTGCCGGATAGCTACGGCCCGTCACCTCTCGTTGCTGTGCCATGCATCAAACCCTAGGCGGCGTTGCCCTCATGGACAACGCCCCCGAAGACGCTTTCTCCCGGCATGCCGGGCTTCGCGACAGACAGGCTCGGCTTCACGACAGACAAAAGCTCCGGGCAGGAGTACTGCCCGGAGCCCGTCATGGTGGTGGGTCTTGCCGCGCGGGAAGTGCGGCCGTTGTGGTGATGCGTGTTGCTACTCGGCGCCCTTGCCGAAGTAGTCGGAGCCGCCGGCGTACTCCGTGTGGCCGGATTCGACGTCGGCGGTAGCCATGCTGGCCACAACTTCAGCGAACTCCTCCACGGAGTAGAGCTTTCCGGCCTCGGCGCGGCGGGCTTCGATGGCGCCCGGGTTCGAGCGGTCCAGCAGCGTGGCTGTGACAGTGCCTTCGATCATGTCACCGGACACCACCACCAGCGAGATGCCCTTCTCAGCCAGGTTCGGGAGGAGTTCGCGCAGGGCGTCCTCGCCGGCACGCTTGCTGCGGGCCACAGGCTCGTATTCGGGCATGGTGGGCACGGAGTTGATGAAGTGGGCCTGGTGGCTGGTCACGAAGACCACGCGGGAGCCTTCCTTCATCAGGGGCACGGCGGCGTTGAGCATGTTGACCTGCGCATCGCGGTTCAGCTTCAGGGCGTAGTCGTCCGCCATGCCGGACTCCATGCCGCCGGAAGCGTTGAGCACCAGGACGTCCAGCGAACCGAAGTTCTCCATGGCCGCGCTGGCCAGGGCCTGCACGCCTTCCTGGGTGGTGAGGTCCGCACCGACGGCGGTGGCGCGGCCGCCGGTCGCCTCGATTCCTGCGACCACCTTGTTAGCGCGCGGCGCCTTCTGGCGGTAATTCACTACGACGGCAGCGCCTTCGGCAGCGAGGTTCTTGGCCACTTCGGCGCCGATTCCCCGTGATGATCCGGTCACGATGGCGGTTTTGTTGTCCAGCAGTCCCATATGGGCTCCTTTGTTCGAAACGTCTAAATCGCATGAGGTCTGGAGTCCATCATGCCAGCGCGTCCCCTAGATTCGCTTGTGTGACCCCCCACAAAGAAGGCAGTTCACGATAGTTCCGCGGAGCCTCCCGGCAGTGTTCCGTCCGGCGTATGCTCCCCCTAAGACGGACAGCGCCGGAACCGCATCCACACCGGAGGAAGTCTTCAGGGATTAGCCTGCCGGACTTCAAGTCTTGCGAGGCAGTCCATGACGCCATCATGAGCGCCGTGCCGGCGACCGTGCGCACCACAAGCAGCCAGGTGGCCGGCTGGCTCAGGGAAGCATTCGACGCTGCCGCCTGACGGGCCTTCTGGTCAGTGTCCTGTGGTCAGTCTTCCGTGGTCAGTGGCCCATGCCGAGTCCGCCGTCAACAGGGATAACGGCGCCGGAAATGTAGGCCGCCTCGTCGCTGGAAATCCATCGGACCACGTTGGCCACTTCCGATGCCTCGGCAAACCGGTTGGCAGGAATGCTGGAAAGGTAGCCCTTTTGCGTGGCTTCAGGCAGTTCCGCCGTCATGTCCGTGTTAATGAATCCGGGGGCCACCACGTTTGCTGTGATCCCGCGTGAGCCGAGCTCCCGGGTCAGGGACCGCGCGATACCCACCAGGCCGGCCTTGGATGCGGAGTAGTTGATCTGGCCCGGCGCGCCATAGAGGCCCGAGACCGAGGAAATGAGGACCACGCGCCCCTTGCGCATCCGAATCATGTTCTTGGAGGCGCGCTTGATGACACGGAAAGCGCCGGTGAGGTTGGTATCGATCACCGATGTGAAGTCGTCTTCGCTCATCCGCATCAGGAGCGTGTCCTTGGTGATTCCCGCGTTTGCCACCAAGACCTCAACGGGACCGTGGGCAGCTTCCACCTCGGCGAAGGCCGCATCTACGGAGGCCTCGTCAGTCACATCCGCCTTCACGCCCAGGATCCCGGCCGGCAGCTCCGACGGGCTCCGGTACGTCACGGCCACCTTGTCGCCATTGGCTACAAAAGCCTGCGCGATGGCCAGGCCGATGCCGCGGTTTCCACCGGTGATCAGGACACTGCGGGCCGCTGTGGCTGCTTCAGACATTAAACGCTCCGGGATTCTGCGGCCTGTGCAGCCGCTGGTAGGACGGGGTGTGATTTTGCTGCCTCCGATCTTAGCCCGCGTTTGGGCGGCACTGCCGATGGTGAGAGAATTGAGGCAAGCCTTTGGAGCGTGATCAATCAGCCGTGACCCTTGAAAACCATGCCGGACAGTCCGTGCCCGGAGACCCCGAAAGGTTCTCTGGGGATTCCGGGGTCCACAGCATTACGGACGCGGCGGCGGCCCACTCGGAGGATATACGCCAGCGCATGATCAAGTACGCGCTGGCCATGGGAATCCGCATGGTCTGCCTCATCCTCATTTTTGTGGTGGACGGCTGGTTCAAGCTCGTTATGGTCGCTGGCGCCGTCTTCCTCCCGTGGATTGCGGTGGTGATCGCGAACGGCAGTGACCAGGCGGAGGTTCACAGCGACTCGCTGTTGGACTCGGCCCCGCTTGCCGAGCTGGAAAGCCCGGCCGGGCCGGTGGAACAGGACGGCTCCACGTCCGCCGTTATCCAGGGCGAGCTCATTGATGACGACGACGAACCCACGCAAGGACAGGAACGGCGCGCCTCATGAACATTTTTGACCTGGCTGCAGGGACCGCTGGTCCCCCGCCGGCCATGGCTGCCATGTGCTCCCGCAAGGCCTGCCGCTCGGATGCGTCCTGGCAACTGCTCTGGAACAACCCCAAAATCCATACGCCGGAACGCCGCAAAACCTGGCTTGCCTGCGACGAGCACCGTGACTGGCTCGAAGACTACCTCCAGACCCGCGGGCTCTGGAAGGAAACCCTGATCCTCGAGGCCGGGCAGGACGCCGGCCAGGCGCCGGTAGGGCAGGACGTCTGAATGTACCGCTTCCTCTTCTCCAGCAAGTGGCTGGGTTACCTCCTGCTGGCCGCCATCTTCGCCGCTGCCTGCGTCTTCCTTGGCCGTTGGCAGATGGACCGCCGTGCAGAGACCCTCGCGGAGATCAACCGCGTGGTCACGAATTATTCCGCCACACCCATCTCCTTCGACGAGGCAAAGGACGAGTTCTCCGCGCTGGACCCGTCGAAGGAATGGACCCAGGTGGAACTCCAAGGCACCTACGATCCTGCCGGTCAGCGTATTGTCCGCAACCGTCCGCTGAACGGGCAGCCCGGGTATGAGGTGGTTGTCCCGTTCAAGCTGGAGACCGGCGAAACCGTGGTGATTGACCGCGGCTGGCTGCCCATCGGCAACAAGAACCCGGGCAGCCCCGATTCCATTCCGACGCCTCCCGCCGGCCCAGTGACCGCCGTCGTCCGCCTCAAGCACGGGGAGCCCCAACTGGACCGTGGCGCGCCCGAGGGCCAGCTTGCTTCCATCGATCTCCCCACCTACGCAGGCCAACTGGGATATCCGGTCCTGACTGGCGCCTACGGACAGCTCGCGTCTGAATCTCCCGCCCCGGTTGACATGCCGTTCCCGTTCCCAAAGCCGGCCACCGAAGAAGGCACGCACCTGTCCTATTCCTTGCAGTGGTTCGCGTTCGGCGTGCTGATGTTCGTTGGCTTCGGGTATGCCGCAAGGCAGCAGGCCAGGAACGCCGCGATCGACGCCGAGGACGCCGCAGAGGGCGAAGAAGGTTTGACGGATTCGGGCAGTACGGTGCATTCCGCCGCTGCGGCAGCCCGCCGTCGTCCCCCTGTTGCCCGCAAGCGCAAGAAGGCGACCGCCGAAGAAGAGGAAGACGCCCTCCTGGACGCGCAGGGCTACTGACGCACGTTCTGTCCGTTCATTTGCGTTCTCCTCGTCAGTTGCGTTCGCTGCGCAACGTGGGTGATTTATGTAGCGTGCGTCTAAGCGAGGAACGAGCGAGCACGCGGCAAATCGAGCGCGGTGCTAAGCGGAAGGCGAGCCGGACGCCGAGAAGGGCTAAGCCAGCGTAATCAGGTCCAGGTAGTCTTCGTTCCAGTGGTCCTCGATGCCGTCGGGCAGCAGCACAACCCGCTCGGGGTTCAGTGCTTCGACGGCACCTTCATCGTGGCTGACCAGGACGACGGCGCCGGTGTAGTTGCTTAGTGCCCCGAGGATTTCGGCGCGGCTGGCCGGGTCGAGGTTGTTAGTGGGCTCGTCGAGGAGCAGCACGTTCGCGCTTGAGGCCACGATCGTGGCCAGGGCCAGCCGGGTTTTCTCGCCGCCGGAGAGCACACCGGCGGGTTTGTCGACGTCGTCTCCGGAGAACAGGAACGAGCCCAGGATGTTGCGGACCTCCGCGTCGTTCATGTCCGGGGCCGAGGAACGCATGTTCTGCAGGACGGTGCGGTCCACGTCGAGTGTCTCGTGCTCCTGGGCGTAATAGCCCACCTTCAGGCCGTGGCCCGCCACGACCTCGCCGGTGTCCGGCTTGTCGACGCCGGCGAGCATCCGCAGGAGGGTGGTCTTGCCGGCGCCGTTAAGGCCCAGGATGACCACCTTGGAGCCGCGGTCGATGGCCAGGTCCACGTCGGTGAAGATCTCCAGCGAGCCGTAGGACTTGCTGAGTCCGTCCGCGGTGAGGGGGGTCTTGCCGCAGGGCGACGGATCCGGGAAGCGCAGGGCTGCCACGCGGTCGGTAGCGCGGACGGCTTCGAGGCCGCCCAGCAGGCGTTCGGCACGCTTGGCCATGTTCTGTGCCGCAACGGCCTTGGTGGCCTTGGCCCGCATTTTGTTGGCCTGGTCGATGAGGACCTGGGCCTTCTTTTCCGCGTTGGCGCGCTCACGCTTGCGGGCGCGCTCATCCGTTTCGCGCTGGAGCAGGTAACGCTTCCAGTTCATATTGTAGAAGTCGACCTTGGCGCGGTTGGGATCAAGCAGGAACACTTTGTTGACAGTGGCTTCGAGCAGCTCGGTGTCGTGGCTGATCACGATCAGGCCGCCCTGGTGGTTCTTCAGGAACTCGCGGAGCCAGGTGATGGAATCCGCGTCGAGGTGGTTCGTGGGCTCATCGAGGAGCATCGTTTCGGCGTCCGAGTACAGGATCCGGGCGAGTTCGACACGGCGGCGCTGGCCGCCGGACAAGGTCTTGAGCGGCTGGTTCAGCAGCCGGTCCGGGAGGGCAAGGTTGGAGCAGATCGCCGCGGCCTCGGCCTCGGCCGCGTAGCCGCCGGCGGCCAGGAACTCGGATTCCAGCCGGTCATAGCGGTTCATCGCCTTGCGCTGGATCTCGGCGTCCTCGCTGGCCATGTCCTCATGGGTCTGCTTGAGCTTGTTGACGGCGACGTCGAGGCCGCGGGCGGAGAGGATGCGGTCGCGGGCCAGCTGTTCCATGTCCGGGGTCCGGGGATCCTGCGGCAGGTAGCCGATCTCGCCACTGCGGGTGACCTTGCCGCCGGCGGGCTGGCCTTCGCCCGCCAGCACCCGGGTCAGGGTCGTCTTGCCTGCGCCATTACGGCCTACGAGGCCGATCTTGTCGCCCTTGTCGATGCGGAAGCTCACCTGGTCCATGAGGAGCCGGGCGCCGGCGCGCAGTTCAAGATCCTGGACAGTAATCACAGCAGGTAAGGCCTTTCACAACAGGGAAACGCCGCAGCTCATCGGATGACGTCTGGAAGCAGCCGGGCAGAATGACCGACAGAACGGCCTTTCCAAGTCTACCGGCCCCAGCTTGACCCCATAACCGCCGCACCGCCGTCGTGCGTTGGCTAGCGTTTGTGCCCTGCCGTCAATCCCGGGCATCCCACTTAGTAGGTCCCCTACAAAATAGCGTCCGACGGCGGCCGGTAACGTCAGGATCACCCCCATGCTTTGCTTGCACAACCACGACAGGAACACCCCATGAGTCAGACTGACAGCGCCGTCACCGGCACCGCTTCCCGCCTCCGGAGCCGGTGGAACGCCACCGACCTGGGCCTGATCGCCGTCTTCGCTGCACTCGTTGCCGGCTCCGCCATGGTGCCCGGCATCGCGGCGAACGTGTTCGGCATCCCCATCACGTTCCAGACCCTTGCGGTGATGCTTACCGGCCTGATGCTGGGCCCCGGCCGGGGTTTCGCCGCCGTCGGCCTGTACACCCTCCTGGGCCTGGCCGGCCTGCCGATCTTCAGCCAGGGCCGTAGCGGCCTGGCCATCCTGGCCGGACCGTCGGCCGGTTACATCATTGCTTTCCCCATCGCTGCAGCCGTTGTCGGCTGGCTGGCCACCGTGGTGATCCGGCGGACAACACGGGCGCGGGCACTGTGGTTCTTCGCGTCGGCGATGGTCACCAGCATCGCCTTCGTGCACACGCTCGGAGTTGCCGGGATCGCCCTGAACACCAAAGCCTCACTGGGTGACGCCTTCCTTGCAGACCTGGTCTTCTACCCCGGCGACGTGATTAAGAACATCCTCGCCGCGGTGATCGCCGTGGCGCTGCACCGGGCATTTCCCGACGTCCTGGTCCGCCGGGTGAAGCGGATCAACAACTAGTCCCGCCATGGCAACCATTTCTTTCCGGCAGGCCTCAGTGGCCGTTGCCGTTGACAACCGCCCGGAACCGAAGTCCCTGCTCCAGGACGTCACGCTTGAGCTGACGGAACAGCGCATCGGCGTGATCGGGGCCAACGGGTCCGGCAAGTCCACGTTGCTGCGGCTGATTAACGGCCTGGTCCAGCCAAGTTCCGGCAGCGTGTCCGTGGACGGCGCCGATACTGTCCGGGCGGTGCGGGCAGTCCGCCGGCAGGTGGGGTTCGTCTTCACGGATCCGTTGTCCCAGCTGGTGATGCCCACGGGGCGCGAAGACGTGGAGTTGTCGCTGCGCCGCCCGGTCCGCAACGGTGCGGAGCGGCGCACGCTGGCGGAAGCGGCCCTTGCGCGCCTTGGCCTGCTGCCGCTCGCGGACCAGAGCATCTATGAACTGTCCGGCGGTGAACGCCAACTGATGGCCCTCGCCGCTGTTCTGGCCGTGAGTCCCACTGTCCTGGTGCTGGATGAACCGTCCACCCTCCTGGACCTCCGGAACCGCGAACTCCTGCGCCGCACGCTGTCCGGGCTCGACCAGCAGATCGTGATGTCCACCCACGACCTCGACCTCG
Organism: Pseudarthrobacter xylosi; assembly: GCF_055412765.1. Classification (NCBI taxonomy): domain Bacteria; kingdom Bacillati; phylum Actinomycetota; class Actinomycetes; order Micrococcales; family Micrococcaceae; genus Pseudarthrobacter; species Pseudarthrobacter xylosi. Next base: position 205,225 of record NZ_JBVAYT010000003.1, on the reverse strand, counting down.
CCCTGGAGATGGACCGCGTGCTGGTGGTGGAAGCGGGACGCGTGATGTTTGATGGTGGCCCCGTCGCGGCCGTCGAGGCATACCGGGCGCTGGTCACCAACGGCCTGGCCGCGCCATGAGGGGGCACGGCTTCCTGCTGGCCAACTATGTCCCGGGGAATTCCGTTATCCACCGGACGCCGCTGGCATGCAAGTTCCTGCTGGTGGTGGGCTGCGGCCTGGTGTCCTTTGTGGTGGTCGACTGGCTGGTTTCCGCCGCGGTGCTGGCCGTGCTCGGCGCGCTGTTTCTCCTGACCGGCGCCGGAACCCGGCGGCTCGTGAGTGATGTACGTCCTGTTGCCCTGGTTTTGGTGGTCATCGGCCTGTTCCAGTGGTGGCAGCTGGGCGGACCCACGGCCGCCCGGATTGTCCTGAACATCCTGGTCTGCGTGGTGGCGGCGTCCCTGCTGACGGCCACCACGCCCATGCAGCGGATCCTGGACGGCGTTGTCTCGCTGGCCACACCATTCCGCCGCTTCGGCGCGGACCCCGAGCGTTTTGCGCTGACAATCGCCATCATGCTCCGCAGCATCCCGTATATCGCCGGCGCCTTTGCAGACGTCCGGGATTCCGCCCGGGCCCGCGGGCTTGAGCGCAACCCGCGTGCCCTCGTGCTGCCCGTCTTTATCACCACTGTGGCCTTCGCCCGCCAGACCGGCGAAGCGCTGGCTGCACGCGGGCTGGGTGACGCGGAAGACTGAGCTGCCGTTTCTTCCTGTGCGTCTTAGGGGATCTGTTGCCCGCCGGCCAGCAACTCGTAGCGCAGCAGCGCCGCCGTTCCCATGCCGCCGGCAATACTGATCAGGGCCAATGCCAGGGAGCCGTGGTTCCCGGCACGGCGCGCCTGGGCGAGAAGCCGAGCCACCAGTACCGCACCGGATGCCCCGTAGGCGTGGCCCAATGCCAGCGCCCCGCCGTCAAGGTTGGCCCGCTCCGGATCAATGCCCAGCTGGTCCAGGCAGGCCAGGGTCTGGGACGCGAAGGCTTCGTTGAACTCCACCAGGTCGACGCTGTCAGCGGACAGCCCCCTCGACTGCAGGAGCCGCTGCCCGGCAACCGCTGCACCGATCCCCAACACGTCGGGATCCACGCCGGCAGTGTCCGTGGCCATTACCAGGAGCCCGTCGGCGGCTCCCAGTTCCCGGGCCCGCTGCAGGGAAGTGATGACGACGGCGGACGCGGCGTCTGCGTCGAAGCATGAGTTCCCGGCGGTGACAGTCCCCCCTGGCACAAAGGCGGCGGGGAACCGCTTCAGGACGGCGGCGGACAGGCCGGCGCGGGGGCCGTCGTCGGCACTGATGGGTCCGGCTGCCGTTTCCAGCGTAGTGATTTCGGCGGCGAAATAGCCTGCCTTAGCGGCGGCCAGCGCCCGCTGGTGGCTGCGGAGCGCCGAGGCATCCTGCCGTTCCCGGCTGACCTCGAACCGGGAAGCAACGTTCTCGGCAGCGACTCCCATGTCCGGGTCGCCGAAACTGTGCGGCACAAACTGGGCGCGTGCAAAAAAGGCGGGCTCGCCGTGGTCGTCCCGGTAGGCCCGCAGCGGAGCCGTGCTGATGCTCTCCACTCCCCCGGCGAGATACACAGGGTTTCCGCCGGCGGCCACCAGCTTGGCGGCCAGGACGATGGCATCCAGCCCTGACCCGCACTGGCGGTCGACTGTCAGTCCCGGCACGCTGACCGGCAGCCCTGCCTCAAGAAGGGCCAGGCGGGCCACGTTGCCGCCGCCGCCCACGGCGTTGCCAATCACCACATCCGTGACTTCTTCAGCCGGCAGGTGGGTGTCGGCCAGGAGGTCGAGCAGGACCGGCGCCAGCAGCTGGTGCGCACGCAGTTTCTTCAGTGCACCGTTGGCGCGCCGGACCGCGGTACGCCGCGCCGCGATGATCACCGGCTGCCGGTCCGCGGGCAGCAGGTCGCCGGGCGGCATGCCATGGGGCTGCAGGTCAGCGGTCAAGGTGCCGCGCCCTGGGGTCGTGGGAGCTGATCCAGTCCAGGAGGATGTTCCGGCTGACCTTGCCCCGGTCCGTGGTGGGAAGTTCGGAGAGTGCGAAGTACTGGTGCGGCCGCTTGTCCCGCGGCAGGATGTTTTCGAGTCCGGCCTTGAGCTGCATGGCCGTGACTCCGCCCTGGGACGGAATGACGCCCGCGACCACCCGTTGGCCGCGGAGATCATCGGGCATTCCGGCGGCCACCGCAGCAGCCACTCCTGGTACGGCCGCCAGGGCGAGTTCCACTTCGTGCGGATACACGTTCTTGCCCGAGGTCAGGATCATGTCGGCGCGCCGGCCCAGGATGTGCAGTTCGCCGCCGTCGAGGTAGCCCTGGTCCCCCACCGTGAACCAGCCGTTGAAGGAACGGAGCGCCTGGCCGTCGTCACCCCAGAGGTAGCCGTTGCTGAGCATGCCGCTGCGGACGCAGATGTTGCCGGCGTGGCCGTCCTGCAGTTCGGAACCGTCGTCATCCAGGATTTTGACGTCCACGCCCGGGAACGGGTGTCCGATTCCAGTGCCCCCGGCGTCCAGCAGTTCCCCCGCCGCCAGCCCCGCACCGGAGACAAAGCTCAGTTCGGACGCGCCGTAGTACTCAAAGATGGTGGCGTTCGGCGCCCAGCGCCGTGCTGCCTCAAGGGTGCGTGCGTCCAGCTTCGAGCCGGCGCAGATGATGGTCCGGATGCCGGCGGCATCCACGCAGCCGGTCAGGCCGCGCTCACTCAGCAGCCGCAGCATGGTGGGCACCAGGATGAGCCGGGTCACGCCGTCGTGCGTGATGGCGGCGTGGACAGCACCGACGTCAAAGCTCTCCAGCGTCTGGAATTCCGAGCCCGCGTAGAGGCATTCAGCGAGGGCGTAGAGGTTGAGGCTGGCGGCCAAGGGCCCGGGCGCGAGCGTGACGTCGTCCTGGGCTAGGCCAAAGAACTCAATGGACGCGTCAAAGGACTGGCGCCAGGACTGCCTGGACCGGGTAAATGCCTTCGGCACTGAGGTGGTGCCAGAGGTGAGTCCGATCAGGAACGTCGACTCCGGCGGCCCGTCCGCAAAAATATCTGCTGCGGAAACTTCGCCCGGCGTGGCTGATTCCGCAAGCCGCTGAAGAATTTCCTGATGCAGGGACGCCGGCCAGGTCGGATCCAGGACGGCGCATTGCCGCCTGCCGGATACGGCTGCGGCGAACTTCACGGCGAAGTCTACGGAGTTGGCCTCCGCAAGGACGGAGACGGCCGCTGTCTCTGGAAGGGCGGATGCTGCGGCGTCACGGAGCTCAGCCCAGCGCAGGCGCCGGCCGGCCACCACGACGGCGGTGTCATAGGGGCGTTCTTCGGCCCAGCGCTGGATATTGTCGAGAAATGGCATCGTCCCAACTTTACTGGCCGGACTCCGCTTCGGTGGTGCCGCTAAGGGTTATTGTGACTTCATGAGCTTCAATGACAACGTCCAGCTGGACCCGTCCCAGGTCCAGGACCGGCGCGGCATGGGCCGCGGAGTAAAAGTCGGCGGCGGCATCGGGGGCGGCATCATCCTGCTGATCGCTGCGCTCCTCGGCGTCAACCCCGCCTTGCTCGAAGGCCTGACCGGCGGGGCGGGCACGGCTGAACAGAGCCAGGGCACGGCACCCGCCTGCACTACGGGGGCCGACGCCGACGCGCGGCTGGACTGCCGGATCACCGGCACGGTGAACAGCCTGAACGCGTTCTGGCCGGCCTACCTCCAGGACTACAAAGTGCAGTACCCCCAGCCGGAGACGGTGATCTTCGATCAGGCAGTCAACAGCGGTTGCGGAACGGCTTCCAGTGCTGTGGGCCCCTTCTACTGCCCCACTGACAGCACGGCCTATTTCGATCCGGGTTTCTTCCAGGAACTTGTGGACCGCTTCGGATCCTCGGGAGGTCCCCTGGCGCAGGAGTATGTGGTGGCCCACGAATTCGGCCACCACATCCAGAACGTGCTGGGGTACATAGACCGCGGCCAGCAGGATCCGCAGGGGCCCGAGTCCGGCGCCGTCCGCGTGGAGCTCCAGGCCGACTGCTATGCCGGCCTCTGGGTAAAGCACGCCTCAACCCAGCCCGGACCCGACGGCCAGCCGTTCCTGGAACCGATCACCCAGCAGGACCTCAACGATGCACTGTCCGCAGCTTCAGCGGTGGGCGATGACCGGATCCAGGAAGCCGCCACGGGCCGGGTCTCGCCCGAGGCCTGGACGCACGGCTCCAGCGAACAGCGGCAAAAGTGGTTCTACCAGGGCTACACCACCGGCGACATCAACCAGTGCGACACCTTCTCGGCCCCCACCCTCTGACACCATCGATTGAGGGAACGACGACGGCCGGTCACCTTCGCTGAGAAGGTAACCGGCCGTCGTCGAAGCCAGGCTAGGGAGGCGGTGGGGATCTAGATGTTGAAGCCGAGGGCCCGCATCTGGTCCTTGCCGTCATCTGTGATCCGCTCCGGACCCCAGGGCGGCATCCACACCCAGTTCAGGCGCCAGTCGTCGACGACGCCGTCAAGGGACTTGCCGACCTGCTCCTCGATGACATCGGTGAGCGGGCAGGCGGCCGTGGTGAGCGTCATGTCGATCAGCAGCGCGCCGTCGTCGTCGGAGTACTTCAGGCCGTACAGCAGCCCGAGGTCCACGATGTTCACACCGAGTTCCGGGTCGATGACGTCCTTGAGTGCCTCTTCGACATCCTCGAGGCCCGTGCGGGCCGTATTGATTTCGGTCATGGCAAGTCCTATCTAGGCCTGTGCGGCAGCAGCGATGGTGGCTGCGCCGGCGCCCGTGGCGTAACGGTCGTAGCCTTCGTCTTCGAGGCGGTCTGCCAGCTCCGGGCCGCCCTCTTCGACAACCTGGCCGTCAACGAAAACGTGAACGAAGTCAGGCTTGATGTAGCGCAGGATGCGGGTGTAGTGCGTGATGAGCAGCGTGCCCATGTTGCCCGCCTCGTGTGCACGGTTGACGCCTTCGGAGACAACCTTCAGGGCGTCAACGTCCAGCCCTGAGTCGGTCTCGTCAAGGATGGCGAACTTCGGCTTGAAGAGCTCCAGCTGGAGGATCTCGACGCGCTTCTTCTCGCCGCCGGAGAAGCCTTCGTTGACGTTGCGCTCGGCGAAGTCAGCGTCGATGCGCAGCTGGGCCATGGCCGCCTTGACGTCCTTGGTCCAGGTACGCAGCTTCGGTGCTTCGCCGTCGATGGCGGTCTTGGCGGTGCGCAGGAAGTTGGTCATGCTCACGCCGGGGACCTCCACAGGGTACTGCATGGCCAGGAAGAGGCCGGCGCGGGCCCGCTGGTCAACGGTCATCGCGAGGACATCTTCGCCGTCAAGCGTGATGGTTCCGTTGGTGACCTTGTAGCGCGGGTGCCCGGCAATGGTGGATGCCAGGGTGGACTTGCCCGAACCGTTGGGGCCCATGATGGCGTGGGTCTGACCGGTCTTGATGGTCAGGCTGACGCCCTTCAGGATCTCCTTGGTGCCCTGCTCCGTGTCAATGCTGACGTGCAGGTCCTTGATCTCAAGAGTAGACATAGGTCTTGTTCTCCTCTGCACCGCGCCCTCCGGCGGTGGTGCGGTCTGTATCTGGAAGTTAGGTTCTGTTGCTTGTGTCCGGCTGATTTGTACGGCTGGTGCCGTCGATGCTGCTAGCTGAAGTTCGGGGCTTCCGCTCCGTTGAGCACGTTCGTGAAGTCCACGTAAACCTCGTCGCCGAGGATCTCGACGGCGAACACCGGGACGGGATCGTAGGCCGGCAGCTGGAGCGGCTCGCCGCTCCGCAGATCGAACTGGGAACCGTGGCCCCAGCATTCGATCATGCACCCTTCCACTTCGCCCTCGGACAGTGAGATGTCCGCGTGCGAGCAGGTGTCCCCGATGGCGTGGATGTCTCCCATGGAGTCCTTCACGATGGCTACGGGGTAGTCATCGATCAGGATCCGGAGGGCCTGCTTGAGCTGGATTTCATCCGTCTTGCAGACAAATTCGCCCTTTGGCTGGTCAGTCATCTGTTTTCCGCGCCGTCTAGTTGTTCGTCACGGCGAGTTCGCGCTCAACAGCCTCGGTGAGCCGCTCTTCGAGGGCCGGTACCTTGATCTGCTGGATGATCTCGTGCAGGAAGCCACGGACCACCAGGCGGCGGGCAACATCCTCGGGGATGCCGCGGGCCATGAGGTAGAACAGGTGCTCGTCGTCCAGCCGGCCGGTGGCGCTTGCGTGGCCGGCTCCCTTGATCAGGCCGGTTTCGATCTCGAGGTTCGGCACGGAGTCGGCGCGGGCGCCGTCCGTGAGCAGCAGGTTGCGGTTGGCCTCGTAGCTGTCGGTGCCTTCGGCTTCCTTGCGGATCAGGACGTCGCCTACCCACACAGCGTGGGCGTTGCGGCCCTGCAACGCGCCCTTGTAGAGCACGTTGGAGGTGCAGTTCGCCACTGCGTGGTCAACAAAGAGCCGCTGCTCCAGGTGCTGGCCGGCGTCTGCGAAGTACAGGCCGAACATTTCCGCTTCGCCGCCGGGGGCGGTGAATCGGGCGGACGGCGTGACGCGGACCAGGTCCCCGCCGAGGCTGACCACGACGTGCTTGAACTTGGCGTCGCGGCCGATCTTTGCCTGCTGGGACGAGGCATGGACGGCGTCGTCGTTCCATTCCTGGAGCGAGACAACCGTGAGGTTGGCGCCGTCTTCAACAACGATTTCGATGTTTTCTGACACCACGGCCGAGCCCTGGTGGTTCAGGACCACAACGGCCTTGGAGAACTTCTCTGCCACGATCACCAGGTGCTGGGCGGCTGCCTCCGTGGAGGTGCCTTCGATCACGACGGTGACCTCGGTGTCGGCTTCAAATTCGGCCGGGATGGTGAGGACGGTGGCTTCGCTGAAGTTCTCCCAGGCATTGGCGGACACTCGGTCCTCCGGGATGCCGGCCGAACCGATGCGCTTGTCGCCGCGTGCCACGGACTCAACCGTGACCTGCTCGGGGCCGCTGACGGTAACGGTGGGAGCCGCTCCTGCCAGGACCTCGCTGTGCAGGCCGCGCAGGCGCTTGAGCGGCGTGAAGCGCCAGTCTTCTTCAAGCCCGGTGAGCGGCTTGAAGTCCGCGAGGTTGTACGAGGTCAGCCGGCCTGCACGTGAGCTGTCCGGAATGCCCACGCCGCCGCCGTGCGAGTGGCGCTTAACGGCTTCGCCGGCCAGCGGGGCCTTGGAAGCGTTCGAGTTGATCGGAGACAGGCTTTCGCCCTCTTCCGTGAAACCGTTAATAAACGGTTGGGCCGAGGGCGCGCCGATGCGGGCTTTTTCAGTAGTGATTTCAGTCATCGTTATCCGACGGACCCTTCCATCTGCAGTTCAATCAGGCGGTTCAGCTCAAGTGCGTACTCCATCGGGAGTTCGCGGGCGATGGGCTCGATGAAGCCACGGACGATCATCGCCATGGCCTCGTCTTCGCGCATGCCGCGGGACATCAGGTAGAAGAGCTGCTCTTCGCTGACCCGGGAAACAGTTGCTTCGTGGCCCATCACCACGTCATCCTCGCGGATGTCGATGTACGGGTAGGTGTCCGAACGGCTGATGGTATCCACCAGCAGCGCGTCGCAACGGACGGTGTTCGCCGAGTGCTTGGCACCTTCACGGACCTGGACCAGTCCGCGGTAGGCAGCACGCCCGCCGCCGCGGGCCACGGACTTGGAAATGATGGAGCTCTTGGTGTTCGGCGCGATGTGCACCATCTTCGAGCCAGTGTCCTGGTGCTGTCCGGCGCCGGCGAAGGCAATGGACAATGTCTCGCCCTTGGCGTGCTCGCCGACCAGGTAAACGGCCGGGTACTTCATGGTGACCTTGGAGCCGATGTTTCCGTCAACCCATTCCATGGTGGCGCCTTCTTCGCAGATGGCACGCTTGGTCACCAGGTTGTACACGTTGGTGGACCAGTTCTGGATGGTGGTGTAACGGACGCGGGCGCCCTTCTTCACGATGATTTCCACCACGGCGGAGTGCAGCGAGTCCGAGGTGTAAATCGGCGCGGTGCAGCCTTCGATGTAGTGGACGTAGGAGTCCTCGTCGGCGATGATCAGCGTGCGCTCGAACTGGCCCATGTTTTCCGTGTTGATGCGGAAGTATGCCTGCAGCGGAATGTCCACGTGGACGCCCTTGGGGACATACACGAAGGAACCGCCGGACCAGACGGCCGTGTTCAGCGACGCGAACTTGTTGTCGCCCACGGGAATGATGGTGCCGAAGTACTCCTGGAAGATCTCCGGGTGTTCGCGCAGCGCGGTATCGGTGTCCAGGAAGATGACGCCCTGCTTTTCAAGGTCCTCACGCAGCTGGTGGTAGACAACCTCGGACTCGTACTGGGCGGCGACGCCGGAAACCAGGCGCTGCTTTTCGGCCTCGGGGATGCCGAGCTTGTCGTACGTGTTCTTGATGTCATCGGGCAGGTCCTCCCAGCTGGTGGCCTGCTTCTCGGTGGACCGCACGAAGTACTTGATGTTGTCGAAGTCGATGCCCGAGAGGTCTGCACCCCAGGTGGGCATGGGCTTGCGGTCGAAATACTTCAGGCCCTTGAGCCGGAGATCGAGCATCCATTGGGGCTCGCTCTTTTTGGCCGAGATATCGCGGACGACTTCTTCGTTGATACCGCGGCGGGCGTTGGCACCGGCGTCGTTCTTGTCGGACCAGCCGTACTCGTACGTGCCGATGCCGTGGAGCTCGGGATTCTTTTGCAGAATCTCCGAGATCACAGTGTCTTCGGCTACCGCTTTCTCTGATAGTTGGTCCGTCATCACGGCCTTTCTTGCTGATGGTTGGTTACTTCATCCAGGCTGGCGGGGGCTGCCTGCGGGACCTGGTGTCCCCCTGCAGCCAGCCGGCCTGTGGGTATGTGGGTGGTGCAGACGTGTCCACCGCGAGCCAGCGTGGACAGGCGGCGCACGTCAACGCCGACGAGACGGGAGAACACTTCGGTCTCCACATCGCAGAAGACGGGGAACTGGGCGGCGAGCTGCTGGATGGGGCAATGCCCCTGGCACAGCTGGACGCTGGACAGTGCTGCCGGCAGCGGGGCCTTGGCCTCGATCGAGGCGGCCGACGCTACGAAGCCATCCCGGCTCAGCGCGGTGGACAATGCCTGCGCCCTGGCGCTGATGTCCGGTCCGGCCAGTTCGACCTCCGGTGCGTAGCGGCGTTCCATGTCGGCAAAACGTTCGACGGCGAACGCGCGGACTGCCTGTTCGCCCGCCACTGCCTGGAGCTGCTTGAGCGCAAGGGTGGCGATGTCGAGGTAATCGTTGCCAAGCGTGGACTGGCCCTGCGAGCTCAGGACATAGCGGCGGGCGGGACGTCCCGCGCCGGCGCCGGCCTTGGCCACGCGCTTGACCTCAATAACCCCGCTGCGGGCCAGATGATCAAGGTGCCTCCGGACCGCGGCCGGCGTGAAGCCGAGCATGTCGCCGAGTTCCGCCGCGCTGATGGGGCCATGCTCAAGCACGGCACCAAGAACCCGGTCCCGGGTACGCTCGTCCGAGTCCGCCACCGGCACAGCCGCCACGTGGCCGGGATCAGCGGCGGTACGCGGCGCCCCGTGCCCGGCAAACGGCACAGCAGCAGCATTGGTCATGGAATACACAACACAATCATGTCGTAATTTACTCCCCCGTACTAGTAAGGTCAGGCTGACCTGCGGCCGGTGTCCCCTGCGGCCCCGCCAGTACTACATCGCGTAGAATGCTGGGGTGCGATCCCCCGAATCCCCGGTTCTGTCCATCAGCGGGTTAATTAAGGATGTTGGTCCGCTGGCCAGCCTGGACGGAAAAATGCTCCGGGTGGTCAACGGTGTATCCCTTATGGCCGAACGCGGCCAGGTCACGGCCCTCCTGGGCGCTAACGGAGCCGGAAAGACCACCACCATCGAGTGCGCGCAGGGCCTGCAGAAGCGCAGCGGCGGCAGCATCTCGTTGCTCGGCCACGATCCTGGCCGAGCGGGCGCCGAGCTGCGGTCCCGCGTAGGCGTGATGCTTCAGGATGGCGGCCTCCCGCCGTCGGCCCGTCCCATCCCGCTCCTCCGGCACATCGCCGGAATGTACGCGAAGCCCCGCTCCGTTGACGAACTGGTGGAACGGCTTGGCATTGACACCTTCGCCAGGACCACCGTCCGCAGGCTCTCCGGTGGGCAGAAGCAGCGCCTGGCACTCGCCGCGGCGCTGATCGGCAATCCGGAAGTCCTGTTCCTGGATGAGCCCAGCGCCGGCCTGGATCCCCAGTCCCGGCAGCTGGTCTTCGAGCTGATCTCGGAACTGCGGGCAACCGGAATGGGCATCATTCTGACAACGCACTTAATGGACGACGCCCAGCGGTTGGCGGATTACATCTACATCATTGACGCCGGCAGGAACGTCGCCGAGGGGACAGTTTCCCAGCTGCTGCAGCGGGACCCGGTGGTTGAGGCTGGCACGGACCACATACGCACCCTGGTGTTCGAGGCTCCCCCGGGGCTGGATTTCACCGGCGTGCTGCCGGCTGCCATCGCCGTCTCTGAAACACGGGCCGGAAGCTACGTTGCATCGGGTGCACTGACTCCCAACGATCTCGCGTCGCTGACAGCCTGGTGGGCGGCCCATGATGTTATGCCCGGTTCCATGAGCCTCGCGGCACGAAGCCTGGAAGATGTCTTCCTCGACATCTCGGGAAAGGACATCCGATGACGGCTGCCGCAGCCACTGCCACCCGGGGAGGGCCGGCCACGCTGCTGCGCCGCATCCTGCTGCAGGGAAGGTATGAATCACTGGCCATGCTCAGGAACGGCGAGCAGTTGATCCTCGCCGTGGTCCTGCCGCTGCTTGCGCTGTTAGGGCTCACTGTCACTCCTTTCCTGGACGGCTTTGGAGCCAGCCGCATCAATGTGGCGGTCCCCGGCATCCTGGCTTTGTGCGCGATGTCCACGGCCTTTACCGGCCAGGGCATCGCCACCGGCTTCGACCGGCGCTACGGGGTTCTCCGGTTCCTGTCCACCACACCCCTGGGCCGTGAAGGCCTCATCGCGGGTAAGGTGCTGGCGGTCCTGGCCGTGCTTTGCCTCCAGGTTGCCGTGGTGGCACTGGTGGCGCTTCCATTGGGCTGGCAGCCGCCTGCCTCCGGCTGGCTCCCCGGGCTGTCGATGCTGGCCCTGGGCGCTGTGGCGTTCACCGCATTGGGGCTTCTGGTGGCCGGCACCGTGCGGCCCGAGGCCACCCTCGCCATCACCAACCTGCTGTGGATCCTGCTGGGCGCCCTGGGCGGGATAGTGATTCCCGCGGAACGGCTGCCCGCGTTGGCCCAGGAAGTGGTCCACTACCTGCCTTCCGGCGCACTCGGCGAGGCCATGCGCGAAGCTTTCCTGCACGGCTCGCTGAACGGCGGCGCCGCGCTTATCCTGCTGCTCTGGACTGTTCTTGCCGGTGCAGCAGCCATCCGTTGGTTCAAGTGGAATTGAGATATCCGTGAGTACGGCTTCACGCCTCCCCCAGATCGCCGGCCGCCTCATCGCGAGGCTGCCCCGTACCGTGGACGCCAGCGTCCGCCGCCTCGCGGTGGCGTCCCTGGTTGGCCAGACATTGCTGGTGGTGACCGGCGGCGCGGTGCGGCTGACTGCGTCCGGCCTCGGCTGCCCCACCTGGCCGCGCTGCACGGACACCTCTTTGGTGAACACTGCCGAGATGGGGATCCACGGCTTCATTGAGTTCGGCAACCGGCTCCTGACGTTTGCGCTGGCAGCGGTTGCGCTGGCCATGCTGGTGTACTTGTGGAACCTTCGCAAGGAGCGCCGGGACCTCTTCCTGCTGGCGCTTGGCCTGCTGGCCAGCATTCCGGCACAGGCGGTGATCGGTGGCATCACTGTGCTGACCAACCTCAATCCGTGGGTGGTGGGCCTGCACTTCCTCGTGTCCATGGCCCTCGTGGTGATCGCCACGCTGCTCGTCAACCGGGCCTACGGCAGGACGGGCCGCCACGCCGGCAGCCAGCTCCCCGCATTGCCGGGCGTCATGCGTCCGGTGGCGGCCGCCGTCGGACTTTTCTCCACTCTTGCCGTAATGCTCGGTGTAGTGGTGACCGGCTCCGGCCCCCACGCCGGTGACGCCGAGGCACCCCGCAACGGCCTCGACTGGGACCTGTTCTCCCACATCCATGCCGTTCCGGCATACGTGATCACCGCCGGAACACTGTTCGCAGTGGTGCTGGTCATGGTCCGCCGGATCCAGGGACCGTTCCGCACCGCCGTCCTGCTGCTCCTGGCCGTAACCCTGCTGCAGGCAGTCATCGGCTTCACCCAGTACTACAACGGCATCCCCGCGTTGCTGGTGGGCGCCCACATGCTCGGCGCGGCGCTGCTGATGAGCGCGGCAACAAACACGGCCGATCTCGCCCGCTCAAGCCCGGTCACGTAAACGCGCCGCCCGGCACCTGCCGATTAACCAAACGCGGGGTCACTTACCGCCCATCCGGAGGTCCGGAATGGGCGGTAAGTGACCCCGCGTTGTTTGTTGAGGAGGGGGCTACTGGCCGATGATCGCTGATCCGACGAACGGATCCACGGCCAATGCGATGAACAGCAGCGTCAGGTAGCTGATGGACCCGTGGAAGACCTTCATGGCGCGCTTGTCCGAGATGTCCTCGCGCTGCGCCCGGTTGTACAGGGAGTGCGACTCGTAAAGGAACCAGGCACCCGCCAGGACTGCGGTGGCCGTGTAGACCCACCCCGCGCCACCGGCAGGGACCAAAAGCAGCGAGCAGGCCACCATCGCCCAGGCATAGAGGACCACCTGGACGGAAACCACCTTGGCGCCTGCGATGGCCCCCAGCATGGGCACATTGGCGTTGCGGTAGTCCTCGCCGTAACGCATGGAAAGCGGCCAGTAATGCGGCGGCGTCCAGAGGAAGATGACCATAAACAGGATGACGGCCGGCCACTCGACAGTGTTGGTTACGGCGGCCCAGGCAATCAGTACCGGGAAGCAGCCCGCGGCGCCACCCCACACAATATTCTGTGCGGTGCGGCGCTTGAGGATGATGGTGTAGATGACCACATAGAAGAAGATCGCGCCCAAACCGAGCCACGCTGCCAGCGGGTTGGCCCCAAGCCAGAGAATGACAATTGCGGCCGCGCCGAGCAGCCAGGAGAACACCAGTGCCTCGCGGGGCGTCACCTCGCCGGTGACGAGGGGACGATTCTCGGTCCGGTGCATCAGTTTGTCGATGTCGCGGTCCAGGTAGCAGTTAAAGGCACCGGCGCTGCCGGCAGCAAACGCGCCGCCTACCAAGGTGGCCAGGATCAGCCCGATCGGCGGGAAGCCGCGCTCGGCGTAGATCATGGTGGGCAGGGTGCTGACCAGCAGCAACTCAATGACACGAGGCTTGGTGAGGGCGAAATACGCCTTGGCCTTACGGGCGAACCCGGCTCCCCCTCTGGTGCGGGAAGCATTAAGCGGCGTATCTGTTGTGCTCACGGTGGCAGTCACCCGTTCTGGTTGGCAGTTCTGTCTGGCGGTGCAGCTGTGTCCTACGGCCCTTTCGCCGGGCAGCCCGCCAATGGTCATCAGAAGAAGGTCCCGGCAACGCCATGAGTCTGCCGCCGCCCATATAAGGGCTCGGCTACCGGCGTCGGCCTCCAAATATCATACCGTGCGCATTTGTAACAGATGCCCCGTGATTAGGCCCTGATGATTGCGCGCAGGGTGATTCGAGCAGATTAACTCAACCTCACGAAATGACGATTCACATAAGGCGAAATTGCGTCCAAAAGGTGAGATTTGCGCTGACCGAAGAGTGGAATGGAGCTAAGCTGTCACCAGATCAGCACGCGGCAGAAAAGCGTTGGAAAACGCGTTCCCACAGCCCTGCTGAATGATAGATCAACGTTTCGATGGTGAACGGCTGGTACACACCGCAGCGGGCACCCAGCGTGCCCCGGAACGGATCCCGTGTACCGCCCACCATCAGCACAGAGAGGGGCCCGGTTTTCGTGCCACATTTGGAAGAGCAAGAACTGTCATGGACCAGCTTGGACCAGCGCGCGGTGGACACCATCCGCGTACTGGCTGCAGATGCCGTGGAGAAGGTCGGTAACGGCCACCCGGGCACGGCCATGAGCCTGGCGCCCGCCGCATACCTTCTCTTCCAGAAGCTCATGCGCCACGACCCCCGTAACCCGGACTGGCTGGGACGCGACCGGTTCATCCTGTCCCCCGGCCACACGTCGCTGACCTTGTACATCCAGTTGTTCCTGTCCGGCTACGGCCTGGAACTGAAGGATCTTGAGGCGCTGCGCACCTGGGATTCCCTGACACCGGGCCACCCTGAATACAAGCACACGGCCGGTGTCGAAATCACCACGGGACCGCTGGGCCAGGGCCTGGCCTCCTCGGTAGGGTTCGCCTACTCACAGCGCCGGATGCGCGGCCTGTTCGACGCCGACGCCGCCGTGGGCACGTCCCCGTTCGACCACACCATTTGGGTCATTGCCTCCGACGGCGACCTCCAGGAAGGCGTCACGTCCGAGGCTTCCTCGCTGGCCGGGCACCAGGAACTGGGCAACCTTGTAGTTGTCTATGATGAGAACCACATCTCCATCGAGGACGACACCGACATCTCCTTCACCGAGGATGTCCTCAAGCGCTACGAGGCGTACGGCTGGCACACCCAGCGCGTCGACTGGACCAAGACCGGCGAATACAAGGAGGACGTGCAGGAGCTGTACTCGGCCCTGCTCGCCGCGAAGGCCGAGACGTCCAAGCCCTCCATCATCTCGTTGCGAACCATCATCGGCTACCCGGCGCCCAAGAAGCAGAACACGGGCAAGATCCACGGTTCCGCACTGGGTGCCGAAGAGGTCGCAGGCCTCAAGGAGGTCCTGGGCTTCGATCCCGCCAAGTCCTTCGACGTTGACCAGGATGTCCTGGCCCACGCCCGCTCGGTGGTTGACCGTGGAGCCGCCGCCAAGAAGGAATGGGAAGAGTCCTTCAACGCCTGGCAGGCCGCCAACCCCGAAGGCGCCACGCTCCTGCAGCGCATCGAGGCCCGCGAACTGCCCGACGGCCTGGACGCCGCCCTCCCGGTCTTCCCGGCCGGAAAGGACGTCTCCACCCGCGCGGCTTCCGGCAAGGTCCTGAACGCTATCGGTCCGGTCATGCCGGAACTTTGGGGCGGTTCGGCCGACCTCGCGGAGTCCAACAACACCACGATCGAAGGCTCGCCGTCGTTTGTGCCTGCTTCCAAGCAGACCGATACCTGGTCCGGCAACCCCTACGGCCGGGTCCTACACTTCGGTATCCGTGAGCACGCCGCGGCATCGATCGTGAACGGCATCGCCCTGCACGGCCGGACCCGCGCGTTCTCCGGCACGTTCCTGATCTTCAGCGACTACCAGCGGCCCGCCATCCGCCTCGGCGCCCTGATGGGTGTTCCGTCCCTGTATGTGTGGACGCACGACTCCATCGGGCTCGGCGAGGACGGCCCCACCCACCAGCCGGTGGAACAGCTCGCCACCCTGCGCGCCATCGTGGGCCTGGACGTGGTCCGCCCCGGCGACGCCAACGAGGTCGCGGTGGCTTGGAAGACCATGCTGGAGAACCACGAGAACCCGGCCGGCATTGTGCTGACCCGCCAGAACATCCCCACCTACGCCCGTGGTGAAAGCGAAGCCGACGGCGACACGTTTGGTTCCGTTTCCGGTGTGGCCAAGGGCGGCTACGTCCTGGCCGAGGCATCCAAGGACGGCGCCACCGTGCCCGCCGATGTCATCCTGATCGGCACCGGCTCCGAGGTGCAGCTGGCCGTCCAGGCCCGCGAAGCCCTCCAGGCTGAAGGCATCGCTGCCCGCGTTGTCTCCATGCCCTGCGTTGAGTGGTTCAACAAGCAGGACGCCGCTTACCGCGAGTCCGTGCTCCCCGCTGCCGTCAAGGCCCGCGTCTCCGTCGAGGCCGGACTGGCCCTGGGCTGGAGGGAATTCGTCGGCGACGCCGGCCGTTCCATCTCGCTCGAGCACTATGGCGCTTCCGCTGACTACAAGCGCCTTTTCCAGGAGTTCGGCATCACCGCGGAGGCTGTCGCCGCCGCTGCCAAGGACTCCCTCGCTGGCCTGCAGGCCTGAAACAGATTTTAGGAGATATCACTATGACTACCCCTACGCAGCAGCTTTCCGACGCCGGAGTATCCATCTGGCTCGATGACCTTTCCCGCAGCCGCCTTGAAACAGGCACACTGCGGAAGCTGATCGAGGAGAAGAACGTTGTTGGTGTGACCACCAACCCGTCCATCTTCCACGCCGCCATCACGGCCGGCACGGACTACGACGCCACCATCGCGGCCCAGGCAGCAGCCGGCGCCAGCGTCGAAGAGACCATCTTCGAAATCACCACCACCGACGTCGCCGATGCCTGCGACCTCTTCGCGCCGGTTGCCGCCGCCACCAACGGTGTCGACGGCCGCGTGTCCATCGAAGTTGACCCGCGCCTGGCCTGGGACACCGCCGGCACCATCGCCGAAGCCAAGCACCTGTACAAGAAGGTCAACAAGGACAACGTCCACATCAAGATCCCCGCAACCCTTGAAGGCCTCGAAGCGATCACCGCTACGCTGGCCGAGGGCATCAGCGTCAACGTGACCCTGATCTTCTCGCTCGAGCGCTACCGGGCCGTCATCAACGCTTTCCAGTCCGGCCTGGAGCAGGCCAAGGACAACGGCCACGACCTGTCCAAGATCCACTCGGTCGCGTCGTTCTTCGTTTCCCGCGTTGACTCCGAAATCGACAAGCGCCTCGACGCCATCGGCACCGACGAAGCCAAGGCCCTCAAAGGCAAGGCAGGCGTGGCCAACGCACGCCTGGCCTACCAGGTCTACGAGGAGCTCTTCGCCACCGAACGCTGGGCACTGCTGGCCGAAGCGGGCGCGCTCCCCCAGCGTCCGCTGTGGGCTTCCACCGGCGTCAAGGACCCGGCTTACCCCGACACCCTGTACGTCACCGAGCTGGCCGCCCCCGGCGTCGTGAACACCATGCCGGAGAAGACCCTGGACGCCACGTTCGACCACGGCGTGGTCACCGGTGACACTGTCTCCGGCACCTACACCGAGGCCAACGCCACCCTTGACGCTTTGGACGCGCTGGGCATCTCCTACAACGAGGTTGTCGCACTCCTCGAATCCGAAGGCCTGGACAAGTTCGTGGCCAGCTGGAAGGAACTCCTGGGCGACGTCGAAGGTGCCCTTGTCGCCGCACGGAAGGCTTCTTAACCCACTATGAGCACTCTCAGCTACGACGCCACCGGTGCCGCGCAGCAGGCACTCGAGCAGCACCTGCCCGCCCTCGTGGCGGACCGCATTGCCACCCGGATCTTCGCCAAGGACCACACCCTGTGGGGTCCCGACGCCGAAGCCGAGTCCGCTGTCCGCCTCGGTTGGGTTGAGGCGGCCACCGTCTCACAGGCCCTCGTGGCCGGCATCCTCGAGCTCCGTGATGCCCTCAAGGCTGACGGCGTGACCCGCATCGTGCTTTGCGGCATGGGCGGGTCATCGCTGGCTCCCGAGGTCATCGCCGGCACCGCTGGCGTCGAGCTGACTGTGCTGGACAGCACCGACCCCGACCAGGTCCGCGCCGCCCTCGCAGACCGGCTTGCCGAAACCGCGATTGTGGTTTCGTCCAAGTCCGGTTCAACCCTGGAGACCGACTCCCAGCGCCGGATCTTCGAGCACGCCTTCACCGAAGCCGGCATCGATGCGAAGAGCCGGATCATTATCGTCACCGATCCCGGTTCCCCGCTGGACAAGGCCTCACGTGAGGCCGGCTACCGCGCTGTCTTCAACGCCGATCCAAACGTGGGTGGCCGCTATTCAGCCCTCACCGCATTCGGGCTGGTCCCCTCGGGCCTGGCCGGTGTGGACATCCAGGCTTTCCTGGATGAGGCTGAGGAAGCTGCCGAGATCCTGAACGAGGACGCCGCCGAGAACATCGGGCTGGCCCTCGGAACGGCGCTGGGCGGCACCAACCCGCTGCGCAACAAGATTGTCATCGCCGAGGATGGTTCCGGCTTCGTGGGCTTCGCCGACTGGGCCGAGCAGCTCATCGCCGAATCCACCGGGAAGCTCGGCACCGGCGTGCTGCCGGTAGTGGCCGGACCTGCGTCGCCGGAGGCCACGTCCGGCGCCGCCGACGTCCTGGTGGTGCGGCTGGTGGCCGCGGATGCCGACGTCGAACTCGGTGAGAACGAAGTAGCCATTGCGGGTGGCCTGGCCACCCAGATGATGGTGTGGGAGTTCGCCACCGCGGTGGCCGGACGTCTGCTCGGCATCAACCCGTATGACCAGCCGGACGTGGAGGCTGCCAAGATCGCCGCCCGCGGCCTGCTGGACGCCCAGCCCGAACCGACTCCGGCCGCCTTCGTAGACGGCGTCATTGAAGTCCGCGGCGGAGACTGGCTGGGCGACGCAGCGACTGCACAGGATGCCGTCAATGCATTGCTGGGAACCCTCGCCGAGGACAGCTACCTCAGTGTCCAGGCCTACTTTGACCGGCTGGCTTTCGCGGAGCTCGAAGGCATCCGCGACCCGCTTGCCGGCGTCAGTGGCCGTCCCGTCACGTTCGGCTGGGGCCCGCGGTTCCTGCACTCCACCGGGCAGTTCCACAAGGGCGGACCCGCCATAGGAGTTTTTCTCCAGGTCACGGCCGCTCCTGCCGAAGACCTGGCCATCCCGGACCGTCCGTTCACGTTCGGGGAATTGATTTCCGCCCAGGCCGCGGGCGACGCCCAGGTCCTGGCCGGCCATGGCCGTCCCGTCCTGCGACTGCACCTGACCGACCGCGCCGCCGGCGTTGCACAGCTGCAGGAGATCATTGCAGCAGTTGCCGCCCGGTCAGCTTCCGTCACCGAAAACTAAGGCTCAACAGCAACCATGCCAGAAACTGAAAACGGCGGGAATTCCGCGACGCGCTCGGGACGGCCAGGGCGTAATCCGCTGCGGGATCCGCGCGACCGCCGCCTGAACCGTATTGCCGGTCCGTCCTCGTTGGTCCTCTTTGGAGTGACCGGGGATCTTGCCCGTAAGAAGCTCATGCCGGCCGTGTATGACCTGGCGAACCGGGGGTTGTTGCCGCCCAGCTTCGCGTTGGTGGGCTTCGGCCGCCGACCGTGGTCGGATGCGGAGTTCGCGGCCGAGGTGAAGGCTTCGGTGAAAGCGTCTGCGCGTACGCCTTTTGATGAGGCGGTGTGGAACCAGCTCGCTGAGGGTATCCGCTTCGTGCAGGGCGAGTTCGACGACGATGACGCCTTCGAGCGGCTCGGTGACACGATCGCTGAGCTCGATGAGGTCCGCGGAACGCGGGGTAATCACGCGTTCTACCTCTCGATCCCGCCGAAGGCGTTTGAGCAGGTCTGCCGCCAGCTGTCCAAGCACGGACTGGCGCAGGCTGACGGGGATAAGTGGCGGCGGGTGGTGATCGAGAAGCCGTTCGGGCATGACCTGGAGTCGGCCCGGCAGTTGAACGACATTGTGGAGTCGGTGTTCCCGCCGGACGCTGTGTTCCGGATCGACCATTACCTGGGTAAGGAAACGGTCCAGAACATCCTGGCGTTGCGGTTCGCGAACCAGTTGTTCGAACCGTTGTGGAACGCGAACTACGTGGACCACGTCCAGATCACTATGGCCGAGGACATCGGCACGGGCGGCCGGGCCGGGTATTACGACGGTGTGGGCGCTGCCCGTGACGTGATCCAGAACCACCTGTTGCAGCTGCTGGCTTTGACGGCGATGGAGGAGCCCATTTCCTTTAACGCCGATGACCTGCGTGCGGAGAAGGAAAAGGTCCTGGCCGCGGTCAAGCTCCCGGAGGATTTGTCGACGCATTCGGCGCGTGGGCAGTTCGCCGGTGGCTGGCAGGGCGGGGAGCAGGTCCAGGGCTACCTGGAGGAAGAGGGCATTCCGGCGGATTCGAAGACCGAGACGTTCGCGGCGATCCGGGTGGATATCCATACCCGCCGGTGGGCCGGTGTGCCGTTCTACCTGCGGGCCGGGAAGCGGTTGGGCCGTCGGGTGACCGAGATTGCGGTGGTGTTCAAGCGGGCACCGAACCTGCTCTTCCGTGACCATGGCGAGGATGACTTCGGTCAGAACGCTGTGGTGATCCGGGTCCAGCCTGATGAGGGCGCGACGATCCGGTTCGGGTCCAAGGTCCCGGGTACGCAGATGGAAGTGAGGGACGTGACGATGGACTTCGGCTACGGGCACTCCTTCACCGAGTCCAGCCCGGAAGCGTATGAGCGGCTGATCCTTGATGTGCTTCTGGGCGAGCCGCCGCTGTTCCCGCGGCACGCCGAGGTGGAGCTGTCGTGGAAGATCCTGGACCCCTTTGAAGATTACTGGGCCGGTTTGGCTGAGCAGCCGGAGCCTTACGCCCCGGGGTCCTGGGGCCCTGCCTCGGCCGATGAGCTGCTGGCCCGTGACGGACGAACCTGGAGAAGGCCATGATTGTAGATTTACCGGACACCACTACCTCGAAGATCTCCAAGAAGATCATGTCCCTGCGTGAGCAGGGCGGGGTGATCGCTTTGGGCCGGGTCCTGACCCTGGTGGTCGTGACCCGGTCCGGGCTCGAGGAAGAAGCGATCGAGGCCGCGAACGAGGCCAGCCGCGAGCACCCCTGCCGGATCATCGTCCTCGCCGACGCCGGGGCCAAGGCTCCGAACCGGCTGGACGCGCAGATCCGGGTGGGCGGTGACGCCGGCGCGTCGGAGGTCATCGTGCTGCGCGGCTACGGCGAACTCGCGCACGAAAGCGAATCCCTGGTCGCGGCCCTGCTGCTCCCGGACGCCCCGATCGTGGCCTGGTGGCCGCACGGGGCACCGGAGAACGCCTGCGAAACCTCCGTGGGCCGGATCGCGCACCGCCGGATCACCGACTCCGCCAACGAAACCGACCCGCAGGCGGCACTGGAGAACATCCGGGCCACCTACAAGGCCGGGGACACCGACCTCGCCTGGACCCGGCTGACGAACTGGCGGATCCAGCTCGCGGCAGTCCTGGACCAGGTGGACTCCTCCCCCGTGACCGCCGTGGCCGTGGAAGGTGCCTCCGACTCACCCTCCACGATCCTGCTCGCGGCCTGGCTGACCCTGGCCCTGGACGCGCCCGTGACCATCGTCGCGGACCCCGCAGGCACCGGCATCCGCCGCGTCCGGCTCACCCGCCACAGCGGCGACGTGCAGCTCTTCCGGCCCGGACTCTCCGTCGCGGAACTCACCCAGCCCGGACAGCCCGCCCAACGCATCTCCCTGCCACGGCGCAGCCTCAAAGACTGCCTCGCCGAAGAGCTCCGCCGCCTCGACCCCGACGAAGTCTTCGGCGAAGTGATTACTATTGGACTGCCACGTACCAATCTAAGGAGCGTCCGACCCAGTGAGCGTTGAGCCAAGAGTTAGCATCCATCCTGATTCCTCCGTCCTGATGGCCGCCATCGCGGCCCGCCTGATCACCAAGCTGGTGGATGTGCAGGACAAGCACGGTGAGGCCACGGTGGTGCTGACCGGCGGCACAGTAGGCATCGGAACACTGAAGGCGGTTGCGGATTCTCCGGCGGCGCCCGCCGTCGACTGGTCCAGGGTGAATTTTTGGTGGGGTGACGAGCGCTTTGTTGCTGCGGATGATCCCGACCGGAACACCAGGCAGGCGTTTGATGCACTCCTGTCGGGCATTCCGGTCGATCCTGCAAGGATCAATCAGCCGGCCTCCTCGGATGACTTCGACACGCCCGAGGAAGCCGCCGAAGACTACGCTCGCAGGCTCCGGGAAGCAGCCCAGGCCGAACACGCTGCTGACATGTCCGACGACCGTCCGGACCAGCCGGGGGTACTGCCGCGGCTGGATGTTGTGCTGCTGGGCGTAGGCCCAGACGCACATGTGGCCTCGCTTTTCCCCGAACAGGGCGGAATCCGGGAGAAGGAACTGACGGTAGTAGGCGTCCGGAATTCGCCCAAGCCGCCGCCGCAGCGAATCTCACTCACGCTTCCCGCCATCAACACTGCGGCCGAGGTCTGGATGGTGGTTGCCGGTGAGGACAAGGCCGGCGCGGTTGGTCTGGCCCTGGCGGGCGCCAACCCGGTGCAGGTTCCGGCGGCAGGCCCGCGCGGTACCTCCCGCACCCTGTGGCTTATCGATGAAAACGCGGCGTCACGTGTCCCGCAGCAGCTCGTCCGGAAGGACGCCACCGGCGCGTAGTTTTTCCAGCGCTCCGGCCAGGACAGCTTCGGCGTCCTGGTCGGAGCGCCGTTCTTTAACGTATTCAAGATGGCTCTTGAAGCCTTCGTCCAGCGAGTCGGGCGGGATGGCGTCCTTGCCATCCCGAGATGCCGGCGCCCCGCAACGCCGGCAGTCCCACACTGAGGGAATCTGTTCGTCCGGTAACCGCAGGAAGACAAGCCGGGTCTCATGCCCCTTGGCGCACCAAAAGGAAACCCGCATACGGGGAACCCTTTCGCTCGGGGCAGCTTCTGATTGGTTCTTGGGACCGGCCCCCTCTGTCACACCCACCCGGGTGCCACGGAACGCTGACGCACTATGTACCATCGGGTCTCCTGGCTGCTTAAACAAAAACTGTGGCTGTTGGAAGCCAACAGCCACAGTTTAGTTCGGAGATCTTCATCGCGGCAGTGCCGGGCGACGATCAATTGCAGGGGGCTATGAGTCCCCTGCGCCGCTGAAGCGCATAATCAGGCCGAGGGCAATGATCACGACGCCCCAGGTGACGCCCAGAATCACAGTGAACCTGTTCAGGTTTCGTTCGGCGACGCCGGAGGAGCTGAGGCCGGAACTCATACCGCCGCCGAACATGTCCGACAGCCCGCCACCCCGTCCCTTGTGGAGGAGGATAAGCAGGGTCAGCAGAAGGCTGGTGATGCCCAGGAGAATCTGCAGAATGACATGAAGAACGTCCACGACGGCCTTTCAGAAGATTGGAATTGCGGGAGCCTGGAACTGCGTGGCGTACTAGTCCGTCACCAGGTGACTCTCGAACCTGACAATATTAGCAAACTCTGCGGGATCGAGGCTGGCCCCTCCGACCAACACGCCGTCGACGTCGCGTTCCTTCAGGATCGCGGCAACATTGTTGGCCTTGACCGAGCCGCCGTAGAGCAGCCGGATCTTCGCCGCAACATCGTCGCCGAAGAGGGTGGCCAGTTCCGCGCGAATGGCAGCGCACATTTCCTGGGCGTCCTCCGGCCCGGCCACTTCACCGGTGCCGATGGCCCAGACGGGCTCGTAGGCCACCACAAGCTCTGCCGCCTGCTCGGCCGCTAGTCCGGCGACGTTAGCCCGGAGCTGTGTCAGCGTGTGCTCGACATGGGTGCCTGCCTGACGGATTTCCAGGCCCTCGCCAATGCAAAGGACCGGAGTGACAGTGTGCTTGAACGCTGCCTTGACCTTGGCGTTGAGGACGTCGTCGGATTCTTGGTGGATGGTGCGGCGTTCGCTGTGCCCCACCAGGACGTAGCGGCAGCCCAGCTTGTTCAGGAACTGGCCCGAGGTGTCGCCGGTGTAGGCGCCCGAGTCGAACTGGGAGAGGTCCTGGCCACCGTAGGCAATGTCCAGTTCATCGCCCTGGACGAGGGTCTGCACGCCGCGGAGGTCGGTGAATGGCGGGAAGACTGCAACCTCAACCCGGCTGTAGTCGTGCTTGGCGTCAGACAGGGTCCAGGCCAGCTTCTGCAGGAGGGTGATGCCCTGGACGTGGTCCATGTTCATCTTCCAGTTGCCTGCAATGAGAGGCGTGCGGTCAAAAGCGCCGTTCGTTGACGTAGTCACGTGTTCTCCAAAAGTACTTGATATGTGTGCGGCCGGCAGGGTGCCCGCGGGCACCCTGCCGGCCGGAGGACTTGCAGTCCAGGTTCCTAACGGTCCAGGACGCTGAGTCCCGGGAGTTCCTTGCCTTCGAGATACTCCAGGCTGGCGCCGCCGCCGGTGGAAATGTGCCCGAACTGGTCGTCAGCGAAGCCCAGCGTCCGCACGGCGGCAGCGGAGTCCCCGCCGCCCACCACGGTGAACGCGTCGGCTTCAGTGAGGGCCTTGGCCACGGCGCGGGTTCCGCCCGAGAATGCTTCGAACTCGAAGACTCCCATGGGCCCGTTCCAGAACACCGTTTTGGCGCCTTGGATCCGGTCCGCAAAAGCGGCTGCCGAGTCCGGTCCGATGTCCAGGCCGATGCCCTGGGCGCCGTAGCTGCTGCCTTCGATGCCGTCCGCGGGGACGGTCTCGTGATCTGCGTCGGCCGCGAACTTACTGGCCACGATGACGTCGGTGGGCACGATGAATTCCGTGCCGGCTCCGGCAGCCCGTTTCAGGTAGTCCTGGACGACCGGGATCTGGTCTTCTTCCAGGAGGCTTCCGGCCACGCTGTGGCCCTCTGCCGCCAGGAACGTGAAGAGCATGCCGCCGCCCACCAGGATGGTGTCGGCTTTGCCGATGAGGTTGTCGATGACCGCGAGCTTGTCGGAGACCTTGGAGCCTCCGAGAACCACCACGTAGGGCCGCTGCGTGTCAGCCGTCAGCTTCCGCAGGACCTCTACCTCGGTGTGTACGAGATCGCCCTGGTACGACGGGAGCCGGGTGGCGACGTCGAAGACACTGGCGTGCTTGCGGTGTACGGCGCCAAAGGCGTCGTCAACGTAGGCACCGTTGTCCCCTGTCAGGGCCACCAGTTCGTCCGCGAAGGCGCCGCGTTCGGCATCGTCCTTGCTGGTCTCCCGGGCGTCGAAACGCACGTTCTCCAGGACGACGACTTCGCCGTCCTGAAGCGAGGCAGCGAGTTCCTTCGCGGAGCTGCCTACAGTGTCCTGCGCAAGCGAGACCTTGAAGGCGGCGAGTTCGGCGAGCCGCGTTACGGCAGGCTGGAGGGAGTATTTTTCCTCCGGAGCCCCCTTGGGGCGTCCGAGGTGGGCTGTTACCAGCACGCGGGCACCGGCGTCCGTGAGCTTTCCCAGTACTGGCAGAGAGGCCTTGATCCGGCCGTCGTCAGTCACTGTAGAGCCGTCGAGCGGCACATTCAGGTCACTTCTGACAAGAATGTACCGCCCGCGGACACCTTCAGCGATCAGTTCGTTGAGGGTGTGGAATGTCATGTGTCTAACCCTAGCCCAGCTTGGCTGCGACGAGCTCCGTGAGGTCCACGAGGCGGTTGGAGTAGCCCCATTCGTTGTCATACCAGGAAACAACCTTGACCTGGTTGCCGATGACCTTGGTCAGGCCCGAGTCGAAGATCGACGACGAAGGGTCCCCCACGATGTCCGAGGAAACGATCGGAGCGTCGGTGTAGGTGAGGATGCCCTGGAACTCTTCGGATTCCGAAGCCTTCTTCAGTGCTGCGTTGACTTCCTCTACAGTGGTCTCGCGCGAGACGGTGACCGTGAGGTCAGTGGCCGAGCCGGTGGGGACGGGCACGCGGATGGCGTAGCCGTCCAGCTTGCCCTTGAGCTCCGGCAGGACCAGGCCGATCGCCTTGGCCGCACCCGTGGAGGTGGGGACCATGTTGATGGCAGCGGCGCGGGCGCGGCGCAGATCGTTGTGCGGGCCGTCCTGCAGGTTCTGGTCAGCCGTGTAGGCGTGGATGGTGGTCATCAGGCCACGCTCGATGCCGAAGGTGTCGTTGAGGACCTTGGCCAGCGGGCCCAGGCAGTTGGTGGTGCAGGACGCGTTGGAAATGATGTTGTGCGCTGCGTTGTCGTACAGGCCGTCGTTGACACCCATCACGATGGTGATGTCCTCGTCGGAGGCCGGTGCGGAGATCAGGACTTTCTTGGCGCCTGCATCGATGTGCTTCTGAGCGGCAGCGGCCTTGGTGAAGAAGCCCGTGGACTCGATGACGATGTCTACGCCCAGCTCGCCCCAGGGCAGGTTGGCGGGATCGCGTTCGGCGAGAACCTTGATGACGTTTCCGTCGACGACGATGTTGCCGTCCTTGACTTCAACGGTTTCCTTGAGGCGGCCCCCGACGGAGTCGTACTTGAGCAGGTGGGCCAGCGCCTCGGGGCTGGTGAGGTCGTTGACGGCAACGATCTCCAGGTCTGCGCCCTGGGCGAGGGCTGCGCGGAAGTAGTTGCGGCCGATGCGGCCGAAGCCGTTGATACCAATACGGGTCGTCACTTGTTCAGTCTCCTTGGTGCTTGATTAAGCACAAACTAGTTGAGCGGGCGTTGAAGCCAACTAACAGATCCCGCACGCCATTGGGCAGAGATGATTAACAGATCGGAGGGCGACCAGCCACGTTGCTGAAGGCAGACCGCCTTCCGTGATCCATCTTACGTTTAAGTTGGTCCGCCCCCGCAAGTGCGGGGGCGGACCATCCACATTCCGGCCGAAATCACGCCCAAATGTGAAGTTTGTTACATGTACATGTACTGCAGGTCACTACGGCAGGGTAATGAGGCCCGTAGCGTTGGTGCGTGCAGCATCGAAGCGCTTGGCGACATCTGCCCAGTTAACGATGTTCCAGAATGCCTTGACGTAGTCAGCCTTGACGTTGACGTAGTCCAGGTAGAAGGCGTGCTCCCACATGTCCAGCATCAGCAGCGGCGTGGTGCCGAGTGCTACGTTGCCCTGCTGGTCGTAGAGCTGTTCGATGACCAGGTTGCCACCGATCGGCTCGTAGGCCAGGAAGCCCCAGCCCGATCCCTGCAGACCAAGGGCTGCCGCGGAGAACTGTGCACGGAAGGCGTCAAAGGAACCAAAGGCGTCGTCGATGGCTGCTGCCAGCTCACCCTCGGGCTTGTCGCCGCCGTCCGGGGACAGGTTGTTCCAGAACACCGAGTGGTTGATGTGGCCACCGGTGTGGAACGCGAGGTCCTTGGAAAGGCGGTTGATGTTGGCGAAGTCGCCCTTGTCGCGTGCCTCTGCCAGCTGGGCAAGGGCATTGTTGGCGCCTGCAACATACGCGGCGTGGTGCTTGCTGTGGTGCAGCTCCATAATGCGTGCCGAAATGTGCGGCTCAAGCGCTGCGTAGTCGTAGCTGAGTTCTGGCAGTACGTACTCGGTCACAAAATCCTCCAATGTCGTGGACGGTCTGTCCGGGTTGTAACTCTCGGATTGTGCATCCGGATGACTGGCATCCGGAAGATCAGGGTGAACGCTCTGATTCTAGGGGCGCCGCTACTCGTCCAGCATCTCAGGCGTCACATTGGCATCAGTGCCGGGGATCCCCAGATCGATGGCCCGCTTGTCCGCCATGGCCAGAAGCCGGCGGATGCGGCCGGCGATGGCGTCCTTGGTCATCACCGGATCGGCCAGGCGTCCCAGCTCGTCCAGGCTTGCCTGCTTGTGGGCCACGCGGAGTTCGCCGGCGTATTTGAGGTGGTCCGGGACGTCGTCGCCCAGGATTTCAAGTGCCCGGTCAACCCTGGCCCCGGCGGCCACGGCTGCCTGTGCGGAGCGCCGCAGGTTGGCGTCGTCGAAGTTGGCGAGCCGGTTGGCCGTGGCCCTGACTTCCTTGCGCATCCTGCGTTCTTCCCAGACCATCAGGGCGTCGTGGGCTCCCATGCGGATGAGCAGGGCGGCAATGGTGTCGCCGTCGCGGATCACTACCCGGTCCACTCCCCTGACTTCGCGGGCTTTCGCCTGGATGCCGAGACGGCGGGCTGCGCCAACGAGGGCAAGAGCCGACTCGGGGCCCGGGCAGGTGACCTCCAGCGATGACGAACGGCCCGGCTCGGTGAGGGATCCGTGGGCCAGGAAAGCACCACGCCAGACGGCCTCGGCGTCAGCGGCCGAGCCGTTGACCACAGCTGAGGGGAGGCCCCGCACCGGACGGCCGCGGCCGTCCAGGAGTCCTGTTTGCCGGGCCAGCGACTCGCCGTCGCGGACCACGCGCACCACGTACCGGCTGCCGCGGCGCAGTCCCCCGCCGGACACAACGATGATCTCGCTCTGGTGCCCGTAAACCTCGGCGATGGCTGCCCGGAGCCTGCGGGCCGTGGATGCGAGGTCAACCTCGGCTTCGATCACGATCCGGCCCGAGATGATGTGCAGGCCGCCGGCGAACCGCAGCATAGCCGAAACCTCTGCCTTGCGGACAGACGATTTCTTGATGTCCAGACGGGACAGTTCTTCCTTGACCGATGATGTCAGTGCCATGGCACCTTCCTAACTGTTCCCAAAAATGTCGTGGTACGCCGCTGCCAGACGCAGGGGGTCATGGACGGGTCGGCGGCCCGACGCCCCCACTTTACCCAAGACAACCTCGGCTCCAATCATCCCGGCGGCTTTCTCGAACTCCTGCCGGTCCTGCACCGACGCGGGATCCGCGAGGACGACGTCGACACTGAAGTCCGGCGCGTACCGGTGCAGTGCGTACAGGTGGTCCGCCGCAGACATGCCCGTGGTCTCTTTGGTGTCCGTTGCCAGGTTCATGGTGAGGCAGCGTTTTGCCGCCGTGGCGCTCAGTGCGGCCCGCATTTCGGGGAGCAACAGGTGCGGCAGCACGGACGTGTACCAGGACCCCGGCCCGAGGATGACCCAATCGGCCAGCTCGATGGCCGTCAGGGCTTCAATGCAGGCCGGCGCCTGTTCGGGCAGGAGCCTGACCTGTTCCAGCGAGCCGGCAACCGCGCACCGCGCCTGCCCGCGGATTGTCTGGAGCGCGGACGTGCCGTCAGGTGCAGTGACGCGGATGTCGCCTTCGATGGTCAGCGGCACGGTGGACATGGGCAGCACCTGCCCGCGGGCGCCAAGCAGGGCGCCGGCCCACTTCAGTCCGGCCACAGTGTCGCCCAGAAGCTCCCAAAGGGTGACGATGAGCAGGTTACCCATTGCATGCTCATCCAGCGATCCGCCGCGGCCTTCGCCGGGCCGGAACCGGTGCTGCATCACGTCGCGCCACGTGCGGCCCCAGTCCGTGTCATCGCACAAGGCGGAGAGCGCCATCCGCAGGTCTCCGGGCGGGAGGACGCCGTACTCGTCGCGCAGACGACCGGAAGACCCGCCGTCGTCCGCCACAGTGACAATGGCGGTCAGCTCCGAGGTGAGCAACCGCAGCGCCGAGAGCGAAGCGGACAGGCCATGCCCGCCGCCCAGCGCAACAACGTTGGGGCCCTTGTCCTGCTGGCCGGCCGCCGTTCCGCTGGATATCGGTACCAACGGCAGCGGCCCGGTGAACATCCCCATTACTCGCGGCCCAGATCCCGGTGGGTGGTGGTCACGGTCACGCGGGGGTATTGTGCCAGTTTCTTCGAAAGCTCGACGGCGACCGCCACGGACCGGTGCTTGCCACCCGTGCAGCCGACCGCGATGGTGGCGTAGTGCTTGTTTTCACGCCGGTATCCGTCCAGGACGGGCTCAAGCGCCAGGACATAGCGGTCCACGAAGTTCTTCACGCCTTCCGCTTCGAGGACGTAATCGCTGACGTCCTTGTCCAGGCCCGTGTGCGGGCGCAGCTGCGGGACCCAGTGCGGATTCGGGATAAACCGGACGTCCGCCACGTAGTTTGAATCCACCGGCAGGCCGTACTTGAAGCCGAAGCTCATGACGTTGAGCCGCAGCGCCACCGGGCCGGTCTCGCTGAAGAGTTCCGTGATGGCGGTAGCCAGGGCATGGACGTTGTAGGTGGAGGTATCGAGTACGACGTCGGAGCTGTCGCGCAGTTCCTTGAGCACCTCCCGTTCGGCGGCAATGCCGTCGAGGATCCGGCCGCCTGCCTGGAGGGGGTGGGGCCTGCGGCCCTGCTCGAAGCGGCGGACCAAGACGCCGTCGTTGGCGTCCAGGAAAAGTACGCGGAACGTTACACCGCTCGCGGCGAGGGCACCCAGAGCCGCACGGACGTCGACAAAGAGGCCTTTGCTGCGGACATCCATCACCACGGCCAGCCGCGGAATGGACTGCGGCGCATGGGACACGATCTCGGCCAGGGTGCCCAGCATCTGGGGCGGCAGGTTTTCCACGACATACCAGCCGTGGTCCTCAAGCGCGTCCGCGGCGGTGCTGCGTCCCGCCCCCGACATACCGGTGACCACCAGCAGTTCCGCTTCGACGGGCTTGACCGGCGTCATGCCGTCCTGCCCTGTCCCGGATTCCGCCGTAGAGTCTGCCATTCGTTCCGCCCCGTTTCTGTCCAGATGAACGCAGGCAACCGCAATGGCGGAAACCTGCGTTCCTTACCCTACCTAGGTTTCAATGATTTCGCCGGTGGCCATATTCACGGCCGGAACTGCCTCGCCGGCCGCGTCTTCGCCGCTGAAGTGGGCCACGATAGCGTTGGCGAGGGATGGGCCAATGCCCTTGGCCGACGTGAGCTCGGTTGCGGTGGCGGCTTTGACACCCTTGACGGACCCGAAGTGGGTGAGCAGTGCCTTGCGTTTGGACTCACCGAGGCCTGGAACTCCGTCCAGCGCCGAGACGGTCATGGCCTTGCCGCGCTTCTGCCGGTGGAAGGTGATGGCGAAGCGGTGGGCTTCGTCCCGTATCCGCTGCAGCAGATAGAGTCCCTGCGATGTCCTGGGCAGGATCACAGGGAAGTCGCTGTCCGGCAGCCAGACTTCCTCAAGCCGTTTGGCCAGGCCCACCACGTACACATCATCGATGCCAAGATCTGCCAGCGCCCGGGCTGCCGCGTTGACCTGGGGTTGGCCGCCGTCGACCACCACCAGGTTGGGCGGGTACGCAAACTTCGCCCGCGGCGCCGCAGTAGTGGTGTCCAGGACGGCGGCATCGGCGGCCGCTTCCACTGCGGCTTGGTGCCCCGGCAGGGCGGACGCCTCGACTTGCGCCGACTTATCCTGCAGGTAATACCGGAAGCGCCGCGTCAGGACGTCGTGCATAGCGGCAGTATCATCCGCTGCGGCGGCCCCGGTGACCGAGAATTTCCGGTAATCGGACTTCTTGGGCAGCCCGTCCTCGACCACCACCATGGACGCCACGACGTTGGTGCCCTGGACGTGGGAAACGTCGTAGCATTCGATCCGCAGGAGCGCCACGGGCAGCTCGAGGGCTTCCTGCAGCTCTTGCAGTGCCTGGGAGCGCACGGTGAGATCCCCGGCGCGGCGGGTCTTATGCAGTTTGAGCGCGTGCTCGGCGTTTTCACGGACAGTGGACATCAGCGCAGCCTTGTCGCCGCGCTGCGGCACCCTGATATCAACCTTGGCGCCCCGCAGGCCACCGAGCCATACCGTCAGCTCAGCAGCGTTGCTGGGTTCGACAGGCACCAGGACTTCGCGGGGCAGCCTGCCGTGGCTGTCGCCGTCGTCGCCGTAGACCTGCTGCAGCAGGTGTTCCACGAGATCCGGGGTGGTGGCATCCTCCACTTTTTCCACCACCCAGCCGCGCTGGCCACGGATCCGGCCGCCCCGGACGTGGAAAACCTGGACGGCGGCTTCCAGTTCGTCCTCGTGCAGCGCGAAGACATCGGCGTCGGTATCGTCGGCGAGCACTACCGCATTACGCTCAAAGACCTTCCGCAACGCGGTGATGTCATCACGGAGCCTCGCGGCACGCTCGTAGTCGAGGGTGCCAACAGCCTCGGCCATCTGCTTTTCGAGCTTGGTGATGAAGCGTTTGGCCTCGCCGCCCATAAACGCGCAGAAGTCCTCCGCCAGGACCCGGTGTTCGTCCGGGGTGACCCGGCCAACACAGGGGGCGGAGCATTTATCGATATACCCCAGCAGGCAAGGCCGGCCGCTTGCCTGGGCCCGTTTGAGGACGCCGGCGCTGCAGCTGCGGACGGGAAAGACCCGCAGCAAAGTGTCCATGGTTTCCCTGATGGCGCCGGCCGTATAGGGGCCGAAGTACCGGGTGCCTTTGCGGCGGTCCCCCCGCATAACCTGGACCCTGGGGAGCTTCTCGCTCATGGTGAGGGCCAGGTACGGGTAGGTTTTGTCGTCGCGGAAGACCACGTTGAACCGGGGCTTGAATTCCTTGATCCAGGTGTATTCGAGCTGCAGCGACTCCAGCTCGCTGCCCACCACTGTCCACTCGACGCTGCTGGCCGTGTGGACCATTGCGTGGGTTTTGGGCAGCAGGCCCGCCGGGTTCGCGAAGTAGGAATTCAGGCGCGAACGAAGGCTTTTGGCCTTGCCGACGTAGATGACCCGGCCGTGTGGATCGCGGAACCGGTACACCCCGGGGTTGGTGGGAATTTCACCCGTCTGGGGCCGGTAAGTTGCTGGATCTGCCACTACTTCATTCTACTAATCCGTGCTTTTACTTTGGTTGTAGCTGGTGGAGCGTTCCTGGCCGCTGAGTTCGGCGATTGCATCCATGATGCGGTCCGTCACTTGACGCCGGGCCGGCAGCGAATGATCCGGGCCGGTCTTGTCGAAATACAGGGGCTCCCCCACCTTCATGGTGAAGTGATGCGGCTTGAAGCCCTTCGCGCCGGCCGGCTGCAGGCTCTCGGTGCCGATCAGGCCCACCGGAACCACGGGAGCTCCGGTTGCCAGGGCAAGCCAGCCCACGCCGGTGCGGCCGCGGTAGAGAATACCGTCCCGCGACCGTGTGCCTTCAGGGTAGATGCCAATGCCCTTGCCGGCCTCCAGGATGTCCAGGAGGGTTTTGAGCGCCTGGACGCTTGCTGCCTGCTCGCCGCGCTCCACGGGGATGGAGCCCACGGACTCGAAGAAAGATTTCATGACTTTTCCCTTCACGCCACCCGTGGTGAAGTACTCGGCTTTGGCGAAGAAGGCCACCGGCCGCGGCATCAGCGCCTGGACGATGACACTGTCAAAGAAGGAGAGATGATTCGGGGCCACAATAAAGGGCCCCTCTTTTGGGACGTTTTCAAGGCCGACGACGGTGGGCCGGCAGGTGCCCGCCACGAGCCCGCGAAATGTCCAGCGGACCGCCTCAAACAGCGCCATCGTTGCGCACCTCACTCATGGCGGCAGTGTGGATGGCTTCGAGGCGCCCAATTGCGGCAACCATGCCCGCGGCGGTGTCCACCACGGTGAAGGCACCGGCTTCCGCGAGTTCGCCGTCGGGCGCGAATCCCCAGCCCACGCCGATGCAGTCAAGCCCGTTCGCGATGGCGCCGGCCACATCCTGGGCGCGGTCGCCCACCATCACGGCATGCTGGGTGGACAGGTCAGTCAGGGCCGCGGCGATGATGTCAGCCTTCCCCACCGGACCATCCGTTGACGATTCGTTGTCCGACGAGCCCCTGATGGACTGGAAGAGGCCGGCGATGCCGTGGTGGCCCAACACGATCTGGGCCAGCCCCTCGGGCTTCTGCGTGGCGACGGCCACTGGCCTGCCTTCCGCCGCAAAAGCCTCCAGCACTTCCTTGATCCCGGGGTATAGCCGGCTCTGGGCTATCCCCGTGGCCAGGTAATACTGCCGGTATGTCCGGATGACCTCGTCAAGCATCTCGGCCGGAACCTTGCAGACACTCTGGAGGGCGTCGCTGAGTTTCGGGCCGATCATCGAGTGCAGGACGTCCTGGCCGGGAACCGGCAGACCTGCGGCGGCAAGGGCTGCTGCGATTCCGTCGGTTATTCCGCCGGCCGGATCGACAAGAGTGCCGTCCAGGTCAAAGATCACGGGCACTGTTGTTTGAGTCACCGGCTTAGTTTCTCACGACACCGAGCATGCCTGAAACTCGCATGCCCGACACGGCATACGTCCTTGGAATCCAACCGCCTAGCTCAGTATTTCCGCGAGGAAGGATGCCGTGTGGCTTTTCGTGGATTTCGCTACCTGCTCGGGAGTGCCGGTGGCGACGATCTGGCCGCCGCCCGAACCGCCGTCCGGGCCAAGATCCACGATCCAGTCGGCGCTCTTAATGACATCCAGGTTGTGTTCGATGGTGATCACTGTATTGCCCTTGTCCACCAGCCCCTGAAGGACCATCAGGAGCTTGCGGATGTCCTCGAAGTGCAGGCCCGTGGTGGGCTCGTCGAGGACATACACACTGCGTCCGTTGGAGCGCTTCTGCAGTTCCGCGGCAAGCTTGACCCGCTGGGCCTCGCCGCCGGAGAGGGTGGTTGCCGGCTGTCCCAGCCGGACATAGCCGAGGCCCACGTCCACGAGCGTGTTCAAGTGCCGGGCGATCGGCGAGAAGGCCGCGAAGAACTCCGCACCTTCTTCGATGGGCATGTTGAGCACATCCGCGATGGTCTTGCCCTTGTAGTGCACTTCCAGGGTCTCGCGGTTGTACCGTGCGCCGTGGCACACCTCGCAGGGAACGTACACGTCCGGCAGGAAGTTCATTTCGATCTTCAGGGTGCCGTCACCTGCGCAGGCTTCGCAGCGCCCGCCCTTGACGTTGAAGGAGAACCGGCCTGGCAAGTAGCCGCGGACCTTGGCCTCGGTGGTTTCGGCGAAGAGCTTGCGGATGTTGTCAAAGACACCGGTGTAGGTGGCGGGGTTGGACCGGGGGGTACGCCCGATGGGGCTCTGGTCCACGTGCACCACCTTGTCCAGGTGCTCCAGGCCCACGATGCTCTTATGGCGTCCGGCTACCTGCTTGGCGCCGTTGAGCTTGTTGGCCAGCACCTTGTAGAGGATCTCGTTGACCAAGGTGGATTTGCCGGAGCCGCTGACTCCGGTCACGGCAGTGAACAGGCCTAGGGGGAAGGCCGCATCAACGTTGACCAGGTTGTTTTCACGGGCCCCGACGACCTTCAGCTCACGCTTTTTGTCGTATTTGCGCCGCTTCTTGGGAATGTCGATCTTCTTGCGGCCGGACAGGTAATCGCCGGTCAAAGAGTTGGTGTTGGCCAGGAGGTCCTGGTACGAACCCGAGTGCACCACCTGGCCGCCGTGCTCGCCCGCGCCCGGGCCGATGTCAACGATCCAGTCCGCCACCTGGATGGTGTCCTCGTCGTGTTCCACAACGATGAGCGTGTTTCCCATGTCCCGGAGCCGCGTCAGGGTGTCAATGAGCCGGCGGTTGTCGCGCTGGTGCAGGCCGATGGAGGGCTCGTCCAGGACGTAAAGGACGCCCACGAGGCCGGAACCGATCTGGGTGGCGAGCCTGATCCGCTGCGCTTCGCCGCCGGACAAGGTGGCGGAGGGGCGCTCAAGGTTCAGGTATTCCAGCCCGACGTCGAGCAGGAAGGTCAGCCGGGCCTGGATTTCCTTAAGCACCTGGTGGGCGATCTGGGCCTCACGGCCGGTCAGGACCAGGTTGTTCAGGAAGTCCGCGCACACCCGCATGGGCATGGCCGCGACATCGGCGATGGACTTGCCGTTGATCAGGACGGACAGCGAGGCGGGGTTGAGCCTGGCGCCATTGCACGCGGGGCACGCGATCTGCCGCATGTACTCTTCATAGCGGTCACGGGCCCACTCGGAGTCCGTCTCGCCGTGCTTGCGGTGGACGTACTGGATGGCGCCCTCGAAACCGGTGCTGTATTTGCGTTCCCGGCCGAAGCGGTTCTTGTACTGGACAACCACCTTGTGGTCCTTGCCGTGCAGGACGGTCTGGCGGACGTCGTTGCCCAGCTTCTCCCACGGCGTGTCCATGGAGAATCCAAGCTCATTGGCCAGCCCTTCGAGCAGGCGGTTCCAATACTCGGTGGTTGCTGTGCCCAGTGACCATGGCGCGATGGCGCCCTCGGACAACGACAGCTCAGGGTTCGGAATAATCAGTTCTTCGTCAACCTCCAGCCGTGTTCCGATGCCGCTGCACGCGGAACAGGCGCCGAAGGGATTATTGAAGGAGAAGGAGCGCGGCTCGATTTCATCGATGGCCAGGGGATGCTCGTTGGGGCACGCGAGGTTCTCGGAAAATGCCCGCAACCGTCCCGGCGCGTCTGCGTCCAGATCGACGAACTCGGCCAGTACCCGGCCCTCAGCCAGACCAAGTGCCGTTTCAACGGAATCCGTGAGGCGCTGGCTGATGCCTTCCTTGACTACCAGGCGGTCCACCACCACTTCAATGGTGTGCTTGAACTGCTTGCCGAGTTTGGGGGGCTCGCTCAGCTGGATCAGCTCGCCGTCCACCCGGGCACGCGAATAGCCCTTGGCGGTCAGTTCCTTGAAGAGGTCCACGAACTCGCCCTTGCGCCCACGTACCACCGGCGCCAGGACCTGGAAGCGTGTGCCTTCCTCAAGCTCAAGGAGCTGGTCCACGATCTGCTGCGGCGTCTGCCTGGCCACAACCTCGCCACAAACCGGGCAATGCGGCCGACCCACGCGTGCCCACAGCAGACGCATGTAGTCATAAATCTCGGTGATGGTGCCAACCGTGGAGCGGGGGTTCTTGCTGGTGGACTTCTGGTCAATCGATACCGCCGGCGAGAGACCTTCGATGAAATCGACATCCGGTTTATCCACCTGGCCCAGGAACTGACGGGCATAGGCCGACAGGGATTCAACGTAGCGCCGCTGGCCCTCGGCGAAGATGGTGTCGAATGCCAGCGATGACTTCCCGGAGCCAGATAACCCGGTGAAGACGATCATGGCATCACGGGGCAGATCCAAGTCCACATTGCGCAGGTTATGCTCGCGCGCGCCCTTGACCACAAGGCGGGAGAGGTCTGGCCGGGCAGGCGTGGCAGGGGCCTGGGTAACGACGACGGGGACGGATTCGACTGCTGTTTCTTCAGCTACGGCTTTAGGCACCCACTAATGCTAATCGAAAACTTCTTCGAATATCCATGCGGGGTCCGGCTAGTCGGCGTCGTAGGCTGCAGCCAGCAGCTTGACTGCTTCGGCAAAGGTGGCGCCTTGTGCCTTGGCCACCGATGCATACGAGTTGGCGGCAAGGGACAGTGCATCCTCCCGCTCATCACGCGCGCACACCACAGTGCCGTTCCTGCCCTTCGTGGCCACCACACCGGCTGCCTCCAGCTCCTTGAACGCCCGGGCAACGGTGTGGGGCGCGACGTCGAGCAGCCCCGCCAGTGTCCGCACCGCCGGCAGCTTGGTACCCGGTGGAAGGGCGCCACTGTCCGCAAGGCGGATCACGTGGAGGCGCAGCTGTTCAAACAGTGGCACCGTGCTCGACTGATTGGGCTTCCACGCGCCGGGGAACGGGCCGCCCGAGGTCATCGTCCGGCCTCCAACGTGCCGGTGCGGCCCGCACGTCCGGCGAACTGCGCGTTGTAGAGCCGCGCATAGCGGCCGTTGCCTGCCAGGAGGCTTCGATGGGTTCCCTGCTCTGCAATGCGTCCGTGATCCATGACCAGAATTAGATCAGCGTCCCGGACCGTGGACAAACGGTGGGCGATGACAAAGCTTGTTTTTCCCCGGCGCAGCCTCCGCATTGCCTGGCGGATCAGGACCTCGGTCCGGGAATCCACCGAACTCGTCGCCTCGTCCAGGACCAGGACGGCGCGGTCCGCCAACTGTGCCCGGGCGATGGATATCAGTTGGCGCTGGCCCTGGCTGAGCGGCTCTCCCCCGTTGCCCAGCAGGGTGTCGTATCCGGCGGGCAGTGACCTGATGACGTGGTCCACATGGCTCGCCTCTGCTGCCGCGGTAACCTCCGCATCTGTGGCCCCCGGCCGGCCGTATTCGATGTTCTCCCTGATGGTGCCGGAAAACAGCCACGCATCCTGGAGCACCACCCCGAATCCCTCACGCAGGACGTCCCTCGGAATGTCGGCGATGTTGGTGCCTCCGACGGTGATCCTGCCGGCGTCGACCTCATAAAACCGCATGAGGAGATTAACAATGGTGGTCTTGCCGGCGCCCGTATGGCCGACAATTGCGACAGTCTGACCCGGTTCCACCGTGAACGAGAGTCCACGGACCACCGGGTCAGCCCGGACATAGCCGAAGGTGACATGGCTGAACACAATCCCGCCGCCCGGACCGGATTGGTGGCCGCTACTTTCACGTTCGGCAGGTATCTCCTCCGCATCGAGCAGGTCGAACACGCGGCGCGCCGACGCCACGCAGGACTGGATGACGTTGAGCATGCCGCCGATCTGGCCCACAGGCTGGGTAAAAAGCCGGCTGAACTGGATAAACGCCTGGATCCCGCCGATGGTCATCGCCCCGGTGGTGACCTGGAGCGCCCCCACCACCGCCACGGCGATGTAATTGACATTGGCAATAAGGACCATCAACGGCTGGACAATGCCCGATGAATATTGGGCACGTGCCGATGCCCGGGCAAGGCGGTCGTTGCTTGCCTTGAAGGCTGCCGCCGCCTGGTCCTGGTACCCGAAGGCCCTAATGACCTCGTGCCCGGTGACAAACTCCTCCACGTGGGCGTTCAATTCACCTGTTTCGGTCCACTGGCGGGCAAAATGTGCTTGGGATTTCCGGGCCACCATAACGGTGATAAGCGTGGACAGCGGAACTGAAACAAGGGCGATCAGTGCCAGGAGCGGCGAGATCCACAGCATCATGGCCAGGGCGCCGCACAGCATCAGGACAGACATGATCAGCTGCGTGAGAACCTGGCTGAGCGCTTGCGAAATATTGTCGATGTCGTTGGTTACGCGGCTCAGGACGTCGCCCCTGGACTTCGTCTGGAAGTACGTGGAAGGAAGCCGGTGCAGCTTGGCCTGGACCGATGCCCGGAGGCTATACATCAGGCCGTGCACCGCGCTGGCCGTCACGGCTCCCTGGATCCAGTTGAACAGGGAAGCACCAACGTACATCGCGGCAACGGCGGCCAGCAGGATCCCCAGCCGCTGCCCGTCGAGCACTCCGCTGTAGACCCCATCCACCACCACATCGGTGGCATCACCGAGGTAGTTCGGCGCCGCGACATTGAGGACTACAAAAGCGCAGGTGGCCGCAACGGCACCCAGCATCCGGCCCCGTGACGGGCGCAGCAATGCAAGGAGACGGCGTGCTGTGGGCCAGAAGCCGTCGGGCGCCGCCTCGGTGCCGGGCGAAGGTGTCATGGCGCGTCGTCCAGTGCCAGTTGGGACTCGGCGATTTCCCGGTAGGTGGCGGACGTCTCCAGCAACTGCAGGTGCGTCCCCGCTGCAACCAGCCGGCCGTCGTCGAGTACCAGGATCTGGCCGGCGCCGGCAACGGTCGAGATCCGCTCCGCGACGACAATTACCACTGCGCCGTCAAGGGCAAGCTCCAGGGCATCCCGGACCCGGGCCTCGGTGGCGAAGTCCAGCGCGGAGAAGCTGTCGTCAAACAGATAGACGGGGACTTTCCGCAGGAGGGCACGCGCAATGCAGAGGCGCTGCCGCTGGCCGCCGGAGAGGGTGGTTCCCCCCTGCCCGACCTCTGTCTCCATACCCAGCGGCAGCGCACGGACGAAGCCGGCAGCCTGGGCTGTCTCCACGGCGTCCCACAGCTGGCCGTCGGATGCTTCCGGAGCTGCCACGCGCAAGTTGTCGGCGATGGTTCCGGAGAAAAGATGCGATCTTTGCGGCACCACCGCCATGGTCCGGCGGAGGACGTCCAAGGACATGGAACAGATGTTCCGGCCGCCGATGCTGATGGTTCCGGCAGTGGAGTCCAGGAACCGCGGCACCAGGTTCAGGAGCGTCGATTTACCGCTCCCCGTTGAGCCGACGATGGCAACAGTGGTTCCTGGCCCTGCCGTAAAGCAGATGTCTTCCAAAACTGGATTCTCGGCGCCGGGGTAGGAAAAACTGACGTTCCTGAAGGTGACGCTGGCACCGTCCAAGGTGCCACCATGGCTGGTCCCTTGGGGCGTCTTGTAGTCCTGGACGGACGGTGTTGCGTCGAGCACGGCACTGAGCCGTTCAGCGCAAGCGGCGGCCCGCGGAGCCGTCATGAAAACGTACATGGCCATCATGATTGCCAGGAGAATCTGCAGGATGTAGGCGATAAAGGCCGTGAGGGCGCCGATCTTCATCCCGCCGTCGTAAACCCGGTGGCCACCGAACCAGACCACGGCCACCGATGACAGGTTGACCACAATCATGATCAGCGGCAGCATGCCGGCAACGAGCAGGGAGGACTGAAGGTTGTTGCCGGTGAGGCTGCTGTTGGTCTTCGCAAACCGGCGTGTTTCGTGTCCCTGCCTGACGAAGGCCCGGATCACACTCGCGCCGATGATCTGCTCACGCAGGATCTCCCCCGTCCGGTCCAGGAGTTCCTGCCCCTGCCGGTAAAGGGGTACCAGGCGCCGGACGATGAGATACATGATCAGCAGCAGGATGGGCATGATGACGATTACGACGCTTGAAAGCACCTTGTCCTGCTGCCAGGCCAGCAGGACGCCACCTGCCGCCATGACCGGCGCCGCCACCAACATTGTGAAAACCAGGACGGCGAACGACTGGATCTGCTGGGTGTCGTTGGTGGCCCGTGTGACAAGGCTTTGTGTGCCGAAGGCTGCCACTTCCTGGGAAGAAAGCGACTGGATCCTGGTGAAGATCTCGCCGCGCAACTGGTGCCCGATCTTCATGGCCACCACTGCCCCGAAGTAGCCAGCGGCGATGGCCGCCGCCGCCTGGACCGCAGCGATCAAAGCCATGACAGTGCCCAAGCGGAAGATTTCCGGAGTGTTCCCGGCCACGATGCCGTCGTCGATGATGGCCGCATTAATGGTGGGCAAGAGCAGGTTGCCTGCGGTCTGGACGAGCTGGAGAGCAACAATCGCGGCCACGGCACCCTTATGGCCAGCCAGAAGCCGGGCCATTAAGCCGAAAAGCATCGCACCTCCAGGACGGGCTTTGGGAGGCTGATGAGGGTTCGGCCGTTTTGCCATCCCCAGAAGCCGCTTGCGTCATTGTAACCAGCATCACATTCTCTTCTAAGTCATAGGGCATTACCGACCATGTCGAGAACTTCAAACGAATGGAGTTTAGGTGCTGGTTTTCTTTTGCGCTACGGCAAAGATCCGCCGGAAGGGAAACACCGTGCCGTGGACCGATCCCGGGTACGCGGCCCGCAGGGCTGCCGCATACTCAGCTTCAAAGGCGAGGCCGTCCTCGGCCGAAAGGGCAGCCACGACCGGGCGCAACGCCGTGCCGCGCACCCAGTTGAGCACCGGGTCCGCCCCCGTGAGGACCTGCTGGTACGTGGTTTCCCAGGCATCTGCTGTACAGCCCGCGTCCAGCATGATGCGGAGGTAATCTGTGGGCTCCCCCACGGATTCACCACCGCGAAGTACGCCGTCGAGCCGAGAAGACCAGCGGGTGGAACCTGCCAGGTCCCGCATCAGCGCATGGGACGGGGCGTTGAAATTTCCCGGCACCTGCATGGCGAACCAGGCACCGGGCTTGAGCGCCGCCAGCCAGCCTGCCAGCATTTCCTGATGGCCCGGCACCCACTGAAGGGCGGCGTTGGTGACCACCACGTCGGTTTCAGCCGGAGGTGTCCAATCTGCGATATCCGCCAGCCCGAAGCTGAGGCCCGAATGCTTCCCGGCCTGGACCTCAGCCTTGTCCAGCATCTCCTCGGACGAATCGAGCCCGACCACTTTCGCTTCCGGCCATCTCCGGGCGAGCGTGGCCGTGAGGTTCCCCGGACCACAGCCCAGATCCACAACGTGCTGCGGCCGGTCCGCCTGGATCCGGCCCGTCAGGTCGAAAAAGGGCCGGTCGCGGTAGTCGCCGAACTGGACGTACTTTACGGGGTCCCACTTCACAGTTACCTCCATCGCCGGGTGCTGTCTGGCAGTACCGCGAGCCTAACCCGGGCCCGCCCGGATATCAGGCACCGGCTGGGCACTAAGCTGGAAATCAATGAAACTCGTTGACCAGCTGCCTGTCCTGCCCGCCCCAAACCCCTCCGGCGCAGGCATCGACCCGGACGCCCTGTACACCCAATTCCTGGAGTGGACCGAAAGCCGGGGCCTGGCGCTGTACGCTGCCCAGGACGAGGCCATCATGGAGCTCGCCACCGGGGCCAACGTCATCCTCGCCACCCCGACCGGTTCCGGCAAATCGCTGGTGGCCATCGCCGCGCACTTCCAGGCCATGGCAAGGGGCCAGCGAAGTTACTACACCGCTCCCATCAAGGCGCTGGTCTCCGAGAAGTTCTTTGCGCTGTGCGACATCTTCGGCGCGGAGAACGTCGGCATGATCACCGGCGACTCAGGCGTCAACCAGAACGCGCCGATCATCTGCTGCACGGCAGAAATCCTCGCGAACATCGCCCTCCGCGAAGGGACCTCCGCCGAACTCGGCGCGGTCATCATGGACGAATTCCATTTCTACTCCGACCCCCAGCGTGGCTGGGCCTGGCAGGTCCCGCTGCTGGAGCTGCCCCAGGCCCAGTTCCTCCTGATGTCCGCCACACTCGGTGACGTCAGCCGGTTCGAGGCTGGCATCACCGAGCTCACGGGACGGCCTACCAGCACCGTCAGTTCAGCCGAGCGTCCCATTCCGCTGCACTACTACTACCACCAGACACCGGTCCACGAAACGCTCGAGGAACTCCTCTCCACGCGCCAGGTGCCCGTCTACGTGGTGCACTTCAGCCAGATCGAGGCCATTGACCGGGCCCAGACGCTGATGAGCATCAACGTCTGCACCCGCGAGGAGAAGGACAAGATCGCCGAGCTGATCGCGAACTTCCGTTTCGCCGCAGGCTTCG
This sequence comes from Pseudarthrobacter xylosi, assembly GCF_055412765.1. Taxonomy (NCBI): domain Bacteria; kingdom Bacillati; phylum Actinomycetota; class Actinomycetes; order Micrococcales; family Micrococcaceae; genus Pseudarthrobacter; species Pseudarthrobacter xylosi. Next base: position 162,789 of record NZ_JBVAYT010000003.1, on the reverse strand, counting down.
GCAAGACGCTCAACAGGCTGGTCCGGCACGGTATCGGCGTCCATCACGCCGGTATGCTGCCGAAGTACCGGCGGCTGGTGGAACAGCTCGCCCAGGCCGGCCTGCTTAAGGTGATCTGCGGTACGGACACGCTGGGCGTCGGCATCAATGTGCCCATCCGCACCGTTTTGCTCACCGCGCTGAGCAAGTACGACGGCGTCCGCACCCGACCGCTTAACTCCCGGGAGTTCCACCAGATTGCCGGACGGGCCGGCCGCGCCGGGTATGACACCGCCGGGACAGTGGTGGTCCAGGCGCCGGAGCACGTGATCGAAAACGTGAAAGCCATGGCCAAGGCCACCGCCAAGTTTGGTGATGACCAGAAGAAGCTCCGCCAGGTGGTCAAGAAGAAGCCGCCGGAGGGCTTCGTTTCATGGGGTGAACCCACCTTCAAGCGCCTCGTGGAATCCGTGCCCGATCCTTTGACCTCAAGTTTCAGCGTGACGCATTCGATGCTGATGAACCTGATGGAACGGCCGGGCGACCCGTTCACGGCGGCTCGCCGGCTGCTCACCGAAAACCACGAGACGCGGGCCTCGCAGCTGCGGCTGATGAAAAAAGCCCTGGGAATCTACCGCGAACTCCTCGCCGCCGAGGTGGTGGAGCGAATCCCGGCAGAAGAGCAGGGCCAGGACGGCAGGACAGTCCGGCTCACCGTCCATCTGCAGGCCAATTTTGCCCTGAACCAGCCGCTCTCACCGTTTGCACTTGCGGCGCTGGAGCTGCTTGACCCGGATTCGCCGTCGTACGCACTGGACGTGGTGTCGGTGATCGAAGCGACCCTGGAAAAACCCCGCCAGATCCTCTCCGCCCAGCAGAAGAAGGCCCGCGGGGAAGCAATTGCCGTGATGAAGGCTGACGGCATCGAGTATGACCAGCGCATGGCCATGCTGGAGGAAGTCACCTATCCGCAGCCGCTCGCGGAACTCCTGGGCGAGGCCTTCGAGGTTTACCGCAAGGCCGCGCCGTGGGTGGGGGACTTTGAACTGGCGCCCAAGTCCGTGGTCCGCGACATGTACGAGCGTGCCATGAACTTCGGCGAGTTCGTCCAGTTCTACGGGCTGGCCCGCTCCGAGGGAATCGTGTTGCGCTACCTCGCCGACTGCTTTAAGGCGCTGCGCCAGACCGTGCCGCAGGACATGCTCCGGGAGGACCTCGAGGACCTCATCGCCTGGCTTGGCGAACTGGTGCGGCAGGTGGACTCCAGCCTCCTGGACGAATGGGAGGAGCTGACGTCCGGCGCGATGCCCACCCCGCACGACGCTCCGCCTCCCCCGCCGCCGTCGCTGACGTCCAACATCCGGGCCTTCCGCGTGATGGTCCGCAACGAGATGTTCCGCCGCGTGGAACTGTTCGCGGACGAAAACGCAGCAGCCCTGGGCGAGCTCGACGGCGGCGCAGGCTGGGGTGCCGACCGCTGGGAAGACATCCTGGACGACTACTTCGACGAACACAACGATATTGGCACCGGCCCTGATGCCCGCGGCCCCGGGCTCCTGATGATCACCGAAGAGACCGGACTGTGGAAGGTCCGGCAGATTTTCGACGATCCGGCCCGCAACCATGACTGGGGCATCTCCGCAGAAGTGGACCTGGCGGCGTCCGACGAATCCGGCACGGCAGTGGTCCGGGTCACCGACGTCAACCGGCTCTAGGCTGTGACCCAGTGGACGCCGTCCCCGACCTGACGGGCAGCCTTCGGGTTTTGGAAGCCCTGAAGGCCCAGCCAGTGGCGCCCGCCGACGGTCCACGGCAGTGGTGGAACGGCCCGCTGGACGTCGAGGGGCTGGCCTTGGGGGCTGTCCAGGCAGCAGCGACGTCTCTGAACGCCTTGGTTGGTGTGCCCGGGAGGTACTCGTTGGCATCCGGAGCCACGGCAGCGTCATTTGATTCACTCGGCCACCTGCGGATCGCGGGCGGGAAACCCGAAGGATTTGCTCCGACGTCCGGCTTTCGGCGCACGTCGGACGGCTGGATCCGTCTGCACGCCAACTATCCCCATCACGCAGCCCGGCTGATGGCGGCACTCTCGGTCAGCACGCCACAGGATGTGGAACGCGCCCTGCTAAGCATGACGTCCCTGGCAGCCGAGGACGCCATCACGGCAAAGAACGGCGTCGCTGCTGCCGTACGCACGCGGGAGGAGTGGACCGCGACCCCAATGCATGGGACGGCCGGCGCCGGGCCGTGGATCAGCATCTCCCGTCCACCGGCGGACACCAGTGAAAGCCGGCAGCGCCCCCGGTGGGTTCCAGGGGCTGTTCCACGCCACCCCCTGACCGGGCTCAAGGTGCTGGACCTGACGCGCGTCATAGCCGGTCCCACGGCCACCCGCCTCCTGGGCGCGCTGGGTGCGGACGTGCTGCGCATCGACCCGCCCCAGCTTCCGGAGCTGAGCGATGTGTTTGTTGACTCTGGCTTTGACAAGCGAAGCGCGGAGGCGGACCTCCGGGATCCGGAGGTTATGGACACCGTCAGGCGTCTCATTGAGTCTGCCGACGTGGTGGTCACGGGTTACCGTGACGGCGGGCTGGACCGTTTCGGACTGGCGCCCGACGCGCTGCTGCAGGCACGGCCCGACCTCGTGATAGTCACCCTCAGTGCATGGGGCAGCGGCGGCCCCTGGAAGGCACGGCGCGGTTTCGACAGCCTGGTACAGGCCGCCTGCGGCATAGCCGAACGGTATGGCGGGACCACTGATGACGGGTGGCAGCCTGGGGCGCTGCCAGTGCAGGCACTGGACCATGCCACCGGATATGGCCTGGCGGCGGCAGCATTTGCCTTGCTGGCCGAACGGCTCCAAAACGGACGTGGCGGCGCGGCCCGGCTTTCCCTGGCCCGCACCGCTGAAGAATTGTTCCGGCTCCCCGCATTGGCCGGCCAGAGTGGTTCCCTGCCCGAACCCGACTTCCGCGTGATGGAGAGTCCCTACGGCCGCCTGCGGTACGTTGGACCACCCATCATGGCGGACGGTGCGCCGCTTGAATACGGCAAGGGACCCGTCCGCTACGGTACATCCCAGCTTCGCTGGCAGTAGGGATCACGGCCCCGCTAGTAAACTCGGACCATGAGTGTAATCCGCCCCGCCACCCGGCAAGACGTCCCCGCTATCCTGCAGATGATCCACGAACTGGCCATCTACGAGAAAGAACCGGACGCGGTCCGCAACACCCCGGAAATGCTGGCTGAGGTCCTGTTCGGCGGGAACCCACGCGTGTTTGCCACGATGGCCGAAAACGGCGCGGGCGACGTCCAGGGGTTCGCCCTCTGGTTCCTGAACTACTCCACGTGGGAAGGTGTCCACGGCATCTACCTGGAAGACCTCTACGTCAGCCCGGACGCCCGCGGCGAGGGCCACGGAAAGGCGCTGCTGAAGCACCTGGCTGCCACCGCCGTCGAGAACGGCTACGCCCGGGTGGAGTGGAGCGTCCTGGACTGGAACGAGCCGTCCATCAACTTTTACCGCAGCCTCGGCGCCCGTCCCCTGGATGGCTGGTCCACGTTCCGGCTGACCGGCGACGCGCTGGAGAGCTTTGGCACCAGGACGGCAGCGTCCATCCGTGGCTGAGCGCGAGGCTTCCGCGCAAACCACTCGGACGCGGCCCCCTGTCCCGCATTTTGTGAAGGCCCGGCACGAATTCCGGGGCATGCGCACCGCCGAGCACTACTTCACCGTGCCCCTGGACCACTTCATGCCAGGGAGCGGCGACGCCGCCGAGACCATTACCGTTTTCGCCCGTGAGTACGTCTCGTCGGCCCACACCCAGGCTGAAGCCGAAGCGCTTCCTTGGCTGCTGTTCCTCCAAGGCGGCCCGGGCGGCCGCGGCAACCGGCTGGCCTCGCTGAGCGGCTGGAGCAAGGCGGCAGCCCGGGACTTCCGAATCCTGATGTTGGACCAGCGCGGCACCGGGCTGTCGACTCCGCTTGACCGGAAAACGCTGCCCGCGCGTGGAACGGCCGAGGCACAGGCTGCGTACCTTGAGCATTTCCGTGCGGATTCCATCGTGGCCGACGCGGAGCTCATCCGGGCGGCGCTTGGCTCCGGCCCCTGGAGCATCTACGGCCAAAGCTACGGCGGATTCTGCGCACTGACATACCTGTCCTTTGCCCCGGACGGGCTGAGGGAAGCCCTCATCACGGGCGGGTTGGCGCCGCTCGGTGGCCACGCCGACGACGTCTACCGCGCCACGTTCGCCCGTGTTGCGGCCCGCAACACTGAATACTTCAGCTGGTATCCGGAGGACCGCCGGACAGTGAACGCGATCGCATCGCACCTTCGGCAGACTGAGGAGCTCCTTCCCGACGGCGGCCGGCTCACGGTGGAACGGTTCCAGATGGTGGGCTCCTTCCTGGGCGGAAACACGCGGGTGGACGGCCTGCACTACCTTCTGGAGGACGCCTTCACCGAGACACAGCACGGGAACAGGCTCTCGGATGTCTTCCTCGAGCAGGTCCAGGGCATCGTGTCCCGCCTGGCGAACCCGCTCTATGCCCTGCTGCATGAGTCCATCTACGGTCAGGGACAGGCGACCGACTGGGCCGCCTGGCGGGTGCTGCAGGAAAATCCGGCATTCCGCCCGGATGCGGAGCCGTTGCTGCTGACCGGCGAGATGGTGTACCCGTGGTACTTCGAGCAGGATGCCGCCTTGGTGCCGCTGCGGCACGTGGCCCAGCTGCTGGCTGCCAAGACGGACTGGAAGCCGCTCTATGACCACACGCAGCTGGCCGCGAACGGCGTGCCCGCAGCCGCCGCGGTTTACCGGGACGACATTTACGTGGACCGCGATTTGTCCCTGGAAACGGCAGCTGCCGTGCGCGGACTCCAGGTATGGGAGACAGCCGACTTCCACCATGACGGCATCGCCGACGACGGCGAGGCCATCTTCGGCCGCCTGCTGGGTATGGTGCGCTCGGTTGCCGGCTCAGCGGGCAGCAGGGCCGCCCACTGACCCGTTGACTGTGCCGGCGGTGGGGCTGCGGCGTCGCGCCACAAGGACAACGACGGCGGCGGCCAGCACGGCAGCTCCCAACACGCCGCCTGCCATGTTCAGTCCCAGGTAGCCGGCCCAGCTGAGGATCAGGCCGGAGGTTGCCCCGCCCACTGCGCCGGCGGCGCCCATCAGCATGTCCGACACACCCTGGACCACCACACGGGACTCCTGCGGGACGCTCTCCGCCAGCAGCGTGGACCCGGAAATCGTGGCGGCAGACCAGCCAATGCCCAGCAGGACAAGTCCCACGGCAACCGCCACGGTTGATGTCTGGCCAAACCCTGCGACGGCGACGGCCGCGATGAGCGTGGCGAAGCCGATCATGATGGTCTCAGTCCTGCCTGCCTTGTCAGTTAGCCAGCCCATAACGGGCGACAACGCGAACATCCCGGCGATATGCAGGGAGATGGTGAAGCCGATGATCACCAGGACATCGCCGGAGGCGGCGTGGCCGGCATGGGTGGAACCCGGTCCGGCCACGAGTTCCTGCAAGTGCAGCGGGGTCATGGACATCACGCCTACCATCACTGCGTGCGCTCCAACGACAGCGGCAAGCGCCAGCCAGGACGCCCTGGAGTGGCGGATGGCCCGCAGTCCGCGGACAAGCGATCCCCCGGCGGCGCTTCGCGCCGTGCCGCCTTGCTGGGTTGCCGTACCTGGCGGCGTGGCCTGCGTCTTCCCGCCAGCCGTGTGGGCGGCGGATTCCTGGGCAGCTGGTCCTGGGGCGGCTGGTCCCTGGGCAGCGAGGTCTCGGGCGGCGATTTCCCGGGCGAGCAGGAGCGGGTCGGGTCTAAGGCCGGCGAAGAGCAGCACAATCGCCAGCAGGAGTCCGGCTGCGGAGATCACGAACGGTCCGGCGACGGGCGGCAGGCCGAGGGCCAGTCCCACAACGGTGCCAGGCTGGATCAGGTTGGGGCCGGCGACGGCGCCGACAGTGACTGCCCACACGACGGCGGACAAGGCCCTGCCGCGGTGTTCAGAATCCGCAAGGTCGACGGCGGCGAAGCGTGCTTGCAAGCTGGCCGCCGTGCCCACCCCGATGCCCACGGCCCCCAGCAGCAACAGGAGGAACAAGCCGGACACCACCGCAAGCACTATCAGCACGGTGCCGGCCAGGGCCGCGGAAAGTCCCGTAACCTGGCCGGAGCGGCGGCCCCGCCGGTCTGCCAACGAAGCCAGGGGCAGCGCTGTCAGGGCGGCACCCAATGTCATGACCGTGGCCACGGCTCCTGCCCACACGCTGGAACCCGAAATTTCCACAGCCAGGATGGAACCAATGGAAACCGTGGCTCCGGTGCCGATCCCACCGAAAACCTGGGCCGCGCTCAGCAGCACCACAGTGCGCCGTTGCACCTGGCGGACTCCACTTTCCGTTATGAGGATGCGGGCCATGCTCCGAGCATAGTCCTCCGTTGGCCGCTACCGCAGGGGTTCGTTAACGCCGCTGATCCCGGCCGAAGTACGGCCGGGATCAGCGGAAATGCTGGGTGCGTCCAGGAAACGCGGGTGCAACTTACTCGGCGTCGCTGTGGCTCTTCTTGGCGTCTTCCTCGAGGCGGGGGTCCAGGTGGGCCGTCTTGGCCTTGGAACTGACGAGGCTGGCAATCACGGCAACGATGATAGTGCCCACAATGACGGCCAGGGAGACGAAGGTCGGAATCTCCGGGGCCCATTCGATGTGGTGACCGCCGTTGATGAACGGCAGTTCGTTCACATGCATGGCGTGGAGCACCAGCTTCACACCGATGAACGCCAGGATGAACGACAGCGCGTGCTTCAGGTAGATCAGGCGATTCATCAGGCCACCCAGCAGGAAGTACAGCTGGCGCAGGCCCATCAGGGCGAACAGGTTAGCGGTAAAGACAATGAACGGGCTCTGCGTGAGGCCGAAGATCGCGGGAATCGAGTCAACGGCGAAGAGGAGGTCGGTGAGGCCGATGGTGATGAACACGATCAGCATGGGGGTGAACACCTTCTTGCCGTTCACCGTGGTGCGGAGTTTGCCTTCGTCGAACTTCTCCGACATGGGGATGACCTTGCGGATCCGGGCGATGAGCGGATTTTCCTTGTCCTCTTCGTCTTCGCCTTCATCCTGGGCCTGCTTCCAGGCCGTCCAGAGCAGGAATGCGCCGAAGATGTAGAACACCCAGCTGAACTGCTCGATCACGATGGCGCCGAGGAGGATAAAGATGCCGCGCAGGATCAGGGCGATGATGATGCCCACCATCAGGACTTCCTGCTGGTACTTACGGGGCACGGAGAAGCGGGCCATGATGATGATGAAGACAAACAGGTTGTCGATGCTGAGGCTGTATTCAGTGACCCAGCCGGCCACGAACTGGCCGCCGAACTCGGCACCGGTAAAGAAAAACATGGCCCCGGCGAACAGCAGAGCAAGGGAGACGTAGAACGCAACCCACAGGCCCGCTTCCTTCATGGAAGGTTCATGGGGACGCCGGACAACAAGCAGCAGGTCAATGAGGAGGATCAGGCCGAGGACGACAAGTGAGCCGACCTCAAACCACACGGGTAATTCGGGCACGGGAAGCCTTTCGCAGGGTACAGAGAAATGGTGTAAGTCTCTCCGGCCAGCCTGTGCACTTGGTGCTGAAATGGCGGCCCGCTACGCCCGGCCAGGCAACTTTGCCTGGCGTGTTGACGATCGTAGCGCTCGGGATACTCCCCTACGTGACATTAACTGTACAGCAGGCGTCCCCGCATGCGGGAACATGCCCCGACCGCTGCATACCCCCGCCGCCCGGGCGTGGCCTAGGCGTGCCCGGCCGCGTGCATCTGGCGGAGCTCTTTCTTGAGGTCACTGACCTCGTCCCGGATCCGCGCGGCCAGCTCGAACTGGAGTTCGGCGGCAGCGCCGTGCATCTGTTCGGTCAGCTGTTCGATGAGGCCCACGAGGTCTTCCGCCGGCGCCGCGGCGAGGCCGTCCTTGCGGACCTGCGCCGCGCCTTTTGCCGCGGACTTGCCGCGCTTGGCACCCTTGGCCAGCCGGTTGTTGTTCAGCAGCTCCTGGGTGTCGGCGTCTTCCTTGGCCAGTTGGTCGGTAATGTCGGCAATCTTCTTCCGCAGCGGCTGCGGATCGATGCCGCGTTCTGTGTTGTAGGCCACCTGGATGGCGCGGCGCCGGTTGGTCTCATCGATAGCCTTGGCCATGGAGTCGGTGATGCGGTCAGCGTACATGTGGACCTCGCCGGAGACGTTGCGGGCAGCACGGCCGATGGTCTGGATGAGAGACGTCGCCGAGCGCAGGAAGCCTTCCTTGTCCGCGTCCAGGATGCTCACAAGGGACACCTCGGGCAGGTCAAGGCCTTCCCGGAGCAGATTAATGCCCACCAGGACGTCGAAGACACCCATCCGGAGCTCCCGGAGCAGTTCAACGCGTCGCAGGGTGTCCACGTCCGAGTGCAGGTATTCGACCTTGATCCCGTGGCCCAGCAGGTAGTCGGTGAGGTCCTCCGCCATCCGTTTGGTCAGTGTGGTGACGAGGACGCGTTCGTTCTTTGCTGTGCGGGTCTTGATCTCGCCGAGGAGGTCATCGATCTGGCCCTTGGTGGGCTTGACCACCACCTCGGGGTCGATCAGTCCGGTGGGCCGGATGATCTGCTGCACAAAGCCGTCAGCTTTGCCCAGTTCGTATTTGCCGGGAGTGGCCGACAGGTAGACCGTCTGGCCAACGCGTTGGAGGAATTCGTCCCATTTGAGCGGCCGGTTGTCCATGGCCGACGGCAGGCGGAAACCGAAGTCCACCAGGTTCCGCTTGCGGGACATGTCGCCCTCGTACATGGCGCCGATCTGCGGCACGGTGACGTGGGATTCGTCGATCACCAGCAGGAAGTCGTCCGGGAAGTAGTCGATGAGGCAGTGCGGAGCGGTTCCGCGGGCGCGGCCGTCAATGTGCGACGAGTAGTTTTCGATGCCGTTGCAGAAGCCCATCTGCTGCATCATTTCGAGGTCGTAGGTGGTGCGCATCCGGAGCCGTTGGGCTTCCACCAGCTTGTTCTGGCCTTCCAGGACGGCAAGGCGTTCGGCGAGTTCGTCCTCGATCCGCTTGATGGCCCGGCCCATCCGCTCGGGCCCGGCCACATAGTGCGAAGCCGGGAAGACGTACATTTCCTCTTCGTCCCGGATCAGTTCGCCAGTCAGCGGATGGAGGGTATGGATGTTCTCAATCTCGTCTCCGAAGAATTCGATCCGGATGGCCAGTTCCTCGTACATCGGGATGATTTCCACGGTGTCGCCGCGGACCCGGAACGTGCCGCGGTGGAAGTCCATGTCGTTGCGCGCGTACTGCATGGAGACGAATTTCCGCAGCAGGTCGTCACGGTTCATCTGCGCCCCCTTGCGGAGCGTGACCATGCCGGCAATGTACTCTTCCGGCGTGCCAAGGCCGTAGATGCAGGACACCGTAGCGACCACAATGACGTCCCGGCGGGTCAGGAGGGCGTTGGTGGCGGAGTGGCGGAGCCGCTCCACTTCCTCATTGACGGACGAGTCCTTCTCAATGAAGGTGTCCGTCTGCGCTACGTACGCCTCAGGCTGGTAGTAGTCGTAGTACGAAACGAAGTATTCCACCGCGTTATTGGGCAGCAGTTCACGGAATTCGTTGGCGAGCTGGGCGGCCAGGGTCTTGTTCTGCACCATAACCAAAGTGGGCCGCTGAACCTGTTCGATGAGCCAGGCCGTGGTGGCACTCTTGCCGGTACCGGTGGCACCCAGCAGGACAACGTCCTTTTCGCCGTTCCTGATCCGCTCCGTCAGTTCGGTGATGGCGGCGGGCTGGTCACCTGCCGGCTGGAACTCGCTGATGACTTCAAACGGAGCGACGACGCGGTTGATCTCCTGGGCAAGGCTCATGCATCTAATCTACAACCGGGGACCGACAGTGAAAGCCGGATCAGTTACCGGCGAACATCCCGTCTCGGGGGCGCGGAGTTCAGGGGAGGTACGACGGCGGCGCCCAGCCTGTGCGCGTGGCCCAGTCTTCCATGCGTGGCCAGGCTTCGTCGGTGAACCACGGCTCCTTAGCCTCCGCGTAAGCCCGTGTCCCGTTTGTGGACGCAAACAGTTCGGCCAATGCACGCTTGTGGTCCCCATACAGGGTGGCTGCCTCCGGTTCATTCCTGAGCCAGTCGCGGAAGAGCAGCGCGTACCGCCACCCGGGCGATCCGGCTGCCCGGACGTGCAGGTTCACTGCACGGCCTGGGTCCGTGTTGGCATGGAACCGTTTCCGCCACTGCTCCGGATCCGGCTCCGTCGGTTTTGGTGTGTCGAATCCGGCCCCCGGAACGGCAGGGAACCCCGCGGCCGCCAGCAGCGGTGCGATCCGGTCTGCGGCGTTGAGATCCGACACGGTGACCTGGAGGTCGATGACGTCCTTGGCTGCCAGGCCCGGCACGGCCGTGGAGCCAATATGGTCCACCGCCAGGATGTCATCCGGTGCCGCGGCCCTGATCCGGGATGCCAGCCGTGCGGCCTGGGCTGCCCAATCCTCCTGCGGCACAGACAATTCCGCAGTGCCGGTCCTGGCCGCCCTGACGCCGCGGCGGATATTGTCCGCGTACGGGACCAGCCGCTCCGTCCATAGCCGGTCCACCCGCGCGGTCACGTCCGCCAGCGATCCGGAGTTGTCCAGGACCACGTCGGCAGCAGCAAGCCGCGCCTCACGCGATGCCTGGGCCGCCATCCGCGACCGTGCGTCCTCGGCCGTCATGCCCCGGTGTTCGAGCATCCGGCCGATCCTGACGTCGTCGGGTGCATCCACCACCAGGACCAGATGGAAGCCATTGCCTTGACCGGTCTCCACCAGCAGTGGAATGTCCTGGACCACTATGGCGCCGGCCGGGGCTGTGGCGATGATGCCCGCCGCCGCGGCCCGCACCAGCGGGTGGACGATGCCGTTCAGCACGGCCAGCTGCGGGGGGTTACCGAACACCACGGAACCAAGCCTTGCCCGGTCCAGCCGGCCCCCGGCGTCGAGCATGTCCGGTCCAAAGGCTTCCACCACACGGGCCAGTCCCGGTGTTCCCGGCTCCACCACGTCCCGGGCCAGCGCATCCGCGTCCACCAGCACCGCACCGAGCCCGGCGAGGCGTGAGGCGACCACGGACTTCCCCGAGGCGATGCCACCCGTCAAACCAATCTTGAGCATCCCACCACCCTACTAGTGGGCCCACCACCGCCAGGGTTCTCTAGGTGAGCGCAGCGAATTCAGGGAGGCGGCGGGGAATAGACTTGGGCGGTGCAAGAGCAAGACAGCCGGGCCACCACTTACGCCACGCTCGCCTCGGGCCAAGACTTCCGGCACGAGATCGAGATCAAACGCTCCAGGTTCATCACCGTGCTCCGCCGCGCCGACAATGAGGACACTGCGCGGAACCTGGTGGCCGGCCTGCGCCGCGAGTTCCACGACGCCCGCCACCACTGCTCGGCGTTCGTCCTGGGACCGGACCGGGACATCCAGCGCTCCAATGACGACGGCGAGCCCTCCGGCACCGCCGGCATCCCGATGTTGGAGGCCATCGTCAAAAGGGAAACGGCGCCGGGGGTGACGGACCTCAGCGACGTCAGTGCCGTCGTCGTCCGCTATTTCGGCGGCATCCTGCTGGGCGCTGGCGGACTGGTGCGCGCCTATTCGGAATCGGTGTCCGCCGCCCTGGAACGGGCCCCGCTGGTCCGCCGCAGCCGGCTCCGAATCTGTTCGGCACCGGTGCCGCACGCCGCTGCAGGACGGCTGGAGAACGATCTTCGGGCGGCCGGGTTCGTGATGGCGGAAACCACTTACGGAGCGCAGGCAACCATCCTGCGCCTGGCCGTGCCTGACGATGCCACAGAAATCGCCGCGGCCACCGAACGCGTGCTGTCGCTGACCGCCGGGAGAACCGGGCTCACGCCGGCCGGAACGGAGTGGATCGATGTTCCGCTCCCCTGAGGTCCGGCTGGCACGCGTCGACGACACCATGCTGGAGCGGCTGCTGGAACTGGCGCAGCGGGACGCATCCGCGGATGACGTCACGCCGCCACTTGGCAGCACAACCGGCTGGAACGCGGAACGCATCGCGTGGTTCCGCGCATACCACCGGGCTGCGGCCGCGGGGTTGGACGGACCGGCCTCGGAAAAGAGCTGGGCCGTGCTCTGCGACGGCAGCCCGGCCGGTTCGGTCAGGCTCAAGAGGACTGACGACGGAACGGTGGAAACAGGCATCTGGCTGGGACGTACCTACCGCGGCCTCGGTATCGGCGGCGCCGCGATGCGGCTGGTGTTGGCGGAAGCCCGACGCGCCGGCCTGCGAAAGGTGGTGGCCGCCACCACTGCCGGAAACATCGGCGCGCAGCGGCTCCTCACAGCCGCCGGTGCGGTCCTGACGCACGACGACGGCGGTACCGTGAGTGCCGCCGTCGTACTCCCAACCGACTCGGAGTAGCCGCACTGAAAGTCGCGTTTGGGAGCGTTCAGTGCCGGTCAGGTGGCCGGTTTGGATACTCCGGTTAAGCACAGCGGGCCCCTGCTTTCGCAGGGGCCCGCTGTGTTGGCCCGGGAAGCCCCGGGCCGGTGGCAATTAGTTGCCGGTCAGCTTCTCGCGCAGAGCTGCAAGAGCCTCATCCGAAGCGAGCGTGCCGCCACCGGTGTTGGACTCGGCTGCAGCAGGCTCGGAGGAGTAGCTGGTGGTGCCGGAATCGCTGTCACCGGACGTTGCAGCTGCAGCGTCGTCGGCAGCGTGCTGGGCAACCTGCTTCTTGTGTGCTTCCCAGCGGGTCTGGGCGTCAGCGTACTGCTGCTCCCAGACGGCGCGCTGGTTTTCGTAGCCTTCAAGCCACTCGTTGGACTCCGGGTCGAAGCCCTCCGGGTACTTGTAGTTGCCCTCTTCGTCGTACTCAGCGGCCATGCCGTAGAGAGCCGGATCGAATTCGGTGGACTCGGCGTCAACGCCCTCGTTAGCCTGCTTGAGGGAGAGGGAGATACGGCGGCGCTCGAGGTCGATGTCGATGACCTTGACGAACAGCTCGTCACCAACGGAGACAACCTGCTCAGCAAGCTCCACGTGGCGGACTGCCAGTTCGGAGATGTGCACGAGGCCTTCGATGCCGTCTTCGACGCGTACGAACGCACCGAACGGAACGAGCTTGGTGACCTTACCCGGAACAACCTGCCCAAGGGCGTGGGTGCGGGCGAAGGTCTGCCACGGATCTTCCTGCGTAGCCTTGAGCGACAGTGAAACACGCTCGCGGTCCAGGTCGACTTCGAGAACCTCGACGGTGACTTCCTGGCCAACTTCGACAACCTCGGACGGGTGGTCGATGTGCTTCCAGGACAGCTCGGAAACGTGAACGAGGCCGTCTACGCCGCCCAGGTCCACGAAGGCACCGAAGTTGACGATGGAGGAAACGACGCCGGGACGGACCTGGCCCTTTTCCAGCTTGTTGAGGAACGTGGAGCGGACCTCGGACTGGGTCTGCTCGAGCCATGCACGGCGGGACAGCACAACGTTGTTGCGGTTCTTGTCCAGCTCGATGATTTTGGCTTCGATCTTCTGACCGATGTACGGAGCAAGGTCGCGCACACGCCGCATCTCGACGAGGGATGCGGGCAGGAAGCCGCGCAGACCGATGTCGAGGATAAGACCACCCTTGACAACCTCGATGACGGTACCGGTGACAACACCGTCTTCTTCCTTGACCTTCTCGATGTCGCCCCAGGCGCGCTCGTACTGAGCACGCTTCTTGGAGAGGATCAGGCGGCCTTCTTTGTCTTCCTTGGTGAGCACCAGGGCTTCGACGAGATCGCCAACGGAGACAACGTCTCCGGGATCAACGTCGTGCTTGATGGACAGCTCGCGGGAGGGGATGACACCTTCGGTCTTGTAACCGATGTCGAGCAGAACTTCATCGCGGTCGACCTTGACGACGGTACCTTCGACGAGGTCTCCGTCGTTGAAGTACTTGATGGTGGCGTCGACTGCTGCGAGGAAGTCCTCAGCGGTACCGATGTCGTTAATCGCGACTACGGGGGTACCGGGCTTCTCGGTGGAGGTGATGGTCATGTAGTAGGGGCTCCGTTGTGGATAGTTAGTCGGTCAGGCAAACCACCGGCCCGCGTTATGGAACGCAGGCGCAGGTCTCGGCAGCTCGCAAGGATCTGCCGGGTCTTCCTGATTTGTGGATTCTAGAAACGCGCACGTAGTACGCGCCCACTTATTCTAGTCGCAGCGGCCAACAGGGGTCAAAGCGCATGCAACACATCGCCCAGGCGGGCGAACGTGGTTCCGCCGCCCTGAAGTTGTGGCAGCGCCTGCCGGAAGCCGGCGGCTGTGCCGCCGCCGGGCTTATTGAAATGCGCAATGACGATGTCGCCAGGACGTGCTGTGGCCAGGGCAGAGGCAACCGCTGATGGCGCCAGCGTGGCGCCGGCGTCGGCGTTGATGCTGAAGTTGACCGGCAACATGCCCAGACGCCGGGACATCGCGGCGGTCACCTCGTCGAGATATGCCGTGCCGGCGCGGAAGAACCGTGGCTGGTGCCCCGTCACTTCCCGGAAGATATCCGTGCAGCCGGTGAGTTCGTCATATGCGTCTGCCACGCTCACGGTGCCGGGGATGCCATAGGCTGATTTGCCGGTCACGGATAACGGCCGGTGCTGCCAGCCATGGTTGGCCAGTTCAAAGAGCGGGTCGTGCGCCAACTCGGCGGCGACCTGCCGGTTTGCCTGGATCCACCGGGCATTCACAAAGAGGGTGGCCGGGATGTTCAGCCGCCGGAGCGTGGCGAGCAGTTCCTTGTCGACGCCGGATCCGCCGGGGCCGCCGCAGGCATCGAAGGTGAGCACCGTATGACTCGCGTGCGACCTCGTGACCACGCCGGTTACGGCCAGACCCCACTCGGCCGGCCGGCGGCCGTCGAATTCCGTCACCAGCTGGGCTTTTGACGGCGTCAGGACAGCGGCTGCCGTCGCGGCCGGGACCTGCGCCGGTGCCGCCGACGCTTCCGGCTCGTTTGGCACGGGCGGGGCAAGTACCGCGAGGTCCGAGCGTTCATCCGAAAGAGCCGCGGACTCGAGCCCAACCGTGTCCGCCGACGAACACGATGTCACGGCAGCAAGCACGCCGGACACCAGACCGAGCAAAATAGCCCGTCGGCCCGTCGGCCCGGGCACACCAAAATCCCCCATGGATTGTCCTTGAACGAGGCAGGGGCCCCTAGAAATGGGTCAGGCAGTGGGTGGCCCGCTCAACCGCGAACATCCCCCGTGCCCGGAGCGACGCGCCCTGCTTGTGTTCACGGATCCGCCCAGCCGAAGTCAGCGTAACCGGACAGACTGCGCCCAGATAAATAGATGACAGCGCGGCGACATCCAGCGTCAGGTCCGGATCTTCCGAAGCGTCCAACTGGACGACGGCGCCATGGCCGCCGCTGACCTCCATGGCAAACGTCCCAGCCGTCAGGCCAAGCGCGTCCTGCACCTCGAACACAAGCCTGCCGTCCACCAGGTAATGCCGGGCTTCCAATGCCTGGGCCACGTCCAGGATGCGGAGCCAGAGCATGTCACGGCTGTCTGAGGAGTCGATACAGCGCGGATCAGCCAGCGCCCAGGTGAGCGGGTCATCCAGCGGTGCTTCCTCCCACGTGACGCGTTCCACCAGGTCGATGGCGGCCAGGAACTGCCAGAGTTCCAGGTAGGCCTCGTTCGTGGCGGCCACAAGGTCCACCACCTGCATCGTGTAGGGCTCGGTGTCCCAGCCGAGGAACTTGTAGGAGACGTAGCCGTCCACGGCCCCGTCGGGGCCGTAATGCAGGGCCACCTTGACGGCGGGGTCTTCTTTGCCCTCACGTCCCAAGGATCCTGAAGCCAGTTGGCGGTACCAGTCCTGGCGGCCGATCGATCCCGGGGTCAAACGGTGCACTCGGTCGAAGACTTCCGGCGCCAGGTCCAGCAGCACGCGCGGGTCCGCGATGTCCACGGTGCCAACGGCCTGGTGGTTGAGCTGGAAGCGGGACGTAGTGTCAACCTTTACCGTGCGTTCGAAGCTGGCAACACCGTAGCCGAACCGTCCATAGATGGAGCCCTCCGACGCTGTCAATGCGGCCATTGCAAGGCCATCCTGCTTTGACATGGCCAGGTCCTCTGACATCATCCGGCGTAGCAGGCCGCGACGACGGTGCGAGGTCCGGACCGTCACTGCGGTGACCAGCTGGGTTTCCAGCAGCCTGCCGAAGCCGATGTTGAGATTTTTGCGCAGCGTGCCGAAGGTTGCCACCGGCACCTCCGCGGGGAGCGAGCCCGTTGCGACTTCCCGCGTCTGGTAGGCGCCGGTGAAGATCCGCCGGTCAGCCGCGTAGGTCTCCAAGGATTTCGCAACATGTTCCGGCGTCCGCGTGGATTCGTGGAAGCCAAAGGACACCGCCTTCACCCACGATTCGGCGTTGGGATATCCCGCCTCGCCTTTGGATACCGCTGCGAAGCGCCGGATTTCATAGTCATCACTCAGTTCAGCCACACCGCCGAGCCTAACCAATGAATCCGGCGCCTGGCCAGCAGCAACACGCGCGCCGGCAGGAAATGGCTCAGAGCCGCCGCACGGGTTGGCGGAGGATGGTTTTGAGCTTTTCCGGTGCCACACGGCGGGCGTCGCTGAGGTAGACCTCATGGTGCAGGCCGGCAAATCCAAAGCCGTTGGCCGGCATGTATTCATGGTGCAGGCGGGCCAGAGTGGGAGCTTCGTCGTCGTGGCTGCCGAGGTGCAGGATCTGCACCGAGAGGCCTTCGTCGAGGGTCTCAAGACGGAGCTGGTCCAGCCCGGGAACGTTCTTCGCCGCCGCCTTCGCGACACCGTCCTGCACCTCGGCGGCACCGATCCAGCCCGGCTGCTGGATCATCATGGTCCACTTCCAGCTGTCCTTCTCGCCGCGGGTGAAGGCGTCTGGATCATCCGCAGTCCAGAGGCCCTCCAACGGCCCGACGACGTAGTCCCGGCCCGCATGCTTGCTGGCGAACTTGACGGCGTAGGACACCGAGAACAGTGCTTCGAGGGCGGCGGCATAGGCGGGGGCAGTCCCCGGATTTCCGTGCCCGTCCAGCATCAGGTAGTTCAAAGGAGGGACGGTGACCACTTCGAAATCGCGGGCGCGGGGCGCGTACAGCTCCTTGAACTGTTTCTTGACGTCATATTTGTCCATCGCGCCCCGCCCCGTTCGCTCCCAGCAATCCCGTTCCTAGTGGCCGGCGTCGTACCAGCTGGGGCCGACGCCGATCTGCACATCCAGCGGGACGCTGAGGTCCGCTGCAGCACCCATCTGCTCGGTAACGAGCTTCTCCACTGCAACACGTTCGCCGGCGGCGACTTCAAGCACGAGTTCGTCGTGGACCTGCAGGAGCATGCGCGACTTCAGGCCCTGGGCCGCCAGTTCAGCATGCACACCCAGCATGGCGCGCTTGATGATGTCCGCGGCCGATCCCTGGATGGGTGAGTTCAGGGCGATGCGCTCCGCGTTTTCGCGCAGCTGCCGGTCCGTGCTGGTGAGGTCCGGCAGGTAGCGGCGACGCCCTTCAATGGTGGCTGTGTAGCCGTCCACCCGGGCCTGATCCACCACACCGCGAAGGTAGTCGCGGACGGCGCCGAACCGGTCGAAGTAGTCCTTCATCAGGGTGCGGGCCTCGTCGACGGAAATTTCCAGCTGCTTGGACAGGCCGAACGAAGTCAGGCCATAGGCGAGTCCGTAGGACATGGCCTTGACCTTGGAGCGCATGGCGCTGGTGACTTCCTCGGTGGGCACGTGGAAGATGTTCGAGCCCACGAACCGGTGAAGGTCTTCGCCGTCCTGGTAAGCCTGGATCAGGCCAGCATCCCCCGAAAGGTGCGCCATGATCCGCATTTCGATCTGCGAGTAGTCCGCAGACAGCAGGCATTCGTAGCCTTCACTGACCACAAAGATGCCGCGGACGCGACGGCCTTCCTCGCTGCGGATGGGGATGTTCTGCAGGTTCGGGTTGTTGGACGAAATACGGCCCGTCGCTGCCACGTTCTGCGCGTAGGTGGTGTGGATCCGGCCGTCTTCGGTCACGGACTTCTTAAGCGACTCCAGCATCTGGCGCAGCTTCGAGGACTCCCGGTGCGCCATCAGCTGGACCAGGAATTCATGCCCGGTCTTTTCGAGGAGGTTCTTCAACGACGCGGCATCCGTGGTGTAGCCGGACTTGATCTTCTTGGTTTTCGGCAGCTCAAGTTCGTCAAAGAGTACGGTCTGCAGCTGCTTCGGCGATCCGAGATTAACCTCATGGCCGATCGCGGCGAAGGCGAGTTCCTGCGCGTTGTCGATCACCTTGGCCAGATCAGCGATCTGCTCGTCCATGCGCGGCAGGTCGATGGCGATGCCCGCGGTTTCCATGTCGGCCAGCACCCGGCTGACGGGCAGCTCGAGGGTGGTCAGCAGGTCCCCGGCCTTGCGTTCTGTGAGTTCTGATTCGAAGTGCCGGCTCAGGGCGTGGACCACAGCCGCCACCTGGACCAGGGCACCGGCAGCGGCGGCGTCGTCGCCGTCGAACGCCAGCTCCAGCTGGCCCGCCTTGGAGGTCTCCGACGGGACACTGACGTTGAGGTGGTGCTGGGCCAGCTCCGCGAGTTCATAGGTGCGGCGGTCCGGCTGGATGAGGTACCCGGAGATGGACGTGTCGTCCACGACGCCCTCCAGGCCCAGGCCTCGGCTGGAGAGGGCTTTCAGGGCAGCCTTGTAACCGTGCATGACCTTCGGGGAGTTTTCATCACGCAGCCAGTCCGCGAGGACATTTTCGGCGGCGGCATCCTGGGTGGCGAGGTCGACATATACGGCGGCGTCGTCACGGACGATGGCCAGCGCGGCGGCGTCCTCGCCGATCCGTCCGGGCACCAGGTCAACGGCGACTGCCGACGTCTTGCCAGCGCCAGCCGCCAGGAAGGCGCCCAGCTCGGTTGCCCCGGCGGGAATCACGAAGTCCGGCGTGGCGACGCTCTCGCGTTCCGCGGATTCCACTTCCTCGCTGCCGTACAGGGCGAAGAGCCGGGTGCGGATGGTCTTGAATTCGAGCTCGTCAAACAGCGTCTCCAGGGCGGCCTCGTCCGGGCGCGGTTCCGCGAGGTCGTCCAGGGTGAGCGGGAGTTCGAGGTCCGTGTGGAGCCTGTTCAGCCGTCGGTTGCGCTTGACGTCCTCGACGTTGGCGCGGAGGGATTCCCCCACTTTTCCACCGATGGCATCCAGGTGCTCGAGGACCCCCTCGAGACCCCCGTAGAGGTTGATCCACTTTGCCGCCGTCTTGGGGCCGACGCCGGGTACGCCCGGGAGGTTGTCCGCCGTCTCCCCCACCAACGCGGCGAGATCCGAATACTGAGCAGGAGTCACAAAATACTTCTCCTGTATGGCGGCCGCGTCCATCCGGGGGATGTCGCTGACGCCCTTCCGCGGGTACAACACAAATACGTTGTCCGTAATCAGCTGGAAGGCGTCACGGTCGCCCGAGACGAGTAATACCTCGAAGCCTGCCTTTTCCCCCATGGCGGCGAGGGTTGCCAGGATGTCATCAGCCTCGTAGCCGGGCAGCTTGATGGTCTTGATACCCCAGGCGCCCATGACCTTGTCGATGAGGTCGATCTGGCCGCTCATCTCACGGGGCGTTTCATTGCGTCCGCCCTTGTACTCGCTGTACTCCGCCTTGCGATGCGTGGTGTCATCCGAGACGTCGAAGGCGACACAAATGTGCGTGGGCTTCTGGTCTTTGATCAGGTTGATGAGCATGGAGGTGAAGCCGTGGATGGCGTTGGTGTGCTGTCCGTTGGCGGTGGAGAATTTGTCCGCCGGCAAGGCGAAGAAGGCGCGGAACGCCATCGAGTGGCCGTCAAGCACCAGAAGCCGAGGCTGGCCGGTGATGGGAACCACCGGGGTATCCGTGGCGGAAACCTGGCCTCCGACCGGCAGGACGTCGATGTCCTGCAGGGCAGCATCAGTGTCAAGCACTGCGGTCTCGGAAGGGAAGGGGGCCGGTTTGGTAGTTTCACTCACAGGTGCCAGCCTAGTTCCCATGATGGACAATTTCACGCCCGGCCCCTTCACTGAGGAATTGGTCACAGCCGGCGTCCCGGCGGACCTCCACGACTGGCTCGGCCACATGGGTATCGGCGCCCTGGTGGTGAAGATGGGGATCCACTTCCTGGAGATGAGCCCGGAACGAACGGTGGCCACCATGCCGGTGGAAGGAAACACCCAGGTGGCGGGCATCCTGCACGGCGGCGCCCATGTGGTGCTGGCCGAAACGCTGGGCTCCTTCGCCGCCGGGATGCACGCCGGCGCCGGCAGGCACGCCCTGGGCATCGAAGTCAGCGCCACGCACCACCGTGCGATCGGTGCGGGCACCGTGACAGGTACCTGCACCGCGATCCACCTGGGCCGGACACTGACAACCCACGAAATCGTGATGACCGACGAAAAAGGCCGCCGCCTCTCCACGGCACGCATCACCAACATGCTGCGGGACAACGAGCCCGCGGAGGCCTGACAGCCTCCGGCGGCGTTCTCTAGCCGGCCGGATCCGGGGCTGTGAGGGTGTAGCGCAACTCCACGATCCCCCGGCCCAAGGTGCGGGACGCCGTCAACTCCAGTGGCGTCGTCGGGCCTTCCAGCGGGAGCAGCCGCTTCCCCTCGCCCAGGACAACAGGGATGACCGAGAGGATGAGTTCGTCCAGCAGTCCGGCATCGGCGAATTGCGCAGCGAGGTTTCCGCCGCCCACCACCCAGACGTTCGTCTCACCTGCGTGGTCCTTGAAGTCCTGGATAAACTCCTGCACGGGTCCGCGGATGAAGGTGATGTCACTGCCGGCCGGCGCAACGTGCTCGTGCCGGGTAAACACATAACAGGGCGTGGAAGGGTACGGCCAGTTACCGGGCTCGTGCTCCATCAGCCAGGCGTACGTCTCGCCGCCCATCACGATGCAGCCGACGCCGGCCATGAAGGATTCGTAGCTTTCCTTGCCACCCTCGAAGCCGTCGAACTCAAGAAGCCAGGCGAGGTCATCCTTGGTGGTGGCAATGAAACCGTCGATGGAAGCCGCGACAAAATACTGGATCCTGGACATGGAACCAGAGTAGCGCTGCGGTGGCGCCGGGCTGAAGGGCTACTTGCTGAAGTACGGAATGATCAGGTAGAGCCCGAACATCACAGCTAAACCACAGAGGCCAAAGCAGGCGTAGGCGAAGTAGCGTTTGGCGCGGGGTGAGGCCTGCTGGGCGTCGCCGGCGATGGCCGTCAGCCGCACGCCCAGCGAATACAGGACCACAACCGTTACCGCGGACACCAGGGTGGTGCCGGCCACAGTCAAAAGTTCTAACCACTTCATAGCTGAGCGTCCTTCTGCTGGTTCGCCTGGGCGGCATCGTTCTGCTGGTTCGCCGGGGCGGTGGCGTCCATCTGCTGGTTCGCCTGGGCGGTGGCGTCCTTCTGCTGGTTCGCCCTGGCGCGGGCCCGGGCGAGGGCCTTCTTCTTCGCGAAGCGGACGGTCTGGCCCGCTTCTTCGACCTCCACGGCATTGTGGTGGCCCACCGACGACTTGCGGGAGTAGACGAACATAAACAGCACCGCGGCGGTGCCGGCGACGGCGGCAATCGCCACACCCACCACGCCCGTCTTCACGAGCAACGCGGTCAGCGCGCCCACAATGCCGGCAGCGGGAAGCGTGAACAGCCAGCCCAAGGCGATTTTCCCCACCATGTTCCAGCGCACCGTGGTGCCTTTGCGGCCCATGCCGGACCCGATCACGGAGCCGGACGCCACCTGCGTGGTGGAGAGAGCGAAACCCAGGTGGGAGGAAGCCAGGATGGCTGAGGCGGTGCTGGTCTCGGCTGCGAAGCCCTGGGCGGGCTTGACCTCGGTGAGCCCGGAGCCCATGGTCCGGATGATGCGCCAGCCACCAGCGTAGGTGCCAACAGCGATGGCGACGGCGCACGCGGTGATGACCCAGAACTGTGGGCCTGAGCCCGGCGCCTGGGTACCGGCGGAAATCAGGACCAGGGTGATGATGCCCATGGTCTTCTGGGCGTCATTGGTTCCGTGGGCCAGCGCCACAAGGCTGGAGGTGAAGATCTGGCCGGTGCGGAATCCGCCGCGCTTCTGCGTCAGCTTGCTGCCCGTGTCAGGATCGTGCCGGGATGTCAGGGCATACGCGAGCCGGGTGCAGAGGTACGCCACAAGGCCGGCAATGAGCGGGGCAAAGATCGCGGGCAGGATGACCTTCTGGAGCAGGGTTTCCAGGTTCACGGAATTAAATCCGATGCCGGCGATAGCCGCGCCGATCAGCCCCCCAAAGAGGGCGTGGGACGAGCTGGAGGGCAGGCCTTTGAGCCAGGTGATCATGTTCCAGAGGATGGCACCCATCAGGCCGGCGAAAATGATGTCCGGGGTGATCTGGACACCGTCGGTGCCTTCCCGGATGATGCCGCCGGAGACTGTTTTGGCCACTTCCGTTGAGAGGAAGGCACCGACCAGGTTCAGGATTGCGGCGAGCGTTACAGCGGTCTTCGGTTTGATGGCGCCGGTGGCGATGGGCGTAGCCATCGCATTGGCGGTGTCGTGGAAGCCGTTAGTGAAGTCGAAAAAAAGTGCCAGTCCGATGACCAGCGCCACCATGAAGGTGATATCCACCTGTTGCCCAATCTGCAGAGACGACGTTCAGCAGTTCCTTTACCCCCGCCTGCCCTGCAGCATAATTCACCTGCAGTTCACGTGAAATGACCTGTGGCGTTAACAGAACCGGCTTGAAACCTTATCGATCGTACGCGTCCTAAGCATGAGGTCAAAACAGCGGGTTCGCGACGAAGGTGCTGACGGCGTTCAGTTCGGCCGGCGAGATTCCCCGGCGCGGATCGGGCGAGACTGTAAGGATACGCGGGCCCAGGAATGCTGCCCAGGCCAGTGCTTCCTGTTCATACCGGAGCTGGTCGTCAATCCACACGATGCCGTCCGGGGTGTTGGCCGCCAGGTCCTCCTGGAGCGCGGCAAGCTTCCACCAGGTCTCCCCCGTTCCGCCACCCTCCGCTGTCAGGCAGGGCCAGTGGCCGCCGTCCAGTCCGATGGCAGGGCATAAGTATTCCGCGGCCATGTCCTTCCAGCTGGTGAGCCACACAAACCGGATCCCGTGTACCAGGGACAGTTCGTTGAGCCCGTCAACCAGTTGGCGCGCATATGCCACTTGAAGCATGCCGGCGTTCGCGAGTCGCCAGCCGGAACCCCACGGCGTGTTGTCCGTTGCACCGAACGGGCACACCACGCCGTCGACGTCCAGGTAGAGGGTGACGTTCCGCAAAGCCGCTCTCCGTCACTCCGGCAGACCCGGACCGGCCATGAAGTGGATAAGGGGCTGCACGCATTAATCGTTACATTGCCGGCAGCCCCTCCTCAAGGACTCTTGGCCATCAAACCGGCTGGAGCGGGTCCTCAGACAGCAAGCGTCTCCGACCGGGCAGCGTCGCCGCGTTCCTGCGAGACATCCCTGGACGAAGCGCCTGCAGCCCCCCGTTTCTTGCAGGTATAGGTAGAAGCGCAGCAGCTAGATCGCGGGAGCCGACTGCGGGTTGTTGACGTTGACCAGCCAGGCAGTACCGAACCGGTCGGTGCACATGCCGAAGATGTCCCCCCAGGGCGCCGGTTCGAGCGGAACGGTGACAGTGCCGCCGTCGGCGGACAGCTGGTCCCAGTAGCCGCGCAGTTCAGCTTCGTCGTCGCCGCTGAGCGAAACCGAAATGGAGCTGCCGGTTGCGAGGTCCATGCCGTTGGGCGTGTCAGCCCCCATCAGGACCAGTCCGTTGCTGGCCGTCAGCATGCCGTGCATGATCTTGTCGGCTTCCGCCGGATCTTCGCTGGCGTGGAACTCGCCGAAAGTGCTGAGGGCCAGGTCACCGCCGAACACGGACTGATAGAAGGTCATCGCCTCCCGGGCATTCTCGCGGAAGCCAAGGTAGGGGTTGAGCGTCGTTGGCATGGCCGGTTCTCCTTGTGGTGCGGAAGTGAAAAGGATTCGGAACAGTCAACATCCTGCCGCACTTCCAGCCGTGTTCATAGGGTTAATGGGGTTTCGACAGGCTCAACCACCGGTGGTTGCGGCTGTTCCGGGTTCAGGGCAAAAACCGGTACCCCACGCCGGGCTCGGTCAGCAGGTGGCGGGGCTTCCCGGGGTCGGCCTCCAGTTTCCGCCGCAACTGGGCCATGTACACGCGCAGGTAGTTGGCCTCAGTCTCGTAGGCCGGTCCCCAGACGTCCAGGAGGAGCTGCTGCTGGGTCACCAACCGCGAAGGGTTCCGGACCAGCAGTTCCAGGATGTTCCATTCGGTCGGCGTCAGCCGGACAACGTTCCCCTCTCTCGTGACCTGCCGCTGGGCCAGGTCCACGGTGAAGGAGGATACGGCCACTGTGGGCACCGACGCAGGTTCCGGAACGCGGCGGAGGAGCGCACGCAGGCGGGCCAACAGCTCGTCCAGTCCGAAAGGCTTGGTGATGTAATCGTCCGCACCGGCGTCCAGGGCGTCGACTTTGTCCGCTGAGCCGTGGCGTGCGGACAGCACCAGCACCGGCAGGGTGCTCCACCGACGGAGTTCCCGCAGGACTTCGGCCCCGTCAAGGTCCGGCAGTCCAAGGTCCAGGATCATCACGTCCGGCGGACGGTGGGATGCGGCACGCAGGGCGGCGCCGCCGTCGGACGCTGTGTCCACGGCGTAGCCGTGGGCCTGGAGTGTGATCCGGAGCGCCTTCAGCAGGTGGGGATCGTCGTCGACCACTAGGACACTGGCGCGGTGGCCGGCCTGTGTGACGGAAGAAGCCGCCTGGTCCGTGTTCAACTGGCCTCCTGCCGAGGCTGGCCGGCCGCGTGGCGCGCGCCCGGTGAGCCCGTGGAAAGGGCCAGCCTGATCACCATGGTCAGTCCTCCGCCGGGCGTCTCCTGTGCGGTCAACGCGCCGCCCATCGCCTTGGCGAAGCCGTCAGCAACGGCCAGGCCCAGTCCCACGCCCGTGGCCTGGGGCCGGTCGTGGAGCCGCTGGAACGGCTGGAACATGTCCAGCACCTGCCCAGCGGGCACACCGGCGCCGTGATCGATGATCCGCAGTTCGCCTGACGGATAGCCGTCCAGGGTGGCGGCGCCCATGCCATCGGAAGCGCCAGTGATGGTGATCCCCGAACCCGGCGCGTATTTGACGGCGTTTTCCAAAATGTTCGCGATAACGCGCTCGAGCAGCACCGGATCAGCTTCGACTGTGGGCATGTTGGCCGGGAGCTCCACCCTGACCGTTCCGTCCGGGAGCCCGCGGAGGGCCGGAGCCACAACCTCGCTCCAACGTACGGGTCCGAGCAGCGGCCGGACGGAATCGGCGGTGATCCTTGACATGTCCAGTAGGTTTCCCACCAGCTGGTCCAGCCGGTCCGTGCATTCGTCAATGGTTTCCAGCAGCTCCCTTTCTTCCGCCGGCGTATAGGTCACCGTTCGCTGCAGCAGGCCACCGGCGGCGAGCTTGATTCCGGCCAGAGGAGTCCGCAGGTCATGGGACACAGCCCGCAGGATCGCCGTGCGCATAGTGTTCCCCTCGGCCAGCCGCAGCACCTCGCGCCGGCTGACGGCCAGCTGGCGACGTTCCAGCTGGGCTTTCACGTGGACCGCAAACGCACCCAGGAGCCTGCTCTCCGCCGCGGGCACCTCCCGGCCGAACAGCACCAGCCGGGTGTCGTCGTCGACCGGTTCTGCAGTGCTGCCCGGCACGCCGGTTTCGCCATGCTCCCACCCTGTGGTTTCCCCCGCGCTGGCAACCAGCCGCCAGACCCTGCCGTCCGCGCCGCGGACTTCGGAGGCTCCCGACGCCGGGCCGGAACCTTCCGCCATGCCCTCCCGGCGGCTGAACACACCGGCACCGGTGGCCCCAAAAGCGTCCAAGGCCTCCGCCAGTATCCCCTCCAGGGTGTCCTCCGAACGGGAGGCACCCAACGCAAGGTCGCCCAGCGTCGTCGCCTCTGCCCGGGCGCGGGCGGCCTCCTTGGACCGGCGGGCAGACCGGTCCACCACGCCGGCGACAGCCACGGAGACCCCGGCAAATACGCCCAGGGAAAGGAAATCCTGCGGATCACCGATGGCCAGATCCCCCAGGGGCGGCGTGGAAAAGTAGTTCACCAGCACGCTGCTCCACAACGCGCCGACGACCGCAGGCCACAACCCGCCCACCAGCGCCACTGCAACGGCGCCCGCGAGCTGGATCAGGACGGCGGTGGCAACGCTGTGGTCGAAGGCTGTGAGCAGGATCTGCAGCAGTACCGGCAGGGATGCTGCGAGCGCAAAGCCAAGACCAACCCTGGTCCGGCCCAGGTCAGGCCGCGAGCGCGGTGCGTTCTGTTGAGATGGGACGCGGGGAACCACCTGGACATCGACGTCCCCCGCACCACGGACCACCCGGGCTTCCACGGTGCCGCCGGCGAGCAAACCTGCCAGCGCACCGGCCAGCGGCCCGCGGCGGGACTGCCCCACGACAATATGGGTGGCGCCGGACTTGCGGGCGTAGTCCAGAACGGCCGTGGCCGGGTCCACCGCGGAGACCGTGTGGTACGTTCCGCCTAAGTCGGTGACGAGCCGCCGTTGTGCGTCCAGGACCTGGGGCGACTCGCCCGCGGCACCGCCCGTGGTGCGGACGTGGACGGCCACCAGCTCGCCGCCGTCGCTCCTTTCGAGAATCCTGGCGGCACGGCGGATGAGCTGTTCTGCGTCGTCGCTGCCGTTGAGGCCAATGACTATCCGTACCCATGCCATGCCGCCATTCTCCCACCAGTATCCGGCCAATTTTCGCCGGCCGCGTGGCAGCGCTGTGCTGGCTGTCCTAGGGGCGTTAAGGATGCGTCAAGATCCGCCGGAATCCGGCTTCGAGGCGTGCAGCACGGACTAGATTCGGGTGTGCCCGCGGTGCAGTGCCGCAGACTGAAAGGCTTCTATGACCACCATGAGCAGGCCCCCCGCCGATCCGTCGGCCCTCCGGCCCACGCGGAAGACGGCCCTCGGCAGTTGGCTGATGTTCGGGCTGGAGGACGCCAAGGGCACCCATCAGGGTCCGGGCGGTCTCGCGGACAAGGAGAAGAAGCACCACTGGTGGCAGGTGATGTGCCTGACCGGCGTGGACTACTTCTCCACGCTCGGATACCAGCCGGCCATCGCGGCGCTCGCTGCCGGCGCCATCTCTCCCCTGGCCACCCTTGTGCTTGTGGCGGTTACCCTGTTTGGCGCGCTCCCGGTCTACCGCCGGGTTGCCGGCGAAAGCCACCGCGGCGAAGGTTCCATTGCCATGCTGGAGCGGCTGCTCCCCAAGTGGCGGGGCAAACTCCTGGTGCTCGTGCTGCTCGGGTTCGCGGCGACGGACTTCATGATCACCATGACGCTGTCCGCCGCGGATGCCACGGCACACCTGATCGAGAATCCGTTTGCCCCGGATGTCCTGCATGGCCAGGAGGTGGCCGTGACGCTGGTGCTGCTTGCTTTGCTCGCTGCGGTCTTCCTGCGCGGGTTCAAGGAGGCCATCGGCGTCGCCGTTGTACTGGTGGTCCTGTACCTGGGGCTCAACGTGGTGGTCATTGCCAGATCTCTGGTGGAGGCAGCGGCCCATCCGGTGGCCGTCGGTGACTGGTGGCAGACCCTGAACACGTCGCATGGGAATCCGCTGATGGCGGTTGCCATCGCCCTTCTGGTCTTCCCCAAGCTGGCGCTGGGGCTGTCCGGCTTTGAAACGGGAGTTGCGGTGATGCCTCAGATCCGTGGCGGCGCGGGCGATACCGAGGAGAACCCCGCCGGGCGGATCCAGGGGACCCGCCGGATGCTGACCACTGCGGCCGTGATCATGAGTTCCTTCCTG
The DNA here is from genome assembly GCF_055412765.1 of Pseudarthrobacter xylosi. Lineage (NCBI taxonomy): Bacteria > Bacillati > Actinomycetota > Actinomycetes > Micrococcales > Micrococcaceae > Pseudarthrobacter > Pseudarthrobacter xylosi. The sequence goes on along the minus strand of NZ_JBVAYT010000003.1, from coordinate 134,863 downwards.
GTCAGCAGCAGCTTCACCACGGTGGTCCTGATCCCCGAGCATGAATTCCGGCCGGGCGGGGAGGCGAACGGGCGGGCACTGGCGTTCCTGGCGCACGAATACCTTGGGCCGGGTTTCGGAACGGTGTATGACCTGAGCACCATCGCCATCCTGTGGTTCGCCGGCGCGTCCGCGATGGCCGGTTTGCTGAACCTTGTCCCCCGCTACCTGCCGCGCTACGGCATGGCCCCTGCGTGGGCGAAAGCAGTGCGCCCCCTCGTGCTCGTCTTCACGCTGATCGGATTCCTGATCACCTGGCTGTTTAAGGCCGACGTCGATGCCCAGGGCGGTGCGTACGCCACCGGCGTCCTGGTGCTGATGACCTCCGCGGCCGTTGCCGTGACGCTCTCTGCCCGGCGGCTTAACCAGCGCAAGCGGACCATCGGCTTTGGCATCATCACGGTGCTCTTTGTCTACACAACGGTGGCCAATATCTTTGAACGTCCCGAAGGAATCCGGATTGCCGGCTTCTTCATCCTGGGGATCGTCAGCATCTCGCTGCTCTCCAGGGTGCTTCGGTCCTTCGAACTGCACGCCACGCACGTCCGGCTGGACACCCAGGCCCTGGAGTTCATGGCGGAGAATCTGTCCGGTCCAATCGGGATCATCGCCCATGAACCGCTGCGCCAGTCAGCGGACGCCTACCGGCAGAAACTGGCGTCCGCCACCGAAGCAAGCCACTTCCCCGCCGACTACCAGACACTGTTCCTGGAAGTCATCGTGGATGATTCCTCCGACTTCGAGACGGCCCTGGAAGTCCGGGGCGTGGTGCGGCATGGGTTTGCCGTCCTGGAGGTGCACGGACCGGGCGTCCCCAACACCATCGCCTCGGTGCTCCTGCACATCCGTGATGTGACCGGGCTGATGCCGCACGTCTACTTCCGCTGGACCGAGGGAAATCCCGCAGTGAACCTCCTGCGCTTCCTGGTGCTGGGCGAAGGCGAAATCGCTCCCGTGACACGCGAGATTCTGCGCGAAGCCGAACCGGACATCACCAAGCGGCCGTGGGTGCACGTGGGCTGACCGTTGACGACGGCGGGAGCTCACCCCCCGAGCTGGTGGACTGTGAAAGCGGTCAGGAACCCAACGGAAGCTGTGAGTCCCGTGAGGTTGTGATGCTCCTCGAACGCCTCAGGGATCATGGTGTCGGCGAGCATCGCCAGGATCCCGCCCGCCGCGATAGCGGTAATGAAGGCGACGACAGCTGCCGGCGCGTTCTCCAGCGCCACGTACCCGATCAGTGAGGCGAGCCCGCACATCACGGCAATGCCTCCCCACACCCCAAAGATGTAGCCGGTACTGCGGCCTGCCTTCTTCATCCCGGCCGTTCCGGACAGACCCTCGGGAACGTTGGAGATAAACACGGCCACAAGCATGGCCGGACTGACCGATCCCGCCGTGATGAGTCCGACGCCGAGCACTATCGACTCAGGGATCCCGTCGAGGAGGGCACCGAACGCTATAGCAGTGCCGCTGCCCGGGCTGTCCTGCTCCGACGGCTGCTGGCCGCCCGAGCGTTTGCGGTGTTTAGCGCCGGCCCGTGACAGGAGCATGTTAGCCCCGACGTAGACCACGGAACCGGCCAGGAATCCGGCTATGGTGGGCCACAGGCCCCCTCCTTCAACAGCCTCACCGACGAGCTCGAACGCCAGGGCCGATATCAGCACGCCCGCCCCAAAGGACATGATCGAGGAGACAAGTTTGGATGGAATGGCCCACTTCCACGACGCCGCAGCCCCCAGCACCAGGGCGGCACCAGCCAGGGTTCCCCACATCAACGCCTGAAGCCACACCGGCATGCTGCCACCTTTCGTTTGTCCGCCCGGGACTCACCCGACGGACTGAACTGTAACGCCCTGAACCTATCCTCCATGAACCTATACGCCTACGGCGTTGGACGCACGGACCGTGCCTGTCTACTGACCAGGGCGGCAATTGTCGTAGGCTCAGGAACATGGCCAGATACTTTGATGTTCATCCCCAGGATCCCCAGCCCCGCGCCATTACGCAGGCCGTGAAGATCGTGCTTGACGGCGGGCTGATCGCCTACCCCACGGACTCCTGCTACGCCCTCGGGGCCCAGCTGGGCAACAAGGATGCGCTGGACCGGATCCGTAATATCCGCAAGCTCGACGACAAACACCACTTCACACTGGTGTGCAAGGATTTCGCCCAACTGGGCCAGTTCGTGAACATTGGCAACGACGTCTTCCGCGCCATTAAGGCCGTCACGCCCGGCAGTTACACATTTATTCTGCCTGCCACCAAGGAAGTTCCGCGCCGGCTGCTGCACCCGAAGAAAAAGACGGTGGGCGTGCGGATCCCGGATAACCGCGTGGTCCAGGCGCTGCTGGCCGAGCTTGGCGAACCCCTGCTCTCCAGCACCCTGCTGCTCCCGGACGAGGAAGACCCGCTGACCCAGGGCTGGGAAATCAAGGAGCGCCTCGAATACGAGGTGGACGCCGTCATCGATTCCGGCGACTGCGGGGCAGAGCCCACCACGGTGATCGACTATTCCAGCGGGGTGGCCGAGGTGGTTCGTCGCGGCACCGGGGACCCTTCCCGGTTCGAGTAGGCCCTTCCTGAACACGGGGACCAGCTCAAACGGACTCAGTCCTGCTTGCGTGCGCGGCTCGGCTGTACCCGTGGGGGCTCACCGGGCATCTTCGGGTAGTCCGGCGGGAAGGGCAGCTCGCCGAGGCCGGCCTTGAGGTCCCGCTCCCACCACTCCAACAGCACATCGATAGTGCCCGGATGCGCCTTCATGTCTGCCCAGGGATCGCCAATGGTCCGAAGCCGTTCCGGGACCGTCAGGATGGTGAAGTCCTTGGGATCCGCGTTGCCCAGTTCGTCCCAGCTGATTGGGCAGGAGACCGGCGCATGGGCCAGCGCGCGGGGGCTGTACGCGCCGGCGATGGTCCGGTCGCGGTTCGCCTGGTTGAAGTCCAGGAACACCTTCACGCCCCGTTCCTCCTTCCACCAGGCTGTGGTGACCTTGTCCGGCATCCGCCGCTCCAGCTCGCGGGCCGCCGCGATCACCGCGTGGCGGACGTCCAGGAATTCGTGGGTGGGCTCGATGGGCGCGTAGACGTGCAGGCCGCGGTTCCCCGATGTCTTGATGAACGTTTCCAGCCCGGCCTCCGCCAGCACGTCCTTCAGCGCCAGCGCGGCCGGGACGGCGTCGTCGAAATCCGTGCCCGGCTGGGGGTCAAGATCGATCCTGAGCTGGTCAGGGTTATCGGTATCCCCGGCCAGTGAGGGCCACGGGTGGAACACCACCGTATTCATCTGGACTGCCCAGACGGCCGCGGCAGGTTCGTCCAGGACCAGCATGGGGTGCGAGCGTGCGCTGGGGAAGACCACCTTCACCGACCGGATGAAATCGGGGGTTCCCTTGGGCGGGTTCTTGGAGAAGAACTGGTCCCCTTCGACGTTGTCAGAGTACCTTTGCAGCGCCACCGGACGGTCACCGTTCGCGGCCATGAACGCTTCCCCCACATCCACCATGTAGCGTGCGAGGTCCAGCTTGGTCAGACCGAGATCCGGCCAGAGCACCCTGCTGGGGCTGGAAACACGCATCTCGCGCTCGCCGTGCGGTCCCGGGACAGTGAGGGTGGTCTGTTCGCTCGCCATGTGGACAACCTACCCTGCGCCGCGCGCGGCGTCAGCACCTCGGCGCGTGGTCGCCTGCGATCCGGCATCATGGACCTATGGCCGCTGCTGAATTCCCTGTCACCTTCCCGGTCGGCGACGTCGAAGTCTCCGGCGTTTACGCCCGCCCGGACAGCCCGTTTGGGACCCTGGTGCTGGCGCACGGCGCCGGGGCAGGTATGGAGCATCCCTTTATGAGCGGGTTCACCCGCGGACTGAACGACGACGGCGTTGCCACGTTGCGCTTCAACTTCCCCTACCGCGAGGCCGGACGGAAGTTCCCGGACCGGCCGCCGGCAGCCATCGCCGCCTGGCGGGCCGCCATGCATGAAGCAACGCGGCTCGGAGCCGAGCACGGTGATACCGGACCGGTGTGGGCTGCCGGTAAATCGTTCGGCGGCCGGATGGCGTCCATGGCCGTTGCTGAGGGAATGGATAGTGCCGGACTCGTCTATCTTGGCTACCCCCTGCACCCGCCCGGCAAGCCGGAAAAGCTCCGCGACGAGCACCTCTACGGGCTCACGCTCCCCATGTTGTTCCTGCAGGGCACGCGCGACACCTTCGCGACGGCGGACCTGCTGGAGGGTGTGGTGTCGCGGATCGGCCCGTCCGCCGTCCTTGACTGGATCGACGGGGGTGACCACTCCTTCGCCGTCGCAGGGAAGAAGCGCGACGCGGCAGAGATCGGTGGGGCGCTGGCGCCGAAGGTGGCTGGGTTCATGCGGAGCCGCGGCTGACCGGTCCGGCCGGGCCGGACCTCCGGGTCTGGCGGGGTGCCCCGGCCCGGCTACGCGGCGTCTTCGTGCCACCAGCCTTCCCAGGCGGTGGAGGTCAGCCGGCCGGTGGGGAAATCGGTCTTCACGATCCCGCCATTGCCATTGTGCGGGCGGTTGCCCTCTCCGCGGCCGGCGTCAAAGAGGAAGTTCAGGCTACTCAAAAGCAACATAATTGTGTCCCTTCGTGTGGTGTTCTGACCACGTTGTCCAAGTAGGACCGAGCCTAACTGCGCCATGTTTCAGTACGTCGACGCAACGTTTCGGCCACGTATCGGACATCTCACCTGTACAAACGACGTAAGAAAGCCTCCGGACGGACCGGCGCTACATGCGGGCTTTGGTCCGGGCAGTCGGCTGAGCCGTCCAGGGATCCTCGGGCCACGGATGCCTGGGGTACCGGCCGCGCATCTCGGACCGCACCTGCGCATAGGGCCCGGACCAGAAGGAGGCCAGGTCATCCGTCACGGCGAGCGGCCGCCGCGCAGGAGACAGCAGGTGAAACAGGACAGGCACCCTGCCGTCCACCAGCCGGGGCGTCTCAGCCCAGCCAAAGCACTCCTGCAGCTTGACCGCGACAACCGGCCGGCCGCCGTCGTCCGCGCCATTCTGCCCAGATGCTGCCGGCCTGGATCCTGACTCGTCAGGCGCCGGCGGGCCCGACCCGACACCGCCTGAGCCCGCTTTGTCCGATACCTCGGGGTAGTCGATCCGCACCATCGATCCGCTCGGCACTTTCAACGCCTCCGGTGCCAGCTCCGCCAGGCGGACCGCCTCCGGCCACGGCAGCAGCCGCCGCAAGGGGTCGGTGAGGTCGATGCTGCTGGTGGCGGCGCCGCCGGCCAGTGCCTCGAGCTCCGGCCCCAGCCAGGAGTCCAGCCGTGCCAGCAGGGCCGGATCGGAAACATCCGGCCACGGCTCGCCCAGTTCGCGGCGCAGCAACGCGAGGCGGCGGCGCAAGGCGTCAGCCGCCGTCGACCATCCGATGGTTGCCAATCCTTCCTTGGCGAGGGCGCGGGCCACGGCTGCACGGCCGTCCTCGGCGGAGGGGCGGACGGGGGTGGAGGACAGGCTGATGGCACCCAACCGGCGTTCCCGCCTGGCCTTCACCCTGCCCTGGTTGAACTGCGCTTCCACCGTGTCGGTCAGGAGCTGCCCGGCGGCCGCCTCTGCGGTTTCGGCGCTCAACGGCGCCGCGGAGCGGATCACCGCCCCCGTGCCAGCCGCATCCCGGCCAGCGGCACGCGAAACTTCCGCCACGGCCAGCCACTCCTGCCCGCTCAGCGGACTGCCCGCCGGTAACCCCGCGCGCGTACCGGATGACAGCAGGTACCGTGCCGGGCCATCGCCCGGGACGCGCCGGGCCACGCGGTCCGGGAACGCAAGCGCGACGACGACGCCCACCGCCTCCGCTGCAGTCAAGGGCTCGGTTTTCACAAGGGAAGCGATGGCGGACGGGCCGACGGCGGCGGCCTCCTTCAGCGCAATGGCCTCCAGCCGGCGGACGTCCTCCGCCCAGCGCCGGGCGGCGGGGTCCTTACCGGTGCGAAGTACGGTCAGTAGCCGGGTGAGATCTGCCCCCGGGGCGCGCTGGTCCCCCGCCACGAGTGCCACTGCTTCCGCTGCGGCGCGGTGACCCACGGCAGCTGCGCCGTCGAGCAGTGCCCGGGCCAGCCTGGGATCGGACGGAACCCTGGCCAGCGTCCGCCCCAGCGAGGTTGCATGCCCATCCCGGTCCACAGCAGCGAGTTCGCGAAGCACCTCGATGGCTTCGCCCATGGCTGCTGCGGGAGGTGCATCCGGAAGCGCTAAGCCGGCGCCGCCAGGTGATCCCCAGCAGGCCAGGACCAGAGCAACGCCGGTCAGGTCCGCGACCGCGATCTCGGGGGTCACATGCGCCGGCGCGGCACCATAGGTCCGCTGGTCGTAGCAGCGCACCACCCGGCCCGGCCCCTGCCGCGCCGCCCGGCCCGCGCGCTGTTCCGCGGAAGCCCGTGAGCAGGAAACAGTTACCAGTCCGGACATGCCCCGGCTGGCATCGCGGCGGGGTTCACGGGTCAGCCCTGAGTCGATCACCAGCCGCACCCCGGGGACGGTCAGGGACGATTCGGCCAGGTCCGTGGACACTATGATCCGTGCAGCGCCGCCCGGCCGCCGCCCCGACACAGCCTGGTCCTGCTCGGCCGGGCTGGCCTGGCCGTGGAGTTCCAGCACGTCGGTCCCCGGGGCCGCCCGGCCGCGGAGGCGGGCCGCCACATAGGAGACCTCCCAGGCGCCCGGGACAAAAACCAGTGCATCGGTGCCCGCGTCCTGCCCCACCGCGGCGGTGTGGGCCTGCGCAGCCGTATCCGCCACGTGGTCCAGGAACCCGCGTGTCACTCCGCGGTCGTCCAACCGCGGCACTGCGGCAGGCGCCCACTCCACTGCGAGGGGGTACAGGGCTGAGGGACAGTCGACGACGGGAGCCGGCCCGCCGTCGTCGTCCGCGGTCCCTGTCTGTTCTGTTGCTTCGTGTCCGGTCCCTGCATTCCCGGCAGCTGCGCCCCCGATCAGGGCGGCGAAGCGGGGCGCATCAAGGGTGGCGGACATGGCCACCAGGGTGAGGTCTCCGCGCAGCTGCCGCACTTCGGTGAGCATTCCCAGCAACAGGTCGGTTTCGAGGCCGCGTTCATGGACCTCGTCCAGGATGACCGCGCCGATGTTCTCCAGGCCGGGATCATCGAGCAGGCGCCGCAGCAGGATCCCCGGCGTGACAAACTCCACCAGGGTGGCGGGCCCGGCGTGGCGTTCACCGCGGACGGTGTACCCCACGCGGTCTCCGAGCCGGCTGCCATCCAGTACGGCCAGGCGGCGGGCGGCTGCACGCGCCGCGACGCGTCGGGGCTGGGTGACCACCACGCGCCGGGACTTTCCTGCAAGCGCGGCGAGGTTGGCCAGCAGGGGCGGGACAAGCGTTGTTTTGCCGGTGCCGGGCGGTGCCTGCACCACTGCAGTACCCGCCGCACCGCCGGCGCGCAGCACGGAGGACAAGTCCCCGAGTGATTCAGCGAAGGCCAGGCCGGTGCTGATGGCCGCCAGATCAAAGGTGCCGGCGGTAGAGGTGCCAGCAGGGACGGCGGCGGAGTTGGTTGGCGATGTCACCCGTCCATTGTCGCCGCAATCCCGCACCGGGTTCAGCGGAGGTGCGGCCGGATGCGTCAGACTGGAGGTCGTCGACCATGAAAGCAGGATTTCCTTTGATCAATCTCCAGCAGGACTCTGAAGGCTTCATCCGCATGAAGCGGCACTTTCCCGCCAGCGCCACTGTGACTGTCACGTTCAACGACGGCTCCCAGGAGGAAGTCTCCGGCCGCCGGCTCAACGAACTCTACGACGACGCCCTTGCCGTGTACCGCGCCCAGAACCAGCTTGATGCCAAGGGCTTTTCCCGTGGTCCGCAGAAAAAGATCCAAACCACCATCGAGTTTGTCCCTGTCCAGCCCGGCATGGGGCAGTAACGTGTGCCACCGTCCCCAGCGGCTCGCGGTGCACTGAGGCACCGCCGGCTCACCGTGTGTTTTTGACCACCATCGCCGAACCGCCACCGCGCCGCAAGGGCTCGGCAACCGCGGTCATGCTCTTGCCGGGCCCGAACTCGATGGCTGTCGCGGCACCGATTTCCGCAGCCGAGGTGAAGGCGTCCCCTGCGGGGACCAACTTGTGACCGTACGGTGCCAACGCGTCTCCATATGCTTTGATGAAGTCCGGCTCGGCCGTGACATTGGCGGTGTTGCGCTGGGATGCACGCGGTGCCGCCAGCGAGTCCAGAATGTTCATATCCAGGTCCACCCTGTTGAGGATGGTCTGCAGCACCGTCGTGATAATGGTCGATCCGCCGGGGGAACCGAGCGCCAGGAACGGCTTTTCGTCCTTGAGGATGATGGTGGGAGACATCGAGGACCGTGGACGCTTGCCCGGCTCGATCCGGTTCGGGTCGGTGGGGACATAGACGGTGGAGAAGTCGGTGAGCTCATTGTTCAGCAGGAACCCGCGGCCGGGCACCACCATGCCGGACCCGCCGGTCTGCTCGATCGTGAGGGTGTACTCCACCACGTTGCCCCACTTGTCAGCGACAGTCAGATTGGTCGTGGAGATGTTTTCGGTGTCCTTCTCGTCTGCCGTTGCCGCAGGTTCAAGCGTGCACACGCCGCTGTAATCTGACGCGTTCCCTGCCGGTACGGGCTTGGTTGCCGCCTTGCCCGGATCGATTTCGCAGGAGCGTTCCTTGCCGAACTGCGGATCCGTGAGGGCATCGGTGGGGACATCGACGAATGCCGGGTCGCCCACGTACTTGGCCCGGTCCGCGAATGCGAGTGCGCTGGCCTCGAGGTAGTGATGCAGTGCGTCCGGCGCGGTCATCTCGCCCAGGTTAAAGGGCGCCAGGATATTCAGCGCCTCGCCCACTGTGGTGCCACCGCTGCTGGACGGAGCCATGCCGAAGACGTCGTAGCCGCGGTACTCAACGTGAGTGGGCTCCTGGTCCAGCGTCCGGTATGCGGCGAGATCCGCCGTCGTAAGGTGGCCGGCCGGAACAGGCAGCTGGGTGGTGTCGCTCTTGGCCGGTGACTGGACCGTGGCGGCGATCTCCGCTGCGAGCGGGCCGCCGTAGAAGGCATCCGTTCCCTCCTTCGCGAGGAGCCGGTACGTCTTGGCGAGGTCCTGGTTATGGAAAATACTCCCGACGGCGGGCAGTTCGCCACCCGGGAGGAACAGGCTGCTCGTGGCGGGAAATGCTTCGAAGCGCGCCCGGTTGTCATCTGTCTGTTGGCGGAAGGTTTCATCCACCACGAATCCACGGTTGGCCACCTTGATGGCGGGCTTGAGGGCCTCGCCAAGGTCCAGTGTGCCCCACCGTTCCAAGGCCCGTTCCCACGTGGCCGGTGTCCCGGGGACGCCTACGGAGACGCCACTGGTGACCAGTTCGGGGGTAAACCGGTATGGGCTGCCGGCCGGGTTCGCCGGAGTGACGGTGGCTGGATCGATGAACGCGTCCGTAGGCATCGTTGCCGGCGCCGTTTCGCGGCCGTCGATGGTTCCCACTTTGCCGGTCTTAGCGTTGTAGAACACGAAGTATCCGCCGCCGCCGATGCCGGCGCTGTAGGGCTCGGTCACACCCAGGGTCGCGGCCGCGGCGACGGCGGCGTCGGCCGCATTGCCGCCGGCCCGGAGGACCTCGATCGCCGCAGCGGACGCCTCCGGGTCAACGGTGCTCACCGCCCCGCCGTACCCCGTAGCCATCGGGGTCTTGTCCGTCGCGCGGGGATCTGCGAACGCGGGGCTGGTCACCGCCCCCGTTGTTACGCTCAAAGCCAGGACAGCCGTCACAGCCGCCAATCGACGTCGCACACTAGGCATGATCTCTCCCAAGTCAGGGTGTTCCGCAGGGTGGGTTTGCGCCACGTTACTCCGCTGGCAGGGGACTCTCAAGGCTCAATTTTTTGTGCCGCGGGCATGGCTAAGGGCCATGGCTTCAGGCTGGCGCAGCAGTTTCGGTGGTTGCTGTGTCGGCCGGCGAGCGCCGCCGACGGCTCGCCAGCAGGAACGGTACGGCGAACAGTTCGATGACACCGCTGATGGCCAGTGACAGCGGATAGCCGTACACGTCCGCCGCCCGGCCCATGAGCGGCTGCACCACAATTCCACCGCTGGATCCCATCAGCGAATCGAAGCTCAGCACCGTGGCCCGCTGTTTTGAGTCGATCATGTCGTTCAAATAAGCCTGCCGTACCGGGGTGCCCGCGGCGGAGACGAGCGCCCAGAGCACCAGCAGCAGCAGGGCCACCCAAAACACGCGCGTGATGCCGAGCGCCACCAGGATCAGTGCCCCCATGCTGCTGCTCACCACCAGGACAGTGGTGCGCTTGTGGACCAGGCGCCGGACAATCGGCGCCAGCCAGCCGCCCACCACTTGCGCCCCGGCCACAATGCCCGCGGCGAGCCCGGCGACGGAGTATGCGTGCGGGTCGCCGAAGAGCTCCAGCAGATAGGGCTGCAGAGCGTAGAAAACATAGATCCCGACGCCGGCGCTGAACGGCGCGGCCAGCATGATGTACCGCACGGGCGGGTTTTTCAGGCCGTTGTCGATGGAGGCGGCCAACACTGTGCGCGTCGCCTGAAGCGGATGGGGCGAACGCTCCGGCGTGAAACCCACATCGCGCATCAGCCAGAAGGCCACCCCGAACATCGCCAGGAGCACACCTACGCGCAACAGGAACGGCACGCCGAGGTCAGTGGCCTGGGCGATTACGCCGCCGGCCGTTGAGCCCGCGAGCATGGCGACGCCGGCTACCATCTGTGCCCGTCCGAAGACTGCCTCCAAGGCACCGTCATAGCCGGAGAAGTGCAACGCGTCCACCAGCCAGGCCTCCACGGCCCCGGAGAAGAACGTGAACCCCAGGCCCAGCAGGACGGACACCACCGCCCAGGCCCAGAAGGGTGCGGACAACTGCCAGAGCAGGTAGTACAAGTAGGTGGAGGCCGCCAGCGTCACCGTACCGAGCAGGAATGAGACCCGTCGACCCCATCCGTCCGCGATGACCCCGGTGGGAATTTCGAAGAGGACCATGCCGGCCGTGAAGAAGGCGTTGGCCGCGAAGGCTTCCAGGTTGCTCAACCCGGCATCCAACAGGAAAAGCGTATTGATGCCCCAGATGAACGAAGCGGCAAGGGTATTGCCCAGTGTCAGGGTGAGGTAGATGCGCTGGATCTTCCGCGCGGCGGCATTCATGGCGTAGCGTTCATGAGCCGTTGGGAACCGGGTCATGCCGGAGGTAGCGGCGCCGGAACCGGCCGGTCCCGGCAGTCAGCGCACGGAGCTCCACGGCGTATTTCAGCAGTTCCTGGTCCGGTACTTCGGCGCTGATTTCAGTCAGCTCGCTACCCGAGGTGGCCGTACCGGTGAGCCTGCCGCGGCGTGCTGAGAGGTCACTCATCACAGCACCCACGTGCGCCTCGGACACGGTGATGCTGACCGAGGAAACCGGCTCAAGCAGCTGGATGCGACCGGCCGCGGCCGCCTCCCGGAGCGCCAGTGCGCCGGCAGCCTGGAACGCGGCGTCGGACGAGTCAACGCTGTGGGCTTTGCCGCCCACCAGGGTGACGCGCAGGTCCACCACGGGGAATCCGGCGGCCAGCCCTTTCTGCATCTGCGCCCGCACCCCCTTCTCCACGGAGGAGATAAACGTTCCGGGGATCACCCCGCCCACCGTTTTGTCGACGAATTCGAACCCGCCGCCACGGTCCAGCGGCTCCACGTCGATGTCGCAGACGGCATACTGCCCGTGTCCGCCGGACTGTTTAACGTGCCGGCCGTGGCCCGTTGCCGGGGCGGCGAACGTTTCCCGTAGCGGTGTCACCACGCCAACGGTGTGCAGCTTGACGCCCTGGTCGCGCAGCCTGTCCAGCACCACCTCGGCATGGGCCTCCCCCATGCACCAGAGAATCAGCTGGTGTGTTTCCGGGTTCCGCTCCACACTCAGGGTGGGATCGCCGGCGGCCACCTTCGCCAGGCTCCGTGCCAGCGCATCCTCGTCACTGCGCGAGTCCGCTTCGACCGCCACCGGCATCAGCGGCTCCGGCATCTCCCAGGTGGCCAGCAGCAGCGGCCGGTCCTTGGCCGAGATCGTGTCCCCGGTTTCGGCGCCCCCCAGTTTTGCCACCGCGCAGATGTCGCCCGCCACACACTGCGACACAGGACGCAGGGTGGGGCCCAGCGGCGAATACAGGTGGGTGAGGCGCTCGTCGGCATCATGGTCCTGATGGCCGCGGTCCGCGAGCCCGTGCCCGCCGACGTGCACGGGCGTGTCAGCACGCAACGTGCCGGAAAAGACCCGTGTCAGGCAGACCCTGCCCAGGAACGGATCAATGGTGGTGCGGACCACCTCAGCCGCCAGTGGCCCCTCCGGGTCACAGGCTAAGGCCGCCGTGGGAGCGCCCGCCAGGTCAGTCGCCGCAGGGAGGCCAACCTCCACCGGAGACGGGAAGCCCTTGGTCAGTACTTCCAGCAATTCCGCCGTGCCGAGTCCGGTGATAGCTGAGGTGGGCAGGACCGGGAAGAAGGAACCACGGGCGACGGCGGTTTCCAGGTCCACGATGAGGACATCGGTGTCGATGTCCTCACCACCCAGATAGCGGTCCATCAAGGTCTCGTCCTCGCTCTCGGCGATGATCCCCTCGATGAGCCGGCCTCGGGCTACCTCGGAATCAGCGCGCTCGCCGGGATCGGCGTCCCGGGAGCCGGCGTCTGCCTGCCCGGCGGAGTAGTCCGAAACTGTGCCCGTCAGCAATCCCAGCAGCCCGGTGGTTTCGCCGCCGGACCGGACCGGGACGTACAGCGGCAGCACGGAGTCGCCGAACGCCTGCTGGCAGGCGGCCAGGACGCCGTCGTAATCTGCCCGGGGGTGGTCCAGGCGGGAGATGACCACGGCCCGGGGAGTGCCGAGGCGTTCGCATTCGCCCCAGAGCGCCGTAGTGGTGGCATCGATGCCGTCCACGGCGGAGACAACTAAGAGGGCGGAGTCCGCAGCCCGCAGCCCCGCCCGAAGTTCGCCGATAAAGTCTGGATACCCCGGCGTATCCAGCAGGTTCACTTTAATGCCGTTGATGAGCAACGGGACCAGGGACAGTGTGACCGACCGCTGCTGCCGCACTGCTGATGGGTCGGAGTCACTGACGGTGGTGCCATCCGCGATGGAGCCTTTGCGTGTGATCATGCCGTGTGCGGCCAACAATGCTTCGACCAGCAGGGTTTTCCCGGCGCCCGAATGCCCCACGAGCGCCACGTTGCGCACCTGCGTGGAATCCGCTGCCACGATGCCGTTGGAAGCATCAGCCCGGCGCACTTCCGGCCCCCCACGCCCCGGTGTCCGCGCTGTGTCCTTTGCGCCTCTCACTGACATGGGAACCTCCTGGCATCTTTGCCATGCACCGGGCCGAATCGTGTTCTTTGATTCGACACCCTGGCGGGCGCAAGGGCAAGAGCAACCACCGGGACGGTGCGGCCGCTGCGGTGGATAATTGCAGCCAGCGCCCAAAGTGCCATTGTGAGGAGGTCCCGGTGCAGCCGTTGCCGCGCATCACCGTGGAGGTTCCGGTCCTGGCTGTGGGATCAGCACCGTCTGACTATGAGGGCCTGGGCAGTTATGTCAACGCCCTGCGCAGGCAGCAGGGGCTGCACCTGACGCTGCTGCATATCGGCATCCTGGCGGATTTTGCGCAGGACGTGGCGGACTGGACGAAGGGGATCACCCCGGTCCGTGAGGCCGTCCGGCACACAACGGGCTGGTTGCAGGGGCTGCCCGTGCTGGACGGGTTTACGGGCACCTCGGAACAACTGATTGTGCTCGGCGGCGGAGGCATCTCCGGACTCGAAGTGGACGTTCCCCGGCGGGTGCACGACTATCAGGTGTCCCTGGTGCAGGGCCTGCATGATCTGCTGGACCGGCTCCTCGTGGACAATGTGGACGACTTCATCCTCGGCTCACCCGCCCTGGGCTACCGGTACCCGCACTGGGTGCCCCATGTGGCCGTCGGCCGTCCACTGTCGCGGGAACGCGGACCGCGGACCATTGCCCCGCTCACCGTGGCCTTTGGCCCGTCGCGGATCAGGAACGGCCGGTTCCTGCAGAGCCCTGACTGAGCAGCCCGCGCGTCAGATCGTGGCGCCGCTCCAGGCCCGCCACAGCATGGCTTCTCACCGCGCTGATCGTCTATGTGCTGGCCTATAAGAAGGGGATCCAGGGGTTCCGGCTGATCGACGCCGGCATTGCGCTGTCGGCAATGCTGGCTTCGGTCCACACCTGGCTGATCCTCAAGGCGGACCTGATGGAGGCCATGAGCGCGGCAGTCTGGGGTGCCGGAACCCTGAACCGGCTGTCGTGGGAACAGGTGGGGCCGGTGGCGGCCTGCACGCTCGCGCTGGTGGCAGTCCTGCTGCCCATGAGCCGGCGCCTGGGCATGCTGGAGATGGGTGACGACACGGCGCGGGCGCCGGGGGTCCGGGTAGAGCCGTCGCGGCCGGTGCTTGTGGTCCTGGGCGTCGGCCTGACCGCGATGGCCACAGCCGTTGCCGGGCCCATAGCCTTTTGTGTCGCTGGCCCGCGGGGGTGGCACCACTGACCGCCAGCAGCCGAAAGAACTTTCCCGGAGTATTTCCCGGAACAGGCCCGCGGGGACCCTAAATGTCAGTGCCTCGCAAGATGATGTGAGTATGAAAAGGACATCAGCGGTGGAGGCGTTGGAGGCCATCAAGGCTTCTGTCGCTGCGCTTGGTGAGGTGACCCCTGGCGCAGGCTTCACCGGTGAAGGGGATCCGGATCCGCTGCGGCATCAGGCTGACGGCTGGCTGGACACCCTCGCGGAGGCTGCCCGGCTGCAGGCTGCCACGGCGGCCCTGGTGGTCCACGCCGCAGCCGGGTTCGCCGACACGGCCCGGACGATGGCCTCCCCGAACGCGCTGCCGCAGGGCCTCATCGCTCAGGAGATGGCGGTAGTCGCTGAGGTCGCGTGCGTCCTGGCGGTCAGCGAGCGGACGGCCGGTGCGCTCCTGTCCGAGGCCCACGAACTGACCACCACCCTGCCGCTGACGCTGGCCGCCCCGCAGGCCGGGAACATTTCGTGGCAGCATGCCCGGATCGTTGTCGACGAAACGGTCAATCTGGATCCCACCGGTGCGGCGGCGTTGGAGGCGCACTTCCTGGATCCCGACGCACCGAACCCGGCACGGGGCTGCCCGGCCGGGGAGATGATCCCGTCACGGTTCCGCGCCAAAGCCCGGACCTGGCGCGAACGCCACCACCCGGACAGCATCGAAACCCGCCACACTCGCAGCATTGCGGATCGCCGGGTGGAGTTCGCCCCGGACCGGGACGGCATGGCCTGGCTGAGCGCGTACCTGCCCGCGGACCAGGCCGCCGGGATCTGGGATCGCACCACCACCGCAGCGCGGGCCCTCCAAGGCCCCGATGAGGACCGGACGCTGAGCCAACTCCGCGCCGACAACGCCGCGGCCTGGCTCCTGGGCGGTACCGCCGAGCACGTGCCCTCACCGTCCGCGCAGGTCCTCGTGACCGTGCCGGTGTTCGCCCTCATGGGCCTCACCGACGAACCCGCCATGCTCGACGGATACGGGCCCATCCCGGCATCCGTCGCCAGCCGGCTCATGGCCGAAAGTTCCAACTCGTTCCACCGGGTCTTGACTGATCCCCGCGACGGGGCACCGCTGGAGATTGGGCGGACCAGCTACCGGATCCCCGTCACGATGCGCCAATGGCTTAGATTGCGGGACGGGAAATGCCCGTTCCCCGGCTGCGCCAACCAGTCCCTGGACAATGAAGCCGACCACCTACTGTCCTGGGCCGACGGCGGCACCACCGGCATCAGCAACCTCGGCCAGCCATGCCGCAAACACCACAGGCTGAAACACACAACCGCCTGGAAACCCGCCGGGGCGACCACCGACAAGCCACCCGGCTGGACGTCGCCGACAGGCCGTCAGTACGCCAGCGAACAAACGGACTCGGAACCACCGCACTGGCCAACCCAAATCCAGAATCAAGTAGGACACCTGGAACTTGGTCCTGACGTGCCCCAAGACATCCTGCCCGCCGAACCGCCTGCTTCAGATCTGCGCCCGGCCGATCCCTTGCCGGAGTGGAGCTGGCGACAGGCACCCGTCGAAGAGCCATGGCCGGAGTGGAGCATCCCTCAAACGGTCTAGTTGGACGTGTGCAGCTATCACGGGCACTGCCGGTCAAGCGCGTCCAGCAGCCGTTTGACCGAGCCGCCAAGATTCCATTCGACAGCAAGACGCTCCAGTTCGGTGCGCGATTCGCCGTCGACAGGGTGCAGTTCGGCGCCCGCTTCCTCGAGGGTGGGCAGCTTGAGGTCGCGGACGATTTTCACCACGGTGGGCGCGACTGCCAGGTAGTCGGCGGCCGCGGCGAGCTTGGATCGCACGGAGCCGGACACCCCGCCTTCCCCGTCCGCGGCTGCTGCGAGCAAGTTGTCCAGTGTGCCGTACTCGCCCAGAAGCGACGCAGCGGTCTTCTCACCGATGCCGGCCACGCCTGGCAGCCCGTCGGAGGCGTCGCCGCGAAGGGTCGCGTAATCGGCATATTGTTCGGGCAGTACACGATATTTCCCGACGACGACGGCGTCCGTTACGACTTCGAGGTTCCTCATGCCCCGCGCGGTGTAGATCACCCGCACCTGGCGGTCGTCGTTGACGGTCTGGAAAAGATCGCGGTCGCCCGTGACCACATCGACGGGGAGGTGCGCGTGGCTGGCGTAGGTGCCAACGACGTCGTCCGCTTCGTGTTCAGCAGCCCCCACGATGGCGATGCCGGCGAGCCCAAGGACGCGGCGGATCATCGGAAGCTGCGCTTCGAGAGCGTCCGGGACCACCTCAACGTCGGGGGCATCCGCCACAACTTCGGCAACCCGGTGCGCTTTGTATGTCGGGATCAGATCCACGCGCCACTGCGGACGCCAGTCGTCGTCCCAGCAGGCAATCAGATGTGTGGCCCCGTAATCCGTGGTAAGCCGGGCGATCATGTCCAGGAGGCCGCGAACGGCGTTCACCGGTATTCCGTCAGTGCGGCGGATCGTGTCCGGCAAGCCATAGAAGGCGCGAAAGTACAGGGACGCAGTATCAAGCAGCATCAGGCGGTCTGGCATACCTGATCCTGACACGGAAGCGGCCGCCGAGCCATCAGCAGGTCGCCGCGACTCATCGCCCTACAGCCAGGACAGGGCACTGAACGCGTAATCTCCGCGTCGGTGCGGGAGGCTTGCAGCTCCTGCACTAACAGGCAGGCCCAACAGCGAACTGGTGGGGTTAGGATGCCGGTAACGGTTCAAGCAGCGGACCAAGACTTCTGTGTTTGAGAGGTTCCCCCCTTGGCCGAAAATGCACCCGACGATACCGCGCCCCGCGTGCCCTTGCAACAGGCTTTGGACGGGCACGCCCCGCCAACTCATCACGATGAGGACCGGACCGGCCCAGCGGCAGCGACAGACCGGAAAGCTGTTCCCAACCCCTATGGCTTCGACCGGGAGCATTGGCCGGGACCCTGAGCCCGGGTAGCGTCCTGCGGTGAATGCGAGAATTCCAGGCTGGCGACGCCGTCAAGGCAGAATAGACAGCATGACCCTCACGACATTCGCCCTGATCCGCCATGGCCAGACAGACTGGAATGCGCAGCGTCGGCTCCAGGGAGCCACCGACATTCCACTGAACCACGTGGGGCGTGGCCAGGCGCGCGATGCCGTTGATGTCCTTTCTGACTATGAGTGGGATGCGATCGTGTCCTCGCCACTTAGCCGTGCCGCGGAAACGGCCAACGTGATAGCAGCTGGGTTGGGGCTGAGCGTCACCCGGCACATTCCGTCGCTCGCCGAACGCAGCTTCGGACAGGCCGAGGGCCTGCAGGCCGGCCCCGAGCTGGAGGCCCTGCGCATCCCCGGCGGTTTCCGCGGCGCCGAGACCGAGGAAGACGCGGCCGCCCGGGGTTTGGGGGCACTGGAAGCACTGGCCCGTGAATTCCCCGGCCGCCGCGTCCTGGTGGTCGCCCACGGCACGCTCCTCCGGGTCAGCCTCAACCGCGCCATCGGCCGCACCCTCCACAGGATCGACAACGCCGTGCTGAACCTGGCCCACCACCACGCCACCGAGGGCTGGCACCTCGAATACTTCAATGGTGAGCGCGTCGTAGCTGCGGCCCAGGGCTGAGAACCTAGGCGCCCGCCGCGACCTCAAAAGTTTGGATGGACCTGCGCTCCAACCGCGGGATGATCTGCCCAGCCCCGATCCGCTCGATGTGCTCATATTCGCGGTGGGCGGCAAAACCGGCGGCATCCGTATAGCGCTCAAGGATCACAATCTGCGCGGGGTCCTCCACACCCTGGAAGAATTCGTAGGAAATGTTGGCCTCCTCCGTGCGGGTGGCTGCGGCCATCTCGCCCAGCAGGCCAAGGACCGTTTCCGTTTCCTCGGGTTTCACCTGGTAGCGGACCACCACCTGGAAGTACGTTTCTGTCATATCGGGATCCCCTCGCTCTGAAGAGTGTGGGGCTGCTCCAACTCTATTGCGTGCTGGATGAACTGGGCATCGCCGTAGTTCCCCGGTGATTCTCGGCGGCGGCGTGCCCTTCCTCGGCAGGATCAGCGAATGGACAAAGCTTGCGCTCCGGGAGTGCCGCTCATTTCCATCCGGCATGGTGCTGTTGGACTTTCACCTGATCGGCCCCACGTGCTACGGGGAAGCCTTGTGGCGGAAGCACGCGGATCTAGCCCTACTCAACGTCGCCGCTGGCAGCTAGACTCAGAGCCGAGCGTCCGTGACAGCATCCGGACACCTGGAGAGAAACGGAGGTGGTTTTGATGACTGCTATTGCCACGCGCCCAGCGCGCCCCGCACACATCAAACCAATCACCACCGTCTCCAGCAACCGCACGGCGTAAGCCGCGCAACACACCAACGGACAGGCCAAACGGCCGCAGCACTACGCTGATTCCGGAGTCTGGAGACCTCTCCCGAGGACTCACCTTGAATAATTCCTCAGGCACCAGCCTGGACAGCTACTCCCCATCAACCCCCGGCTCAACCTCCGGCACGACCCCCGGGCCCGAAGGACCCACAAAGTACGGCTACTCCCCCGCCATCGCGGCGTATTTTGACGCGAACCAACCCCAACCCGAACACCAGACCCACCACCCTGCGGCCCAGCGCTACGAGCGGGGACGGGTGGTGCGCTTGGACCGCAACCTCGTCCTCACAGCCGTCGGCCGCGAACTTCTCCACCTGCCGTACCCGCTCGACGGCGGCGTTCCGGTCACCGGCGATTGGGTGTGGATCGGACCCAACCGCGCGGGCGGCCGCCAGATCACCGGGATCCTCCCGCGCCGGTCTGAGCTCAGCCGGAAGCGCGCCTTTGAAGATTCCTCGGAGGCGCAGGTCCTGGCCGCGAACATGGATGTGGTGGGCGTGGTGGTCCCGGTGGACCGGCCGCTCACGCACAACCGCCTGGAACGCACACTCGTGGCCGCCTGGGATTCCGGCGCGGTTCCGCTGGTGATCATCACCAAAGCCGATCTTGCAGATCTGGCGGACGACGTCGTCGGGAAGGTCATCCTGCAGGCGGCGGGCGTGGACGTGGTCACCACGTCAGCCGAGAACGGCGACGGGATCGATGCGCTGCTGGCGCACCTGCCGCCCCACTGCACACTGGTCCTTCTCGGTCCGTCCGGCGCGGGCAAATCCACGCTTATCAATGCGCTGGCGGGCCGCGAGGTCCAGGACACCGGAGAGGTCCGCTCCGGCGACTTCAAAGGGAAGCACACCACCACGTCCCGGGAACTCGTGCCGCTGGCGAACGGCGCCGTCCTCATGGACACTCCGGGCGTCCGCGGGTTCGGATTGTTCGACGCCGGTGAAGGCCTGGCCGAGATGTTCGGGGACGTCGAGGATCTGGCCAGCCGGTGCCGGTTCTCCGACTGCGGCCACCAGCAGGAGCCCGGGTGCGCCGTGCAGGCGGCCATGGCGGACGGGGCGTTGGAGGAACGCCGCTGGCTCAGCTACGGCAAGCTCCAGCGCGAGCTCGCCGCCTTGGCCCGGCGCACGGATGCCGCCGCCCGCCGGGCCTACCAGCGCGAGTGGCACCAGAAGGTGGTGGTGGCAGGGAAATCGCAGCGTTCCGCTGAACGTGACAGCTCCGAGCGCGGGGAGGAGCAACGGTCCAAACGGAAGCGGCGCTGAGCCGGACGTTCGCACGCACGCTTGCTCCCCCGTCGCCGTGAAGGCCACCGCGTGACGATCAGGGTCGTTGACCTGGATCGCGCACTGTAGGAGCCGACGGCGGCGGCGGGGGCTCATCCGGCGGGGGCTCACCCGGCGGCAGGCTGCCCGGCGGAAGGGGTTGCGCCGGCTGGACCGGGGCGGGCAGCATGCCGCCGTCGCTGGCATGTGGCTGCCGCGCCTGGAGTTCTGATGCGCCCTGATCCAGGCGGAACGGCGGATATTCATCGCGCATCAAGGCTGCGTAGGTGATGACGCGGTAGATCCAGCGGTTGAAGCCCATGAGCAGGTCGAAGAGCGGGCGCTGGTAACGTCCGGTGAACAGCAGTATCACCGCTGCAACAAGGACCAGGAAGCTGAACAGCGAAAATCCCGTGCCGGTCTCGTACCTGATGCCTGGGTTCTCGGGATCGCTCCAACGGGCCATGCTGGTGCCGGTCAGCGCCGCAATGATCACGAAGTGCGGCAGGGCAAAGAGCCACCACTTGACCAGCACCAGCCCACGGGACAGCCGTTCCGGATAATCCACCTCGAAATCAGCAGGGTAGTCAGTCCTGGCAAGGGTGAAGGGCGGATACCTGTCCGTCCCCAAAGCCCCGTAAGTGTAAAAGGCCACCCGCCAGCCCCAACGCAGCACTCCCACGTTGAAGTTGAACAAGGAATGCGGATAGCGGCCCGTAAACAGGATGGCAAACCCGGCAATGATTGTTACCACCACGAACGCGAACCACAGGAAGAACAGCACAATGAAGTGCGGGATGGCCAGGAACCACTTCACCAGCCACATCCATCTGGAAAGCAGCGGGTCCAGTTCACCGCGAAGCCGCGCCGGGTACGGCGACAGCCCTGCAGAAGCCTGGACGTTTGGGGTCTGGACGTTTGATGTCCCGCCGACGGGGCTCTGGGATGCGGAAGGCCTTACGGCGCCCGGATACGAGACTGGCACCGCAGAAGGCACCCCAACGGTGGGCGGCGCCGGCGCTGCGTGCCTGCCCAGCCCTTGGGCTCCAAAGATCAGGAGTGGCACGCCGAGAACCAGCAGGATCACCCCCGCAGTCAGCAGACCCGCGGCTACGGGGCCGAACAGCTCCGACCGGAACCCTGCCTGCAGATCCGCCGAAACTCCGGCGCTGGCATCGGCGTTCATGACCACCACAGACCAGTCACCTGCCTCGATTTTCCAATCCAGGTTCCGTTCGCCGCTCCCGGCGGTAGAAGCCACCCAGAAGTCCTGGCCGGCGGGGGCTGACAGTTGGGTTGTGCCCTGCACTTCCCGGTACTCGGCGCGGAACGGCCGGAACTCCACATCCCGCAATTCGGCGTAGTTGGCTCCGGCGAGGTAGCCGTCAACATCCTTCCTGGGCGCTATGCCGACAAAGATGTCCTTGCCTGGATTGGCTGATTCTGCCCCTAACCGGATGCTGCCCACGTCAAAGGGCAGGGGTCCCGGGTAGGAGTCACCTCGCATAGTGTCAGCCCTGGCGGACACTATCGCTGTGGAATCCACGGCAAAGCGTTCCCTCGGAGAGGTGAGGTATCCGCCGTCGTTCTGGAGCGAGTTGACCCACGAAGCGCCAATGCCGCCGAAGAGCAACCCCCCACCCAGCATCGATAACAAAATGCCGAGAATAAGCATGGTGATGGAACGAGCACGCATGGGAGTCCTCCCGTGGACGAATGCGCTGAGTACTTCGATTCGTACGCCGGCGTTAAGTAGCCAGGCACCCGCCCCGGCTTACTGAGCGGGCTCGTCTAATGAAAACCGCCTTCCAGCGGAAGGGCATCCACACGGGCCGGTGGACCGGGCTGCTGCCGGTGAAAACAGACTACGCCTGCAGGGGACTGCCACCTAGGCTCTGCACCTTTATTGGGGGTTTTGGCGCTCCTGTACCGTCCACGGATTGCCCTGCTATTGCCCGGCGGGCATCACCGGCGGGACGAACTGGAATGTCATTCCGAGCAGCCAGACGAGCAACAGCACCACCGGCAGGTGGAACAGGAACTGCAGGAAGGTGAAGCCGACGAGGTCCCTGGCCCGGAGCCTCAGCACCGCGAGCAGCGGCAGCATAAAGAACGGGTTGACCAGGTTGGGCAGGGCCTCGGCGATGTTATAGATCTGCACGGTCCAGCCGAGGTTCATCTGCACATCGGTCGCGGACTGCATCACATAGGGCGCCTCCACAAGCCACTTGCCGCCGCCGGACGGGACAAGCAGGCCCAGCACGGCGGTGTAGAGAGCAATGACCACAGCGAACGCGCCGCCACCGCCGATGTCCGAGAAGAATTCAGCCAGATGCGCGGAAATGGTCATCCCGCCGTGGCCGGTGGCTTTGGTCAGGATGGCTGCCATGGCCGCGTACAGCGGGAACTGGACCAGGATCCCGGCGGTGGCCGGAACAGCCTTCGTGACGGCCTGCAGGAACTTCCGCGGTGTCCCGTGCAGCACCAGGCCCAGGATCAGGAAGACCAGCAGGTAGCCGTTAAGGCTGCTGACCACGGTCAGGAACGGCTTCGTCAGGAACTGGGAGACCAGCCAGCCCAGCGTCAGGACGCCCGCAAGGATTGGCAGGATCATGCTGTATTCGAGCCACTCGCCCGGGCGTGAACGGGGCGCCGATTCGCTGGGTTCGTCGTCGAGGTCGACGCCGAGATCCTCCGCCGTGCGGATCGCACCGCCCTGGGGCGCGGAGAAGTGCGCGATCACGGTTGTGAGAGCCATCAGTATGGCCAGAGTGAGCAGGGACTGCCAGGTGAAGATAGTGGCCCCGAAGTCCAGGATGCCCGTGATCTTCAGCAGGGCCGGCGGCAGCGACGCGGCGGTGGCCTGCAGCTGGGCGGCGGACGAGGACAGTCCCAGCGCCCAGACTGCTCCGAGGCCCATAAACGCCGCCGCACCAAGCGCACGGTAGTCCACAGTGAGGTCCTTGCGGCGGGCAATGGCCCGGGCCAGCAGGCCGCCGAAGATGAGGCTCAGACCCCAATTCAGGAATGATACGGACATGGACATCAACGCCACGAAGCTGACGGCCGTGCGCGCGGTGGCAGGGATCAGCGCCAGCCGGTTGATGAGCTTCGCAACCGGTGGCGACGTGGCCACCACGTAGCCGGTAAGGACCACCATGGCCATCTGAAGCGTGAACGCCGTCAGATCCCAGAAGCCGTTGCCGAACGAGTCGGCGATCGACTGCGGTGAAGCGCCGATAGCCAAGGCGGCGACGGCGATGATCACAACTCCCGCCAGGGCAAAGATGTAGGCATCCGGGAACCATTTTTCGGTCCAGGCCGCCATCCGTTGGGCCACTCGGGCGAGCCCGCGTTCTTCGGTTCCGGTGTTCGTCAGGGCTGCGTCGGCCACAGTGGACCACCTCTCCGTTGAGTGCAATTGCGTACCCGAGGGAGTCTAGTTCCGATCCTGCGGGAACCTCGGTTAGCGCGGATCCCCGGCGCCGAGTACGACGGCGGACCATTCCGCGGTCGTGTCCTCGCCGAAAATCGCGGCGTACGTTTTTCACTGCGGCCGCAGCAGGATGCGAGAACCCGTTGACAGAAAGTGATCGATAACTAACAATTGTGTTATCGATCACTTTAGTTGGGTTGGGTACCAAGCCCTTTGGTCTGCAGCCTCATCTTCTGATGGACCCCGGTCGGCACCGTTTTCCTCCGTACATTACGGACGTTCCTGTGCCACGCCGCAGTAGGCAAAAACGTCCCAGTTAGGCAGCAATGAAACCGTCACTCCGCCCGGGTGTCGCTTTCCTTCTTGGCCAGAAGTTCCCGGTCAAGGGCATCGCCACCACCGGCATCAAGTAGCCCCCACAACATCAGGCGCCGACGACGACGCCGCCCACGAAAGGACTCCCATGAACTACAGCCCAACCCGCCGGAGCTACCTCAAGCTCTCGACCGCCGTCGCGGTTTCCGTCCTCGCCCTTTCAGGCTGTGCCGCTGATGGCAGCCCTGCCGCGGAGGAGACGGGCCCGGTCACCATCAGATTCACCTGGTGGGGCGGCGACGCCCGCCAGAAAGCCACTCAGAAGGTCATCGACGCTTTCCAGGCGGAAAACCCCAACATCACGGTGGTGGGCGAGTACAGCGACTGGAACGGCTACTGGGACAAGCTCGCCACCCAGGTGGCCGCGAACGATGCCCCGGACATCATCCAGATGGACGAGAAGTACGTCCGCGAATATGGTGACCGCGGCGCCCTGCTTGACATCAAGAAACTCAGCGGACTGGACACGTCCGGCATCGAACCGGACACCCTCAAGAGCGGCGAAGTGGACGGCAAGCTCGTGGGGCTGGTCACCGGCGTGGCCACATTCTGCATCGCTGCCAACCCCAGCGTCCTCGCCAAGGCCGGGGTGGCCATGCCCGATGACACCACCTGGAGCTGGGAGGACTACCAGAAGCTCGGCGAACAGATCAGCGGCAGCGGCACAGGCACCACCGGCGTCGGCGTCCAGTACGGCGACCAGGACCTCTATATCTGGGCCCGGCAGAACGGCGACCGGCTCTACGACGACGCGGGCAAGGTGGTCATCAAACCCGAAACCCTCGTCTCCTTCTGGAAGCACACGCTGGAACTGTCCACGTCCGGTGCCGGGCCCAAGCCCTCGGCCATCATTGAAAACGCCTCGGCCTCGCTGAACCAGACTGCCCTCGCCAAGAACGAGATGGGCCTTACCGGCGTGTTCAGCACGCAGCTGACGGCATTCTCGGGGGCCGCCGGTCAGGAGCTTAAGCTGTTGCGCCTGCCCGGCGAATCCACATCCAAGGAAGCCGGCGCCTACTACAAGCCCTCCATGTTCTGGTCTGTCTCGTCCCGCACCAAGCACCAGAAGGCCTCGGAAAAGTTCCTGAACTACCTGACTAACAGCCAGACCGCCGGCGACATCATGCTCACCGAACGCGGCATCCCGGCCAACACCAAGATCCGTGCGGCCATCGCGCCCAAGCTCAGCGCCACGGACAAGGCCGCCATCGACTTCACCGACGCCATCGCCGACGAAGTCCGGCCCGCCCCGCCCATTACGCCCGCCGGCGGAAGCACCATCACGGACATCCTCAGCCGCTACACCTCCGACATCCTCTTCGAGCGCACCACCCCCGAAAAAGCCGCGCAGCCCTTCATCGACGAACTCTCCTCCTCACTCCGGAAGTAAAAATGACTGACCAAAAAATCCACGACGCCGGAACTCCCCTGCGCGTCGCCTTCCTCGGCACCGGCGGCATCGCCAACGCCCACGCCGAAGCGCTGCAGCAGCAGCCGGATGTGGAGCTCGCCGCCGCCATCGACGTCGACGCGTCCCGTGCCGAAGCCTTCGCGGCCAAGTGGGGCGTCACCCGCACAGCGGCGAACCTCCAAGAAGCCGTCGACGGCGGCGGGCTGGATCTTATAGCCATCTGCACCCCGCCATCCAGCCACTTTCCGCTGGCACTGGAGGCGCTCTCGCTCGGGCTGCACGCCGTCGTCGAAAAACCCCCGGCACTCTCCTTGAGCCAGATGCGGCAGCTGCAAGCCGCCGAGGCAGGATCCGCGGGATCCCTCAGCTGCATCTTCCAGCATCGGTTCGGGTCCGGCGCCCAGCGGCTGCTCGCCCTGCAGCGCTCCGGCGCACTCGGCCGGCAGCTTGTGGGAACCTGCAACACCCTCTGGTTCCGCGACCAGCCCTACTTCGATGTGCCGTGGCGCGGGCTCTGGGACGTGGAAGGCGGCGGGCCCACCATGGGCCACGGCATCCACCAATTCGACCTGCTCCTGCACCTGTGGGGTCCTTGGTCCGAAGTCACCGCCTTCGCCGGCAAGCTCGCCCGGAAAACCGATACCGAGGATGCTTCAGCCGCCGTGGTCCGCTTCGAATCCGGCGCGATCGCCACCATCATCAACTCCGTGATCTCGCCGCGCGAAACCTCCTACCTCCGGCTGGACTACGAAAACGCGACCGTCGAACTGAACCACCTCTACGGCTACAGCGACCACAACTGGACGGTAACACCGGCGCCCGGCCAGGACGCCGTCGTCGGCCTTTGGGCCCAGGGTGAGGACAAACCCAGCGGTCACGCGGCGCAGTACACGGCCATCATCCGCAGCCTGCAGGCGGGCGGCGCCGCCCCCGTCTCCATCACCGACGCCTACGCCACCATGGAACTGGCCGCCGCGATCTACGCATCCAGTGTCAGCGGAACCACCATCGCCCGCGGCCAGATCGACGAAACCAGCCCGTTTTTCACCCGCATGGACGGCCACCTTGAACCCTGGAAGCAAGAGGAAGCACTCAACGCATGAGCACATCAACAGCACTGACCTGGCGGGATGACAACCAGTCCCTGACCGTAGCGCTCGGGGACCTGGACATCGCCACCTACACCTACGACGCCACCGACGAGCAGCGCGAATCCCCGCGGCCGTTCTTCCACCCGCTGCGCACCACCGCCGGGGAAACCGTCAGCGTCTACCGGCCCTGGGACCACGTCTGGCACAAGGGCATCGCCTGGTCCCTCCCCCACTTCGGCGACGATAACTTCTGGGGTGGCCCCAGCTACCGCCGCGGGGAGGACTACAAGTGGCTGCCCAACAACGGAAGCATGCGTCACGAAGGCGTCCTGGAGGCCGGGCTCGACGGCGGCGCGTTCCGTTTTGCCCACACGCTCAGCTGGTGGACGCAGGCCGGCAAACACGTGGTTGATGAAACGCGCTCCATCCGGATCAGCGCGGGCCCGGACGGCGACTCGTGGACGCTGGTCTTCGAAACGGCGATGACCAACGTCTCCGGCAGCGACATCCAGATCGGCTCGCCCACCACCGAAGGCCGGGAGAACGCCGGCTACGGCGGACTCTTCTGGCGCGGAGCCCGCGAATTCGCGGGCGGCCGGATCGCCGGCCCGGGCGGAGTAAGCGGCGAAGCGCTCCGGGGCACCCGCGGACCGTGGCTCGCGTTTGTGGGCCAGCACGATGACAGCTGCCGTTTCTCCACCGTGCTGATCGCCGATGACACCGCTAACGCCCAGCACCCGCCGGAGTGGTTTGCCCGGTCCGAGCCCTTCGCCTGTTTCGGGCCCGCCCCGTTCTTCAGCAAGGAGGTCACCTTCGCCGCGGGAGCCACCATGGTCAACCGTTACGCCGTGGTGATCGCCGACGGCGACTCCGACGAGGCGCGGCTCGACGCCCTCGCAGCGGCCGCTGCCGGTTCGCTGCGGCAACAAAAGGTGGCATCGCACGCATGACGGCAACCCAGCAGACTGTACCGTTCCCCGGCGCGGTGGCCCTCACCCGGCTTGGCGTCTACGACTGGGAGGCGGCCGACGGCGTGTGCGGCGGATCGCCCCACATGCACACGGCCTCCACCGAGGCCTACCTGGTGCTGGCGGGCACGGGGCGCGTGGAAACGGTCACGTCCACCGGCTACGAGTCCCACGACCTTGCCCCCAACGACCTCCTGTGGTTCGGCCCGGGAACGATCCACCGGATCGTGAACACCGGCAACCTGGACATACTCGCCATCATGCAGAACGGCGGGCTGCCGGAAGCAGGCGATGCAGTCCTCACGTTCGAGGCGGACATCGTTGCCGACCCGGAGCGGTACTTCCGGGCCGCAACGCTCGACGCCGGGTCCCCGCCGGCGCCGGACGCGCTGGCTCACGCTGCCCGCACCAGGCGGGACGCGGCGTTCTCCGGTTACCAGCGGCTGAAGGACGCCGCGCTGGCGGGCGACTTCGACGCCGTCGAGCAGTTCCACCGCGATGCCGTCCGGCTGGTCCAGTCCAGGGTCCCCGGGTGGCACGAACTCTGGAACGAGAAGATCGCACCAGAGGCGGCACGGACGGAGCAGTGGCTGGCGGACCTGGCCGAGGGCCGGTTCAGCCACTTCAAGGATGCGGCCGTGTCCCGGACAGCACCGGCCGGCACCGATCGGATCTTCGGCATGTGCGGGATGCTGCAGAAATGGGAGTCCAGCCGACCTGCCTGAGCCACGGATGCGGGTGCGTCTGCGGCAAAGCGGGAGGGATTAGGCTGGAGCCGGATCCCTCCCGCGACAACCGCAGGACAAAAATCTGAAGGGAGGCCCCATGGTGCAATCAGCTGTAGGACCGGGCCGGTCAAAGGCACCCACTATCTATGACGTGGCGGACCTGGCCGGGGTGTCGCACCAGACTGTTTCCCGCTATCTGCGTGACAAGTCGAAACTGAAGCCGGCCACGGTGGAGCGGGTTGAAATGGCGTTGTCGGAGCTGAACTACACGCCCAATCTCGCAGCGCGGTCGCTAAGATCGCGTGAGCTGTACCGCGTTGTGGTGGTGGTTCCCGAAGCCTCCCTGTACTTTCCGGCCCGGATGCTCAATGGAGCTGCCGGGGCGGCCCATTCTGCGGGCTACCGCGTAGATGTAATCGCCATGGAGGGAACCGCTGAGGCCCGCGCGCAACAGCTCCGCAACCTGCTGTCCGGAGAGGACATCGCCGGGATATTGTCCTTTGTACCCCGGCCCAAGTCTGCGGTAACCGTCGATGGCGATTCATCGGTCCCGTTGGTGGTGGCCGGCGAGTACGACAACAAAATGCGCGCCCGCGGGAGTCTGGCCGACGGCACTGCCGCGGGGAAAATCGTCCACTACTTGGCCTCGCTGGGGCACCGGAATTTCTTCCATGTTGCCGGACCTGCCGCCTGGGCGTCCGCCCGCAACCGCAAGGCGGCCTACGAGGAAGCCATTGCGGAACTGGGACTGACGTCGGTGGGCATCGCCGCCGGTGATTGGTCCCCTGCGTCCGGCTACGCTGCCGGCAAGAAGATTGCCGGCCTGAAGGACGTAACCGCCGTTGTGGCGGGGAACGACCAGATGGCCATCGGCGTCATCCGCGCCTTGCACGAGAACGGCGTACCGGTGCCGGGGGCAGTCAGCGTGTTTGGCTGGGATGACATGGCCGAATCGTCGTTCCTGATTCCATCCCTCTCAACCGTGCACATGGACCTCGAAACGCTCGGCGCCCGGAGCATGAAAGAGCTCATCGCACGGATTCGTGGCGTTAGCACGTCGGCTGAACCGCTGACGCTGGACCCCATGGAGCTCGTAATGCGGGAGTCGACGGGACCAGTTCGGGCCCTGGGCGCACAACCTTAGCCTTTTAGATTGTTCTCCCTAGTCCTCCAGGACCCCGTTGCAGAGACGGTTGACCACTTCAGTGAGCATGGCGAGGCCGGCCACGATGTCCGCGTCGGTGGTGTATTCGTGTTCGTTGTGGGAGATTCCGTCCACGCTCGGGACGAACAGCATCACGGTGGGGACCAGATCCTTCATGTTAATCGAATCGTGCCCGGCGAGCGTCATGACCTGCTTGTAGGACAGACCCAGGTCCGCGGCCACCTTGGCTGCAAGCTCAACGCCTTCGGTCTGGTATGGGGTGACCGGCCAGGAGTGTGAGTGGTTCCGTTCCACACTGATGTTGGCTGCCCGTTCAATTGCAGGGATCCGTTCGTGGAGCAGGGCATCGGCCTCGGCCAGGACGGACTCGTCCGCGCTGCGCAGGTCCAGCAGCAGGTTAACCCGGGACGGGACCACCACCGGCGAGTTGGGGTAGACGGTCAACTCACCCACCGACGTGTGCAGCACGCCCGGGAAACGGTCAGCGAGTTCGCGGGCGGCCACCACGAGCATGGCGGCGCCCAGGAGGGCGTCCTTGCGGTCCGCGATCACGGTGGAACCGGTGTGGGCCTGCTCGCCGTGGACCACAAATTCATACTTGTTGGCCGCCCAGCTGGACTGCACCAGGCCGATGGTGATGCCGTCGCGCTCCATGCTGCGGCCCTGCTCGATGTGGATTTCGGCGCAGTACGCAGCCGCGGGCCCGGCGTAGTCCCCCCGGCAGCCGATCCCGTCCAGCGCCTCGCGGACACTGATTCCCTGCCTGTCCGTGGTGTCGAGTGCCGTTTCAAGGGCGAGCTTCCCGGTGTAGACGGAGGACCCCATCATGGACGGCTTGAAACGGGAACCTTCCTCGTTGAACCAGTTCACCACCGCGATGTTGAACTTCGGCTTCCCGGAAGCGACGCCGGACCACTTTTCCACCAGCCGGAATGCAGCATGCGCCGCGGCCAGGACACCGAAGGCACCGTCGTAACGGCCCGCCGTCGGCTGGGAATCCATGTGCGAGCCGACCACCACAAAGGGGGCCCCCGGCACGGCCTCGAAAAGGCCCCACTGGTTACCGGCACGGTCAAACGTCACGGTGAATCCACGGGCCTCCAGCAGCCCCGTCAGCCAACGGCGCTGCTCGCCGTCCGCGATGGTGGCTGCCTGGCGGTCCACGCCGCCGTTTTCGGTGGCGCCGAACTGGCTCATCACGCGGAAGTCTTCAACGAAGGCGGCGTCGGGGGCGGTGAAAGTGGGTGTTGTGGACATGGTGTTCCCCTAGCGGTGTGAGGTGGTGACGGATTTGATGCGGGTGTAGTCCTCGAGGCCGTAGATGGAGAGGTCTTTGCCGGTGCCGGAGTGTTTGAAGCCGCCGTGGGGGGCTTCGGCGGGGATGATTTGGTGGCAGTTGATCCAGACGGCGCCGAAGTCCAGTTCGTTGGAGACGCGGGTGACCACGCCGTGGTTGTTGGACCAGACGCTGGAGGCGAGGGCGTATTTGGTGCCGTTGGCCAGCTCAAGTGCTGCCAGGCGCTGTTCCAGCGCGGCCAGGTCCGCCGCGGCCGGTTCGGACCGTGCCACCACCCGCGGCTCCACCGTCCCGGAACCGATCGCGTGGACCAGGACATCTTCGGGCAGGCCGATGACCACGGGTCCGGGGCGGCCGCTGAGGGCGGTGAAGATCGCGTCATCGACCACCCGGGCCGCGGACGCGGCGTCATCGAGGGTGACTACTTTCTTGGCGGTGCTCCCGAACCAGGCGTTGATGTCGAATTCCTGGAAGGACTCCCGGCCCCGGTCCGCGACCGGAATCAGGCCCACAAACAGGATCATCGGGGTGGCGTCCTGATGCGCGGTATGGATCGCGATGAACGCGTTCGCCGCACCCGGGCCACGGGTCACCATCGCCACCCCGGGCAACTCCGTCAACCGGCCCTCCGCGAGGGCCATAAAACCCGCCCCGCCCTCATGCCGGGTCACCACCATCTCAATGGACGAACCATGCAAACCATCCAACACATCCAGGAAACTCTCACCCGGAACCCCATAAACCCGCTTGATACCGGCCCGCTCAAGCTGGGCAACAATCAGATGCCCGGCAGTGGTTGTTGTGCTCAAAGCTTTATACCTTCTTTTCTAAGATTGAGGGCGGGGTGACACTCTCATCCACGATCCGCAGGACCGGGTGTTGCGACCATGCGGCGCATTTAGCCGCTTGCCGCGTGATGTGGCTCACCCGCTTGCTTCACTCCATTCTTCCAGTAGGTTCACCCAAAATAACTAGCAATACACCACGGGATTTTGGTCCTAGAATGTGAAAATGCACAACAACCGGGCGCTGCTGGAGCTGTACCCCGGAGCAGTACTGGTGGTGGACATGGACGGCGGCCGCCGCCAAAGCCCGCGGCGCCGCATCGTGGTGGACGGCGTGGCGATGGACCTGCTGGAGCTGCAGAGCCCCGGGCTGCCGGTCTTCGCCCGCGGAACCTCGTGCCTCACCACCAAGCGCCCGCACGGCAAAGAGTCTGCAGTCAATGTTCCGGTCAAATGCGGGGATGTGGACGTAGCCCCCGGCGACTGGCCGCACTGATCGGCGCATGAACTGACTTGCGCATGCACAGAAGCGGCCCACCCCGGCAGACTGCCGGGGTGGGCCGCTTCTGTGTGTCAACGCCGCAACCACGGGGCATCAGGCGGCGAAGATGCTCCAGCCGGCCTGGTGGCTGCTGCCCGGCTCCAGCTGCACGAGGTCCTGGCCGCTGTTGAAGGCGTCCGGCGGACACGTCATCGGCTCAACCGCCAGGCCCAGCCTGTTGGGCGCGGGGGCAGGCTTGTCTGCGGTATGTATCTGCAGCCAAGGGCAGCCCCGGCCCCAGGCCATGCCCACTCCGGTTCCACCGGGGTCCCTGGCGATCAGCTGCGCGCGGCCGCCGTCGTCGAACTCAAGGTCTGTGAAGGCGTGGTCGATCTGCGTGCCGCCGATTGCCCGTGACGCACGGAAGTCGAACTCATGGCCCGCCACCGTCCGGGTGGCGACCGGCAGGAGCCGGTCCGGCGTGACCTCGAGGAACGACCCCGCGGGGATCCCAACGGTCCACTCATCCAACGGCGCAGGTCCGGCGAGCAGATAGGGGTGCGGGCACACCCCGTAAGGGGCCGCCTCGTCGCCCATATTGCTTGCCGTGACCGTGGTGTGCAGCCCGGCGTCGTCCAGGCTGTAGTCGACGTGGAGCCGTATATGGAACGGATATCCTGGGGCCCCCGCGATCTCACAGGACAGGCTTACCGCGTCGGCACCGCTGCCTTCAATGGTCCACAAACGGTCGAAGGCGAGCCCATGCAGTGCCGTGCCCCGCTCTGGTTCGTTGATCGGCAGTCGGTGCTCGACGCCGGCAAAAGGGTAGGTGCCGTCGGCGATCCGGTTGGGCCACGGCGCGGCGATGATCCCCCGATAGGCCGGGATGGGCGCATCTGCGTCGAACGGCACCACCAGGTCCCTGCCCTGGAAGGTCAGCCGCCGCAGGGCACCACCGCGCTGCACAATGGCAGCGGTGTAGTCCCCCGAGACCAGCTGAAGTTCTAGGCCGTTCACAGGCCGCCGGCCAGCTTGTAGTAGGCGGCGTTCCAGTTGAGTTCCTTCTTGAACTGCTTGATAGTGGTGCCTTCATCGATGGTGAGGAGCTCGGTCTTGGCAATCTCAGCGAAGTCCTCGAACACCTCCAGACCCACCTGCGTGGACAATACCGTATGGTGCGCAGCGCCTGCGGTGAGCCACGCGGCGGCGGACGTCGCGAAGTCGGGTTTCGGCGACCAGAGGGCCCGGGCTACCGGCAGGTTCGGCAGCGGTTCGTCCAGGTCCACGACGTCGACGGCGTTCGCCACGAGCCGGAAGCGGTCCCGCATGTCAGAAAGCGCCACCACAACGCCGGGGCCGGCGTCGGTGTCGAACACCATCCGGACCGGGTCTTCCTTGCCGCCGATGCCCAGCGGGTGGATCTCGACGCGCGGTTTCGTGGCGGTCAGGGACGGGCAGACCTCCAGCATGTGCGCACCCAGGATCTTCTCGGCGCCGGGGGCAAGGTGGTACGTGTAGTCCTCCATCAGGGAGGCACCGCCGGGGAGGCCGGAGCCCATCACCTTGGCGGCGCGAACCAGGATAGCGGTCTTCCAGTCGCCCTCGGCGCCGAAACCGTAGCCGTCGGCCATAAGCCGCTGCACGGCCATGCCGGGCAGCTGGCGCAGCTCGCCGAGGTCCTCGAAGGAGGTGGTGAATGCGGCGGAGCCGTTGGCCTCAAGGAAGCTGCGCAGGCCCAGCTCGATCCGGGCGCTGTAGCGCAGCGAGTCGTGCCGGGCTCCCCCGGCCTTCAGCTCCGGTACCACCTCGTACAGGCGTTCGTACTCCGCAACCAGGGTGTCGACGTCGGACTCTGCGGCGCCGTGCACGGCGTCGGCGAGCTCGTTGACGGACCAGGTGTTCACGGAGACCCCGAAGCGCAGCTCCGCTTCGGTTTTGTCCCCTTCGGTGACGGCCACGTTGCGCATGTTGTCACCGAAGCGGGTCAGTTTCAGGGTCCGGACGGCTGCCCAGCCTGCCGAAGCGCGCTGCCACACACCCACCTGGCGGGAGACCTCCGGGTTGGACACGTGGCCCACCACGGTTTTGCGGGGAATGCCCAGCCGGGACTGGATGTAGCCGAACTCCCGGTCGCCGTGCGCGGCCTGGTTAAGGTTCATAAAGTCGAAGTCGATGTCCGCCCAGGGCAGCTCCACATTGGCCTGGGTGTGCAGGTGTAGGAGCGGCTTACGCAGCAGGTCCAACCCCTGGATCCACATCTTGGCCGGGCTGAAGGTATGCATCCACGCCGTCACGCCGATCACGGCATCGTCCGAGTTCGCTTCCAGTGCGGTGCGGCGGATGGCGTCCGAATCGGTGAGGACCGGCTTCCAGACCACTTTGACGGGGACATCGGAGGAGGCGTTCAGGGCGGCGGCAATCTCCTGTGATTGGGCGGCTACCTGCTTGAGGACGTCTGCGCCGTAGAGGTGCTGGCTGCCGGTGAGGAACCAGACCTCGTAGTGGCCGAGGGACGTGCTGTTGGCGTTGTTCATGGGTTTCTCCTGGGAAAGTTTTGGGGGTGGGCCGAACGGCGGGCACTGCCGGCCGGATGTCATTGGCCGTAGACGTTCTGGTAGCGGGCGTAGAGGGAGTCGATCCGGGACTGGTCGATGGCGATGGGTTCGCCGAGCTGGCGGGCGACGTGGACGGTGCGCGCCACTTCCTCACACATCACGGCAGCCTTCACGGCGGAACGGGCGTCCTTGCCGATGGTGAACGGGCCGTGGTTCTGCATCAGGACCGCGGGCGAGGTGGAGTTCTTCAGTGTCTCCACGATGCCCTGCCCGATCGAATCGTCGCCGATCAGCGCGAACGGACCTACCGGGATGGAACCGCCGAACTCATCGCCCATCATGGTCAACACGCAAGGGATCGCTTCGCCCCGGGCGGCCCACGCCGTGGCGTAGGTGGAGTGCGTGTGCACCACGCCGCCGACGTCGGGCATGTGCCGGTAGACGTAGGCGTGCGCCGCGGTGTCCGACGACGGCGACAGCGGCGGGTTGCCCCAATGGACAGTGCCGCCACTGCCGATGTTGGCGCCACTGACCGGAGTGCCGTAGAGGTCCGTGACCACCAGAAGCTCGGGACTCAGGTCGTCATAGGAAACCCCGGACGGTTTGATGACCATCAGGTCGTGGCCGGGAACGCGTGCGGAAACATTGCCTGCCGTCCACACCACCAGCTCATAGCGGGTCAGTTCGGCATGCAAGGCGCACACCTCGGCCCTCAGTTGGGCGATCAATTCCAGCAGCGCGCTCATGCGGAAATCCCGGCGGTGACGAGGGGGCGGACGGACCTGCGTTGGATGGCCTTAAGCCGGTGCATCACGTCATTGGCGCCCCGGCCGAAGTAGTCGTGGAGTGTCCGGTATTCCTGGAACAGCTCCTGATAGGCGGCAACGTTCTCCGCGATGGGCGTGTAGACGTCGCCGGGTTCTGAGCCCATGGCCGCCGCGGCCTCGCGGATGTCGGCGTACTTCCCGGCCGCGACGGCGGCGTGGATGGCGGAACCCAGCGCCGGTCCCTGGGTCGAGCCGATGGTGGACAGCTGCAGTCCGGTGATGTCGGCGTAGATCTGCATAAGGAGCTTGTTCTTCAGGAGCCCGCCGGCCACGATGAATTCCTTTACGGGCACGCCCGAATCGCGGAAGGCGTCCACGATGGTGCGGGTCCCGAAGGCCGTGGCCTCCAGCAGTGCCCGGTAGGTGTCCTCGGGCTTTGTGGCGAGCGTCTGGCCCACCACCAAGCCGGAGAGTTCGTGGTCCACCAGCACCGACCGGTTGCCCGAGTGCCAGTCCAGGGCGATCAAGCCGTGCTCGCCGATGGCCTGGCGGGAGGCGAGTTGGGTCAGGTACTCATGGATGCCGAGCCCTGCCGCGGCCGCCGCCTGGTGGTATTCCGGCGGGACACCGTTCTTCGTGAACCAGCCGAAGATGTCGCCCACGCCGGACTGTCCGGCCTCGTACCCCCAGAGTCCGTCGACAATGCCGCCGTCCACCACGCCGCACATGCCCGGCACTTCGCGAAGTTCCGAACCGTTCATGACGTGGCAGGTGGAGGTACCCATGATGGCCACCAGCTGCCCCGGCTCCACGGCTTTAGCGGCCGGAGCCGTGACGTGGGCGTCCACGTTGCCCACGGCCACGGCGATGCCCGCAGGCAAACCCGTCCAGGCGGCGGCCTCCGCCGTGAGGTAGCCCGCAGCATCGCCGAGCCGGCCGATGGTGTGCTCGAGTTTGGTGCTGACGAAGTCCTTGAAGTCCGGGTTCAACGCAGCGAGGAACTCCTCGGAGGGGTACCGGCCGTCCTGGTAGATGCCTTTGTAGCCGGCGGTGCAGGCGTTGCGCACGTACTGGCCACAAAGCTGCCAGACGATCCAGTCGGCGGCTTCCACCCAGTGGTCCATGGCGGCGTAGGCTTCCGGGTCCTCCTCCAGGAGCTGGAGGCCCTTGGCGAACTCCCACTCGGAGGAAATCAGCCCCCCGTAACGCGGCAGCCAGGCTTCGCCGCGGTCTGCGGCCAGCGCATTGATCCGGTCCGCCTGCGGCTGCGCGGCGTGGTGCCGCCACAGCTTCACGTAGGCGTGCGGCCGGTTGGCGAAGCCGTCCAGCTCGTTCAGCGGGGTCCCGTCCGCCTTCACCGGCACCATGGTGCACGCCGTGAAGTCAGTGGCGATGCCGACGACGGCGGCCGGGTCGATCCCGGCGTCCGCAACCGCGGCGGGGACGGCATGGCGCAGGACGTCGCGGTAGTCATTGGGCACCTGCAGTGCCCATTCCCCGGGGAGCCGGGCGGCGCCGTCGCCTGCATTGCCTGCTAGATCCGCCGGCAGAGCATCCGTGACCACCGCGTGCGGATAGTCGAAGACACCGCTGCCCAGTTCCTTGCCGTCACGGACCCGGACCACAACGGCCCGTCCCGAAAGTGTTCCGTAGTCCACGCCGATGACGTAGTTGTCTGTGCCGTCCACTGTGACGTCCATGAAGTCCTCCAAATAGCTGGTCCGATGAGCGCGGATTAATTCAATTGTGAGCGCTAACAATTATGACGTCAAGTACCGGGTCGCGGCTGGGAAGGCCAGGAAAGGATCAGGAAGGAGCGGACGTGCTGCTGCGGACCACGAGCACCGGCTCCACCACGATGGTGCCCGCCCCGGCGCCGCCCTCAAGGGCGCCCAGCATGACGTTCATACAGCGCCGGCCGAGTTCCTCGAAGTCCTGGCGGACGGTGGTCAGCGGCGGCGTGAAGTAGCCCGACTCTGGCTGGTCGTCGAAACCCACCACGGAGACGTCGTCGGGCACGCGGACCCCCGCTTCGTTGAACGCGCGCAGCAAGCCCAGGGCCATCTGGTCGTTGCCCACAAACAGGGCCGTCACCGTGCGCTCAGCGGCAAGCTGCCGGCCGATCCGGTACCCGCTGCCGGCGCTCCAGTCGCCTTCGACCACAAGGTCATCAGGCAGGCCGGCTTCGCGGAGCCGCTCGCCCCAACCCTCGGCACGTGACCTGCCGTCCACCCAGTCCTGGGGACCGGAAACATGGCCGATCCGGCGGTGGCCCAGGTCGATCAGGTGCGAGACTGCCAGGCGCGCGCCAAGCTTCTGGTCCACCAACGCTCCGCTGAAGAGCCCCCCACCCGGCGCACCCACAAGGATCACGGGAACGTCCAGGGTCAAACCCTTCAGCGCCTGAACGGTACCTTCGTGGGGCACGATGACGATTATCCCGTCCGCGCCCTGGTCCGTGAGGTGGCGGACGGCGTCCGAGATGGCCCCCGCTCCAGCCTCCTTGATGGCCTCGATACTCACAAAGTATCCAGCCTCCCGGGCGGCCTGCTGGACTCCGAGGAGTGTGTTGGCCGGGCCATACTGCCCCATTTCGGCCGCGAGAACACCTATGGTTTGCGACCGCCGGGTGACCAGGCTCCTGGCAGCGGTATTGCGCCGGTAGCCGAGTTCTGCAATGGCCGCCTCCACCTTTTCCCTGGTGGCGCTGCT
This sequence comes from Pseudarthrobacter xylosi, assembly GCF_055412765.1. Taxonomy (NCBI): domain Bacteria; kingdom Bacillati; phylum Actinomycetota; class Actinomycetes; order Micrococcales; family Micrococcaceae; genus Pseudarthrobacter; species Pseudarthrobacter xylosi. The sequence continues at coordinate 96,835 of NZ_JBVAYT010000003.1, read as the reverse complement.
GACATTGGGGTGGTTGTTGATGACACGCGAGACCGTCTGGTGGGACACCTTGGCCCGCGCTGCCACGTCTTCCAGGCGTGGGAGGCGTCGGTCAATGGTGTTGCCCATGCGGGGGACCCTTCGGTGGAAGACAAGGTGGTGTCCAACATTCTATGGCCGCGATCGATACCGAAAGCAGCTCTGTCAGCACAGCCCGGGGGACGCTGCACCGAGGGGAGGTACTGTCATCAGGCACGCTCAGAGCTCCTTCGCGGAGCGTGCGGGCAGGGCGCTGATCCCTGCCGGATCCGCAAGTAATCGGGTAAAGGCCAGTTCCGCAGCCCCGATCATCATGAGGTCGGAGCCCAGCGCGGCACGGTAGATCTTTGCCATGCCCGCTGCCTCGTCCAGGGCCTGGGTCCGGATCAGGCCGTCCAGCGTGTCAGGGGACAGTGCGTGCAGAATGCCCAGGAACCCATCGAGGACAACAGCGTCCGGGTTGAACGTGTTGACGGCGTTACGCAGGGTGATGCCCAGATAGCTCAGTTGGCGGGCCACCTCGCCTGCCAGCTCCGCACTGTCCGTTGCGCGCAGAGCCGTTTCGAGCTGGCTGGCGTCGCCGCCGCGGAGCCCTGCCAGGTCAAAGAGCCGGGACTGGGACACCTCGGTTTCGAGGCAGCCGGAGGCACCGCAATGGCAGATCTGGCCGGCGGTGCGCACAAAGGTGTGCCCCAGTTCCCCGGCATATCCGGCGGACCCGCGCAGCAACGCCCCATCGGCAATGACGCCGCCGCCGATGCCGCTGGCGCCGCCGTTGAGGTAGATCAGGTTGCCGCGGCCGGCGCCGGCCCCGAAAATAAGCTCGGCCTCCGCGCCCAGCGATGCATCGTTGTCCGCCAGGCACGGGTAGCCGGTGGCCTCGCCCATCATCCGCGCCACCGGTTCGTCGCGCCAACCCAAATGAGGGGCGTGGCGAACCACTCCGTCCGCACGGTTGACCAAGCCGGGTACGGCCATGCCTACGCCGACGATTCGATAGGAAGCGTCCAGTTCCGAACGCATCCCTGCAATGACAGCAGCGGCGATGTTAACTGCTTCCTTGGCCGTGGGGATCCGCTCCGTGGCGAAGCGGATTTTCTTCTGGACCTTCCCGCCCAGGCTCACCAGTCCGATGGTGACAGCGTCCACCTCCGGGTTCACCGCCAATGCCGCCGTAGACGGATCAGGCCGGACGTCCGGGCTGGGACGGCCCACCTGGGCCTCGCCCGAGGGCGCCGCTTCAAAGACAAGTCCGAGTGCCACCAACTGGCCCACCAAAGTCCCCACGGTGGACCTGTTCAGCCCCGTCCGCCTGGTCAGCTCAGCGCGGCTGAGCACACCATGGTGGTGCACCAAAGTTGCGATCAGGGCAAGGTTGTTCCGCCGCGACGGATCAGGATCGCTGGCCGTTGCGGGGAGGCGGGCTGCTGTGGACATCATCCGTGACAATATCAGGAGCCGAAGACGGTGTAGTCCAGGAACCTGTTGCGGAACTTTCCGGCAGGATCCAGCCGGCCGGCCAGGGCCCGGAAGTCATCAATGCGGGGGTACAGGGGTCCGACGGCGGCAGCACCGCCGTCGAACAATTTGCCCCAGTGTGGCCTTGCAGCGAAGGGGGCCAACTCCGCCTCAAGCAGTGGCAGTACCGCCTCGACTGCCGGCTGGTCCGGCCGCCAGGTGAAGTGCAGGCCGATGCCGTCGCGGCCATAGTTGGGGCTTAGCCACAACGTATCGGCCGCGATCGTGCGGATCTCGGAGACCAGAAGCAAGGGGGTCAGGACCCCGGAGAGTTTACGTAGCGCGCGGATGGCATCCGCAGCGTGTTCCCTGGGTACCAGGTATTCGGACTGGAGTTCGTCGCCTTTGCTGGGCGTGAATTCCATCCTGAAGTGGGCAAGGCGGTCCGACCAGGGCCCCGGCACTCCGAGTTGTTCCGTGCAGTTGTTCCCGGAGACGCCCGGCAGCGGATGCCGGGACGACAAGGCGGGGGTGCCGCCGAAGAAGTCCTGCCGGCCGGCATCTACGCCCGGATCCGCTACCCGGCTCTTCAGCCAGGCCTGCCCCAGGGTGCTGCCGCTCCAGTCGGTGAAAAGGCTGACGCTGTACGCGGAAGAAGTGACGTCGTCGAAGTTCTCCAATACCTGCTCCCAGTCCAGGTCCTCAAAAACGTGCTGGGCAACCTGGAAAGCCGGCTCAATATCCAGTGTCACGCTGCTGACGATTCCCAATGCGCCAAGTCCCACCACCATGCCGTCAAAGTCCGCAGTCGCGCCGCGCCGGGCGGTGAGGATGCCGCCGTCGGCTGTTACCAGCTCCAAACCGGCGACGGCGGTGGCCAGATTCCCGTTGCCGTCACCGGAGCCGTGGGTGGCGGTGGCAACCGCGCCGGCCACCGAGATATGGGGCAGCGAGGCGAGATTGTGCAGAGCGAAGCCTTGCCGCTGCAGATCCGCGGCGAGCGTGCCGTACCGCGTGCCTCCGCTGACAGTGACGGTCATGTTCCGGGCATCGACGGTGATGGCCGGATCCAGCAGGTCCAGGGCAGTCAGCGTGCCGGCGGTGTCGGCGATGTCATTGAACGAATGGCGGGATCCCAGGGCGCGGATGGTCCGGGCTCCGGCCACCAGTTCCTGCAGCTCGTCCACGCTGAGCGGGTGCGCGATCCGTTCCGCCTGGTAGCCGAGGTTTCCGGCCCAATTCCGTTCCTGCACCCGCTGTTCAGTCACGGTCTGCGTCCTCCATGGCGTTTGGTCGTGAAGTTTGATGTTCTGCACAACATAACAGCTGTAGGTGTATAAAACCAGACGTTTCGTAGGAGAGAGATTTGGAAACTCACGCGGGATACAAGCGCCAAAGAGGTTGACATCACGGAGATTCATAATATGTTTGTGTGCAGAACAAAACGCCTGCAGCCCGCTAAACAACGCGCATGCACTCCTTTTCATACCTACTAACGGAGCATTCAATGACGATTCAGCCCACCCGAGAAGACAAATTTTCGTTCGGCCTCTGGACGGTGGGCTGGGAGGCCCAGGACCAGTTCGGTTCCGCCACCCGCCCGCCCCTGGACACGGTCGAAGCCGTCAACAAGCTGAGCGACCTGGGCGCCTATGGCATCACTTTCCACGACAATGATCTCTTCCCCTTCGGCTGCTCGGCAGCCGATCGCCAGCGTGAGATCGACCGTCTGACAGGTGCACTCAAGTCAACGGGGATGATCGTTCCCATGGTCACCACCAACCTGTTCAGCCACCCGGTTTTCAAGGACGGCGGCTTCACCAGCAACGACCGCGGCGTCCGCCGGTTCGCCTTGCGCAAGGTGCTGGACAACATCGACCTCGCCGCTGAAATTGGCGCCGAAACGTTCGTGATGTGGGGCGGACGTGAGGGCAGTGAGTATGACGCCGCCAAGGACATCCGCGGCGCCCTGGAGCGTTACCGCGAGGCCGTGAATCTGCTGGGCGACTACGTCACGGCCAAGGGCTACAACATCCGCTTCGCCATCGAACCGAAGCCGAACGAACCCCGCGGAGACATCCTGCTGCCCACTCTGGGCCACGCCCTCGCGTTCATCGAAACCCTGGAACGTCCGGACCTTGTGGGCGTCAACCCTGAGACCGGCCACGAGCAGATGGCCGGGCTGAACTTCACCCACGGCATCGCCCAGGCCTTGTACCAGGGCAAGCTGTTCCACATCGACCTCAACGGCCAGCGCAGCATCAAGTTCGACCAGGATCTGGTGTTCGGCCACGGCGACCTGCAGAACGCGTTCTCCCTGGTGGACCTGCTCGAAAACGGCGGCCCCGACGGCGGCCGGGCATATGACGGGCCGCGCCACTTCGACTACAAGCCCAGCCGCACCGAGGACATCGACGGCGTGTGGGACTCCGCCGCAGCCAACATGCAGACCTACCTGCTACTGAAGGAACGCGCTAAGGCCTTCCGTGCCGACCCCGAGGTGCAGGAAGCACTGGTTGCTTCCCGCGTTGCCCAAATCAACGAGCCCACTCTTAACCCGGGTGAAGGCTACGAGCAGCTGCGTGCGGACAAGTCCGCTTACGAGGATTTCGACGCCGACGCCTACTTTGGTGGCAAGGGCTTCGGATTCGTGAAGCTGCAGCAGCTCTTCATCGAGCACCTTCTCGGCGCGCGCTGATACTGTGGCGGCTGCTTCCTTGAACCTTGTTGCCGGGGTTGACTCCTCTACCCAAAGTTGCAAGATTGCGGTCCTGGACGCCCAAAGCGGTGCCCTGGTCCGCGAAGGCCGGGCGGGCCACCCGGACGGGACGGAAGTCCATCCGGACCATTGGTGGCGGGCGCTATCCGAGGCCATCGACGACGCGGGCGGGCTGGCAGACGTGGCCGCACTGTCCGTCGCGGGCCAGCAGCATGGCATGGTGCTGCTGGACCACGACGGCAACGTGGTGCGGCCCGCGCTCCTGTGGAACGACACCCGCTCTGCGGAAGCTGCCGCCGCACTGATCGGCGAGGTAGGGGCCGGCGAGTTCGCGCTGCGGACCGGGCTGGTACCGGTGGCCTCCTTCACGGTCACCAAGGTCCGCTGGGTCAGGGACAACGAGCCCGAAAGTGTGGCCAGGGTGGCCGCCGTCGCCCTCCCCCACGACTGGCTCACCTGGCGTCTGCGCGGGTACGGTCCGGCCGGGGCCAGCCCTCTGGGCCCGGATCTGGACGCGCTCACCACAGACCGATCGGATGCCAGCGGGACCGGCTACTGGGACCCCGCGTCCGGCAGCTATGACCTGGACCTGTTCCGGCTGGCCTTCGGCAGGGATGCACGCGAAGCCTGCCTACAGGAATCGGCGGGAGCCGCACCCGCTTCGGATGCCGCCACTGAAGGTGGCTCGGTCATCCTGCCGCGTGTCCTGGCTGCCGGGGAATCCGCCGGCCGTATTCATCCACGCTGCTTTGCCTGGTCCAACGTCGGCGCAGACACTGGTGCCGACTCCGGTACCGATGCTGTCGCAGATGCCGGTGGCGCAGGTTCTGGTGGCGGGCGGGCGGAAATCCTGCTCGGCGTTGGCGCCGGCGATAACGCAGCCGCTGCATTGGGTCTCGGAGCCAGGCCGGGCGATGTGGTGGTCTCCGTCGGCACCAGCGGAACAGTCTTCGCCGTTGCATCCGAAGCGGGCCATGATCCAAGCGGAACAGTCGCCGGCTTTGCGGACGCGGGCGGCGACTATCTGCCCATCGCCGTCACGCTGAACGCCGCCAGGGTGCTGAGCTCCATTGCCGCGCTGCTTGATGTCGGATTTGATGAGCTCTCCAGGCTGGCGCTGGAAGCTGAGCCCGGGGCAGGCGGTGTGGTATTGGTGCCGTACTTTGAGGGCGAACGCACGCCCAACCTGCCGCACGCCAAGGCCCGCCTGCACGGTCTCAGCATTGAGTCCACCACGCGGAGCAATATTGCCCGCGCGGCCATCGAAGGGATGCTGTGCGGATTGTCCGGTGGCTTGGCGGCATTGCAGGACTTGGGCTATCCGGCGCGTCGGCTGCTGTTGATCGGCGGGGCCGTACAGAACCCGGCGGTGCAGAAGATTGCATCACAGGTGTTTGACCTGCCGGTGGTGGTGCCAAGCCCCGGCGAGTACGTGGCCCGCGGCGCCGCTGTACAGGCCGCATGGGCACTCACCGGGGCCCGTCCGGAGTGGCCGGTGTCGCTTGCCGCGGCGCCGGAACCGGACTTCCAGCCCATCATTGGGGAGCAGTATTTGAGGGCTTGCGGGCATTCTTAGGTGAACAGCCAGGCGATAGGAAGGCTGATCTCCCACCGAGATCATCGCCGGAAACCCGCCGTTGTCCTCAGGCCGGGCCGCTTCCCGGCGGACCGCTGAGTACGGTGGGGATGTACTCGAGCAGCTGGAGCCGGCCGTCGAAGGTCCTGCTGTTCACCATCTCGAGCGAGACGTCCGGATAGCCGTCGTAGATCCGCTCCCGCCCGGTGCTGCCCGTGATCACTGGAAAGACAACCAACCGGAACCTGTCCACGAGACCGGCGGTCAGCAGCGACCGGGCGAGGCTGAGGCTGCCCAGGGTGCTAAGGGTCCCGGACCTGGTCCGTTTCAGCTCCGCCACGGCCTGGACGGCGTCGCCGGTGACCAGCTCCGAGTTCGGCCAGGTCAGGGGCGCCTGCAGGGTGGAGGAGAAGATGACCTTGGGAACGGCGGCAAGGCCGGTCAGGCTGGCCCCCTCATCCTCGGTGAATCCCGAGTCCTCGGCCGCGGCCTCCTCTGACATGCCGGACATCAGCCGGTAGGTGTTCGCCCCCATCAGGAAGGTGTAGTCCTTCTCCCCTTCCTGCCCCAGCCACGCCAGGTATTCCGGCCCATCCAGTCCCCACCAGCCAGGCCATCCCTCGGCCGATGCGTACCCGTCCAAGGAACTGATCAGGTCGACCATCAGGTGCGCTGATGTTGCGTCCGAAGTTGCCTCGCCCATGGCCGTCTCCTCGATTTGATGCCATGTCCAAGCCCAGAGTCCCGACTCGAAACCATGCTGGACAGGGGCCCCATCGGTGCCCGTGCCGGCAATGCTAGCCCTGGAGCGACAAGACTTTCAAGGACGGGCGTTGACTCAGGAAATGCGCTGCTGGCGGGAAGAACGACGGCGGGAGGAACCGCCGTCGTTCTTCCCGCCCGGGAGCCCTTTAGAGGCCGCGGGCGGGCGCGCTCAGCACGCCGTCGATGCTGCCCATAACGCTGTCCGTGACGTCCTCGATCCCGCCCATCCCGTCCACCTCGGTGAGGATCCCGCGGCCGGCATACCTGGCCACTACCGCCTCCGTCTGCTGGTGGTACAGGTCCAGCCGGTGACGGATAACGCTCTCGTTGTCGTCGCTCCGGCCCGTTTCCCTGGCCCGGCCCAAAAGGCGCGAGACAAGTTCCTCGTCGTCCGCGGTCAGCTGCAGGACCACGTCGAGTTTCTGTTCACCGGCAGCGAGGATTCCGTCGAGGTAGTCCACCTGCGCTACCGTGCGAGGGTAGCCGTCCAGCAGAAATCCCTCTTTGGCATCGTCCTGGCAGAGCCGGTTCCGCACCATCTCATTCGTGACGCTGTCCGGCACGAAGTCTCCGTTATCCATATACTTCCGGGCCTCTACACCCAGCGGCGTTCCGCCCTTGACGTTGGCGCGGAAGATATCACCGGTGGAAATGGCTACAACGCCGAGGCGTTCCGATATCCGTTCCGCCTGCGTCCCCTTGCCCGAGCCGGGCGGTCCCATAATCAGCATTCTCGTCATTCAATACTCCTTGCTGCCTATGTGGACGTCTTCGTCCTGGCCCGATGCTACTGATCCGGAGGTTGCGGCCGGGCTGCATCGGCGCCTGACAGCAGAGTACGGGGACGGAGGATCTCCACAGCCGTACTCTCGCATATGTGCTGTTAACGGCGGTACTGGTGCAGTGAGCGGCGCACGGCAGGCATCCTGTGCGATGTGGGCCATGGCAGTGGCCGCACACTCCAGGTCGCCGTTGAGGATGTCCTGCCTGGTGCGTCCGTACATCTGCGACGAAGCTGGGATAGCTCGTATCCGTAGATCATGTGGATCCTGCGCAGGACCGCCGTCATGCGACGCTCTCCAATGCTCCGGACCGGGACGGCACGCCTTCGAAGTACCCGCCCTTAAAGAACAGAAGAGGCTCGGCGCCGTCCCGGGCACCGAGGGCGCGCACCGCCCCCACCACGATGGTGTGGTCGCCGCCGTCGTATTCCTCATGCAGCTCGCAGTCCACCCAGGCGAGGGCCTCGTCCAGCACCGGATTCCCCAGCGGCGAGGCGGTGTAGTCGACGCCGGCAAACTTGTCGGCACCGGAACGGGCAAACTGGGCGGCAAGGTGCTGGTGCCCGGCAGGCAGGATGTTCACGGTGAAGCGACCGGCCTGCCGCAGCAGCGGCCACGTGCTGGAGGTACGGGCAGGGCTGAAGGTGACCAGAGCCGGGTCCAGGGAAAGGGAAGCAAAGGACTGGCAGGTGAAGCCGGCAGGTCCTTGATCGGTCGCCGCGGTGATCACGGTCAGCCCTGACGCGAAGTGGCCCAGGACGTGCCGCAGTCGCTGGGGGGTGAGATCAAAATGTTCCGTCATGTTCTTTCCTCTCAAAGCCGATAGGTCCAACCAACCAGCCGTTCGGACCCCATTCAACCGAGGGCGAAACGCGCCGACGCGCAAGGCAACATGGCTTCACGGCCCGAAGCACGAGGTAACCCAACGGACCCCGGCAACGCCATGTTTCGGCTGTCGCCCGCTGTCTCGCCCGCACTAACGCCTGACATCAGGGCCTCCATGAATCGGAGAGGCCTCCCCCTCGCCGGCGGTCGGTGAGACCATACAGGCATGGCATCCATACAGCGCATCCGCCCCCAGGGGCTCGTTTCGAGCCCGGCCTTCAGCCACGTCGCCATCGTGCCACCCGGCGCCACCACCATCTACGTCGGCGGCCAGAACGCCGTCGACGCGGACGGGGCACTCGTTGGAGAGGGCGACGTGGCCGTATAGTCTGCCCGCGCCCTCGAGAACGTGCGGTCCGCGCTCGCCGCGGCCGGCGCGACCCTCGCCGACGTCGTGCAGTGGACTGTCCTCTTCGTCGATGGAGTGGACCTCGCGGCGGCATACGGAGCGATAGCACCGGAACTGGCGTCCGACGAGCCGGCACTGGTGACCGGAGCGCGTGTCGCGGCGCTGGGCGTGCCCGGCGCACTGGTCGAGATCAGCGCGGTCGCCGCTGTTATGCGGTGAAGGGAGATCCCGGCGAGCGGCTGGCCGGGCGGAGGGCGCAGACCGGGCGCGAGCGCTTTCGCGTCCCAACATACGTGATAGACGCCACAAGCCTTCCGCAGCAAACTAGTTGGATGGAAGATACGGAAAAGCACAACACCATCGCCAAAGTCACCGAGCTGCTCGCCGCAAGGTATCCCGACGCGCCCCGGCCCCTCGTCGTCCAGGTCGTCACGGAGGAATACGAAACACTGGATGCCGGCCGGATCCGGACCTATATCCCGACCCTTGTGGAACACGGTGCCAGGAACAAACTCCACCGAAAGTTCTCCCACCGGAACACGGAAACCTGACGTCCAACCACATCCTCGGCTGGTCGGCGCTCCATAGCCTTTTGCGATGCTGGCTGTCATGGCGCCACCACCAGTAGTGGCGGTAGCTTTGGATTACTTTTCCTTCGAAGCAGCCAAGGTACCGGAGGTACCGCTGATGCAGGGCTTGTCCACGTCATTGGTTCTGATCGCCTTGCTGGCGATCGCTGCGCCCCTTGCGGCACGCTTCCTGGACCGGGTGGTCAGGGTGCCGATCGTGGTCTTCGAAATTGTCCTCGGTATCATGCTCGGCCCCAGCCTCCTGGGGTGGATCCAACCCGCCGAGTTCACGGATACGCTCGCCGATTTCGGGCTGGCAATGCTCTTTTTCGTTGCCGGTAACGAGATTGATTTCGCCCTGATCCGAGGCCGGCCCGCCAACCGTGCGGCTGCTGGCTGGGTCATCTCATTGGCGGCAGGCATTGGCGCTGGCCTGGCCCTTGCCCCCACACCGGAAGCTGCCGTGATCATCGGCGTCGCCTTGTGCTCCACAGCTCTGGGCACGCTGCTGCCGATTCTTCGCGACGCCGGCGAATCGAAATCCAGGCTCGGCATCGCCGTCACCGCACTCGGTGCGGTTGGCGAGTTTGGGCCCCTCATCGCGATCTCGCTGTTCTTTAGCGGCAGGCAGTTGGGACCGGCAACAGCGGTACTTCTCGGGTTTGTCCTCCTGACCGGCCTGGCAATTTATCTCGCCTCACGGGCGCGGCACTCACTGCTCCACTCCCAGGTCACCAGCACCCTCCACACCAGCGGCCAGTTCGCCGTCCGGTCCATCATCTTCATCCTCACCGTGCTTGTGGTGCTCAGCATGGTACTGGGACTCGACATGCTGCTGGGTGCATTCGCCGCCGGAGTCCTCTGGAAGGTCGCCATCGCGCGCGCCCCCGAACAGGACCGGAAGGTCATCGAGACGAAAATCGACGCCATCGCGTTCGGATTCCTGGTGCCGGTCTTCTTCATCGACACCGGCATAGACTTTGACCTACGCGCGTTAACGTCCAGCCTGGCCACTCTCTCGCTGGTCCCCCTGTTCCTGCTTCTCCTGCTCATCATCCGCGGCCTGCCGTCGCTCCTCGCGGCTCCCCCCAGCTCCAGCGCCGCCGACAAACGGTCCGTCATCCTCTTTGGTGCAACAGGATTGCCGATTATCGTGGCGGTGACCGGCATTGGCCGGGACGAGGGGCTTATCACAGGCGGAATCGCCTCCGCACTCGTCGGAGCAGGAATGCTCTCGGTACTCCTGTTTCCGATGCTCGCACTGCGCCAGCATCAACGCAGACCATCCGGGACACAGGCCAGGCAGAAGGAGATCCCCTAGGAGACCCGACGAAGCAGCCCGCGCGGCTCAGCGTGCGCCGGGCCAGCCGGTGTAGGCCTCTGCGAGGTAGGCGCGGCCGTGCCGGGATGAGACTACGCAGTGCAGTTCGCCGAGTTGGCGGGCGCGGTCGAAGTCGTCGGCGCCGGGCACGGTATGCAGCATGGAGGTCATCCAGTAGGAGAAATGCTGGGCCTTCCAGACGCGGTCCAGGGCACGGTCGCTGTAGGAATCGAGCAGCGCGGTGGAACCGGAGGAATAGAACGAGTCGAGGCCTTCGAACAGAATCTTGACGTCGTGGATGGCGAGGTTGAGGCCCTTGGCACCAGTGGGCGGAACAGTGTGGGCGGAGTCGCCGGCCAGGAAGAGGTTGCCGTGGCGCATGGGCGTGTGGACGAAGCTGCGGAACGGCAGGACCATCTTTTCCAGCACCGGGCCTTCCTTGAGTTCGAAGCCGTTACCGTTGACGCGCTTGCGGAATTCGGACCAGATGCGCTCGTCGTCCCATTCGGCCACGTTTTCCTTGGAGTCGCACTGGAAGTACATCCGCTGGACGTTCTCGGTGCGCTGGCTGATCAGGGCGAATCCGTGCTCGGAGTTGGCGTAGATCAGCTCATCGGCGCTCCGCGGGGCCTCGGCCAGGATGCCGAACCAGGCGAACGGGTACTCGTGGAAGTACTGGGTCCGCGAGGCTTCCGGCACCTGGCGGCGGCAGTAGCTGCGTGAACCGTCGGCGCCCACCAGGAAGTCCGCCTGGATCTCGAATTCCTGGCCCTCGGAGTCGGCGAACCAGATCTTCGGCTTGCCTTCGAGGTCCTGAACGGTGGTCTCCGTGACGCTGTAGCGGACGTCGCCGCCGTCGGACTCCCGACGCGCGGCGAGGTCTGCGAATACATCGGTCTGCGGATAGAGCCAGACGGACTCGCCCACAAGGTCCTTAAAGTCGATCCGGTGGCTCTCGCCGTTGAAGCGCAGCTCGATGCCGTCATGGCGGTCGCCTTCGCGCAGCACACGGTCCGAGACGCCGGAGTCCACCAGCAGGTTCACGGTGCCATGTTCCAGGATGCCTGCCCGGACGGTTTCCTGGATTTCCTGGCGGCTGCGGATCTCCACCACAATCGATTCGATGCCCTGTTTGGCCAGCAGGTGGGAGAGCATAAGGCCGGCAGGGCCAGCGCCCAGGATGGCCACCTGCGTGGTGATGGTGCTGCGTGTCATAGTGTTCCTCGCTTCGTTGCGGGCCCCGGCGGCGTTGGCGCTGCGGGGGCGGGGGCTTCTGCCACCAGTGTCACCCGTGCCGAACCACCGGCGTCACAAGAATTCCGTTGAACGGAAGACGCTTTCAATCGTTCGGCATTGCACCGATTTGGCGCCCGATCCCCCGCGCCGCCGTCTGCAGGGCGGGCACCAGGGCCTGAAGGCGCATCTCCGCCAGGGGGACCACGACGCCAAGTGCCGCCACGGTGCGGCGCTTGCTGTCCATGACCGGCACCGCGATGCCCCAGGTATCGGGGTCCACCACGCCGGCGAGCTGCGCGTAGCCCTGCTGGGCGGCTTCAGCAAGTAGTTGGCGGACGACGGCGGCGCTCACCTTGCCGGCGGGATCGCTGAACTGCCCGAGATACGCGGCCTGCAGTTCCCGCGGCTGGTTCGCCATCAGCGCGAGTCCGGCGGAGGAGATGTGGACCGGCATACGGCCGGCGATGCGGGCCCGGTTGGCCACCGATCCGCGCCGGGACAGGCGTTCCACAAACAAAGCTTCCCAGCCATCCAGCACGGCCAGATTCACGTTCTGGTTCAGGACCTGCTGGATGTCCTCCATAAACGGCAGGGCCGCCTGGCGGAGCGCCAATGTAGGTGCATTGCGGTTGACAAGTTCCCACAGCCGCATCCCCAACCGGACGGTTCCGCCAGCACCGACGTCCAGGAATCCGCGGTCGGCGAGCTGCCGGACCAGCCGGTGGGCGCTGCTCAGGGGCAGCTCCGCCCGTTCCGCGAGTTCGGACAGCTGCAGGCTGGTGACGCCCTCCGGGAAGGCGGCGATGACCCGGACCACGCGCTCCACCACGGAATCACCGGATGCTGAATTTGCCACGGCGCGGCTCCTTTGTGACGACGACGGTGCTTCCATTCAATGGTAGTTGCTGGGAGCCTGCCAGCCGGAGGCGATGTCGAAGCATTGGCGGTGTCGAGGGAACGGCGCCGTCGTAGGGTGGGCGACACGGTGGACGTTGAAAATTTCAACCAATGAAATCCGTGCATACTTCCGTCGACGGATCGGTGATGCTTTTTCCAGGACTCCCGTCAGGGCGACGTACAGGAAGAAGGACCCGATGTCCCTCAGCGTTGAGGAAATGAACAAGCAGCTCCCGGTGGCCAATGCCTTGCCCGGCGCGGCTGTGCCCTACTACATGGCATCTGGTGAAGGCGCCCGCTACGAGATCAACGGCCAATTGGTCACCGTGATTGCCCGCGCGGCAGACACCGGCGGGATCTTCAGCGCCGCCTACATCTCCGGCGGCATGGGTGCCGAGTCGCCCTTCGTCACGCATGCCGTTGAGCACAAGACGTTCTACGTGTTCGACGGCATCCTCCATGTCTGGCTGCCCGGTGAGAGCCGCATCCTGACCCCGGGCGACTCGGTGGTCATCCCGCCGGGAACACCCCACGCCTACCGGATGGCAAGCCACTACACCCGCTTCCTGAACTGGATGACGCCGGGCGGCGCCGAGTCCTACTACGAGCGCGTGGGCACGCCCATCGATTCACACGTGCCGCCGGTACACGCCGGCCACAAACGCAGCGCCCGTGAACAGGCGGAGGTAGGCGCCGAATTCGGCATCTCCTTCCCCGACGTCGAACGAGTCCGGCCGTCGCTGGAGCAGGACGCCGGGATTCCGGCGTCGCTGAGCCCGTACTTCCTCAGTGCCGGTGAAGGCGAGCGCCTGGTCAGCTACCAGACCATGTTCACCTATCTCTCGCGGCCGCAGAACACAGGCGAAAACTACTTCGCGGTGCACACCAAAGGCGCCAAGTCGCCATACATCCCGCTGCACTTCCACTCCGAGCACACTGAGAACTTCCTCTGCACGGAGGGCCGGATGTGGCTGTACGCCAACGGCCGCGAAGTACTGCTGACCAAGGGCGACTTCCTGCACGCCCCAGCCGGCACCATCCACTCATTCGCGTTCGACTCCCACAACACCCAGATGGTGGGCTTCCTGACGCCGTCGGTCTTCAACGGGTTCTTTGAGTACTTCAACAAGCCCACCGAGGACCACATGTACACCGAAGGCGGCACCCCGTACATGGACATGGAAGGGTTCGGCCGGGCGCAGGCGGAAATGGACCTCACCGTGGTGGGTCCGCCCCCGCAGCGGCGGACCGCCCTGGACCTCTAGCGCACACCAGAACGGCCCGGACTTCCTTTGCGGGAGGTCCGGGCCGTTCTGGGTTTCCTGACTTCTAGGTTCCGGGCCGCGTGGCCAGCAGGTCCAGGAAGTTCCGTTCGATCGCCAACCCTGCGCGCCGGCAGAACTCCGCCGGTTCCACAGCGGCATCCGGATGCTCGGCCACGATGTGGCTGACCGCATTGCACTCCTGAAGATCCCGCGCGGTAATCCGGAGACTGCGGGCAAGTTCCGGCGCGCGGGACGTATCGCGGTGCAGGATGGCGCTGGCGCCTTCCGGCGCCAACGGCGCCAGCCAGGCGTGCTGCGCGCAAATGATCCGGTCGGCGGGGAGCAACGCAATGGCGGCTCCCCCGGTCCCTTCGCCAAGAATGAAGGACAGGGTGGGCACGGGCAGCTGCGGGAGGAAGGCAAGGCAGCGGGCGATTTCGCGGGCAAGGCCGCCTTCCTCGGCATCCGCGCTCAGTTCGGCGCCCGGCGTGTCGATGACCGTCAGGAGCGGCAGCCCCAGGTCTGAGGCAAGCCGCATTCCCCGCCGGGCCCTCCTCAATTCCCCCGGACCAATGAGGGACCCGGCTGCCTGGGCGCGCCGGTCCTGCCCCACAACGAGGCAGCGCACGTCGCCAAAGGAAGCAAGCGCCACCACCAAAGGGCTGCCTGCTCCCGGGCGACCCGTTCCAGCCTCGTGTGGCGAGACACCGCCCTCGAGTGGCAGCACGTCATGCGCGGCGAAGGCCAACAGCTCCAGGAGCCCGGGCCTGTCCTCGTAGCGGGAGCAAAGGACGGTATCCCAGGCGTCAGCAGCCGTGGCCGTCAAGGGAGGCTCGGCTGGAAGCGCGTCGACGTCATCCGGCATGCCAGCACCGGAGCCGAACCCCGGCGCGGCCCCGCGCACATACCGCAGGACGCCCTGCAGCACGGAGCGTAGTCCCGCCAAGGGCACCACGGCGTCGACCAATCCATGCAGCGCAAGATTCTCCGCGGCCTGCACGCCTTGCGGAAACGGCTTGCCGTACATGGCCTCGTACACACGTGGCCCCAGGAACCCCAGCAAGGCACCAGGTTGGGCGAACGTCAGGTGTCCCAGCGAGCCCCACGAAGCCATGGCTCCGCCGGTGGTCGGGTGCCGCAGGTAAACAAGGTAGGGATTGCCGGCTGACTTGTGGCGTTCAACCGCGACCGCAATGCGCGCCATCGCCAGGAAGGCTGGTGTCCCTTCCTGCATCCTGGTGCCGCCCGAGGCGGGACTGGCCACAACAGGCAGGCCTTGGCAACGGGCACGCTCCAAGGCCGCAGTAATCCTCGCTGCCGTGGCCAGGCCAATCGAACCTGCCAGGAATGAAAACTCGCCCGCGATGATCGCCACCCGGCGGCCGTCCACCGAGCCAACACCAGTCAGCACGGCTTCGTCCGTCCCGCTGCGCTGCCGGGCGGCGGCGAGCGCCTCGGCATAGCCGGCGTCGAGCCCTGCGTACGACAGGGGTGTGTCCCACGAGTCGTACGAGCCGGGATCCACGATGGCGGCAATGAAGTCGGCTGCAGAAATAGCGGCCGCCTTCCTGGCCAGCAGCGACGTGTCGGTGCTCATGGCTTGCCGGGAGGGTCAGCGGCCAGCCAGCTCCGGATACTGGCACCGTGCCTGTTAAGCAGCGGCGGCGCACTGTGCCCGGCAAGGGTGGTTTCGCGCTCGCCGTCGGCCGAGGCAGCAAAGAAGCGCAGCGGCGGACCCGGCAGCGTGATCCGGCCCAGCACCTCGTGCTCCACGTCAACGGCCAGGCCTTGGGAGTGCACCTGGTCCCAGGCGTAGACCTCGTCCATGGAGCGGACCTTGCCTGCGGGGATCCCCGCGAGCCGCAGTTTCTCGAGCAATTCGGCAGCCGGGTAAGCGGCGAACACCCGCTCCACGAGCTCAAGGGTGGTGCTGCGGTGACGGACGCGGTCCGCGTTCGTTGCGACCCCGGCGGCCTCCGCATCGAGCCCGAAGGCCCCGCAGAACTTCTTCCAGAGCGCTTCGCTGCCTACACTGATCTGCACAGCGCCATCGAGGCAGCGGAACAAGCCGTAGGGGGCAATGGAGGGGTGATGGTTTCCCTGGGCTTCGGGGACTTCCCCGGCCACGCTCACCCGGGTTCCCTGGAAGGCATGGACACCCACGACGGCGGCAAGGAGCGAGGTGCGCACCACCTGTCCCCGCCCGGTCCGGCTACGTTCAAGGAGTGCGGCGAGCAGTCCATAGGCCCCGTACATGCCGGCGAGCAGGTCCGCGATGGGCACGCCGACGCGCTGCGGATCGTGCGGCCCGTTGCCGGTGAGGGACATCAGCCCGGCCTCACCCTGGACGATCTGGTCGTAGCCGGCCCGCCCGCCTTCCGGCCCGTCGTGCCCGAAACCCGTGATGGACAGGATGATCAGCCGCGGATTCAGCTCCTGCATGGCAGATGTGGAGAAGCCCAGGCGGTCCATTACGCCGGTGCGGAAATTCTCAATCACGACGTCGGCCCTCGCCAGCAGTTCCTGCAGCACCACGCGGTCGTCGTGGGATTTCAGGTCCAGGGTGATGGATTCCTTGTTCCGGTTGCAGGACAGGAAGTACGTTGCCTGCGGATCATCCTCGGGACCGACAAAGGGTGGACCCCAGCCCCGGGTGTCGTCTCCGGTTCCCGGTGCTTCGACCTTGATCACGCGGGCGCCCAGATCCCCCAGCATCATCCCGGCGTGCGGCCCGGCGAGTGCCCGGCTCAGGTCCACCACGAGCAAGCCTTCCAGCGGACCGGCGGACAGTTGTCCCGCGGCCTGTTGCTCCTCCTTGCTGGTCAAAGCGTCGGTGACTGCCGCCCCGGGGGCGAGTTCCGCCGTGGTCAACTGTCCTGCCCTTCCGTACCTAAGGCGTCCTGCCGGAGACCGGCCTGCTTGAGCAGTGCCCGGCCGTAATCGTTGCCGTTGGGCGTCCGGACCACCGTGTGGATGTGGAATGGGGCCGGTGTGTCGTTGCTGAGGAAGACCCCGGTGTGGTGGTCCAGTTCCAGGATGACCACGGGGCTTTGGATGCGGAAGTAGAAGGCGTCCCCGCCCTGCCAGCCACCGATCCAGGAGAACCAGGTTTCGGCGTAATGCTCACGGATTTCCCTCAGGCGGGCGGCACGCGGGCCGGCCGGAAGATACGCGATGGAGTCGTCCACTATTCTGTCCAGGCATTCCAGCGCCGCGGGCGCCATCGAGCTGGCCGGAATGCCTTCGTACGGAATCACGCGGTTGTCCTGGAAGCAGCCGGCGAGGTGCCGTTCGTCCCCGGGGTGCAGCCGTCCCTCGGGCATGGCGGGGTCCTGCATGTCCGCAAACACCACCGCGTCGGCGCGGAGTCCGTCCTGCAGCGAGGTCATGAGTTCGCGGGCCCACTCGATGCGTTCTTTGAAGACCCGGACATCCTGGTGCGGACCGGCGTCGACGACGTCCGGCTCGGCGCCCAGGAACACCGGAGAGACCACCAGTTGGGTACCGGCCACGAGGCAGTTAAGGGCCACGTGGTGGCCGAAGAGCTGCCAGCCCCAGGGCGTGGTTTCGGACGGCTCGCCAAACAGCGCAAAGTTGTAGCTGAACTCGTTCATCAGCAGCGGCAGGTCCACCAGGTCGCCCAGGAAGCCGTTGATCCGCATGAGGTTCCGCGCCAGTGCATAGCCCTCGGGGCTCAGGCTCGCTTCAACCACGGACAGCGCGGCGTCGCGGACGGCGGGTTCGAGTTCGTCCAGGCGTAGGCCGGTGTCGTGCTGCATAAACTCCGGGTTGGCCCAGCTCTGCCATTCGTGGGCGTCCGCGGCGTAGCCCAGCCGGCCCAGCTGCTCCGCCGACGCGGCGGCCAGGAGCTTCTCCGCCGCGGCCACCATGCCCGGTGTCGGAGCCTCCTCGCCCGGGCGGGCGAAAGCCAGCGGGAACAGGCCATCCCGGACAGCACCGTCGCTGGTCACCCCGACGAAAGGCTCCGGGTAGAGCCTTTTCCAGCCCTCGATCATGGGTCCGGCGAAGGAATCCTCCTTGGCCAACTCCGCGTAGGACCGTGCATCGAGGCCGCGGAGCTTGGCTACGCGGGGGTGGTCCGGAGCGTAGAGGTAATCACGAAATGACGGCGTTGACATGAGCGTTCTCCTGTATCTCCAAAGGTTCACTCCGGCTCCATCCCGCGGCGATGCGGAGGGCTCGGGCGGCGGCGTCGGCGGAACTTCCGCGCCATGCCACGTGTTGGTCCGGGCGGACCAGCACGGCATCGGCAGCCCACAGTTCGGCGATCGGCAAACCCTGCCAGTCCGGCCCCAAGGCGACAACAGTCAGCGGAATCCGCTGGTCTGCTGCTGCCGCCAGCACGGGCGCGTAGGCGCTTTCGACGGCGGCACCTGCCAGCGCGCCGGCGTCGACGAACAAGGTGAAGCCTTCGCCCAGTGCGTCGTAGATGGACGCTGAATCGTCGAGCCACGCATGCGGAAGCAGCGCGCCGGGGCTGGCCGAGGGGGTATACCGGATGGGGTCTTCCGCCGGCACGGGAGACCCGTCCGGGACTACCAGCGGGGACGCCGCGTAGCTGTAGCCGAGCACCAGTCCCAAGGAATCGAATTCGCTTTGCTTAACGCCAAGGGCTTCGTGGGCGCTGGCCCGGGCGGCGATGCCGTCGGCTCCTACTGCCTCCAAGGCGGGGTCCGCGAAGTGGTAGGCCAGGGCCTTGCCGTTGGCCGCGGCGTCGTTGATGGTGCGCTCGGCCACGGGGCGCCGTTCCAGTTCGTAGCTTTCCAGCAACTGCGGACCGGCCCACCCGCCAAGGATGGCGGCGATCTTCCAGGCGAGGTTTGCTGCATCGCCGATGCAGGTGTTAAAGCCGTGTCCGCCCCAGGGCGGGTTCTGGTGCGCGGCGTCGCCCACCAGGAACACGCCGTCGCGTCCGTAGGAGGGAGCCAGAAGCATGCGCGCAGTCCACGGATCGGTGGCAATAACGTCCACCTCGACGTCAGCCCCCACCAGGGAACGGACCAGGCCCACGGGATCGAGGTCCTCGGTACTGTCCGCGCCCTGGGCATCGACGCCCTGGATGATGGCCCACCACGTCCGGTCCAGGTCCATGCGGCCCACCATGCCGGCGGCACCAGGGCCGAGGACCCAGTACTGTACGGCAGGATCCAGCGTGATGGTGCCGGCGAGGTCGCTGGACCGGAAGAGAATGCTGATGTTGGACAGTGCCGCGGAGCCACCCTCGAACCGCAGCCCCAGGCCACGGCGCACGGTGGAGGAACCGCCGTCGGCCCCCGCCAGGAACGTGCTCCGGACCGTGCGGCGGCCGCCGTCGGAATCTGTGACGGTGACGCGCTGGCCGGTGGCCCCGCCATCACCGGCGGCAGCGCCGGCGACCGCAAACTCTTCCACGCGCAATCCGGTCAGGAGCGACGCGTGGGAGGAGGCCTTCACGGCTTCACGAAGCACCGTTTCGAGCACGGGTTGGGGTACCTGCTGCCCGCATTCGGGCTGCGGCAGGTATCGGCCCGTTTTGAGCTGGAAAGCGTGGGGGAAACGCCGGATTTCGCGGCCCGTCAGCGACGAGCAGAAGATCACATCCTGCGCGAAATCCACCGGCAGCGGGGACGCGGCACGCAGGGCCGCCGCCAGGCCGAGGCGCCGCAGGTGGGTCATGGTGCGCGCGTTGGTGGTCTTGGCACGCGGCCGGTCCTGGTCGATGGAGGTGCGTGGCTCGATCACGATGCTGTGGATCCCCCGCTGTGCCAGGTCCAGCGCCAGGAACAATCCGCTGGGGCCGCCTCCGGAGATGAAGACCGGGATCTCGTCCGGCAGGTCCGCCACCCGGGCATCGTGGATGGCGGTCATCAGGCCCTCGCCCTGAGTCCGGGGTCGCCGATGGGGGTTACCAGGGTGCCCAGCCGCTCAATCTCGACCTCCACGGTGTCGCCGGCCTGCAGGAGCCACTGCGGGGTGCGGGCATAGCCCACGCCCTCGGGCGTGCCGGTGGCGATCACGTCGCCGGGGTGGAGCGTGAAGGTTTGGCTGATCAGCGAGATGATGGCGGGAACGGAGAAGATCATGTCCAGCGTGTTGCCGTTCTGGACTTCGGTGCCGTTGACACGGGTGCGCACCTGCAGCCCGTCGCGGAGATCGCCTGCTTCGTCGCGGCTGACCAGGGGTCCCAGGGGGCCGGTGAAATCGCCGTTCTTGCCAAGGGTCCACTGCGATGTCAGCTTCTGGGCGCGGCGAGCGGTGATGTCGTTGAAGGTCGAATAGCCGAACACGGCCTCTTCTGCGGTGGCCTCATCCGCGGACTCCACCCGCTTGCCGATGTAGGCGGCCACTTCGCCTTCCCAGTCCAGTCCGGCCTCGCCGCCGGGCACAGGGACCGGGACGTTGCCCACGGACAATGACGCCGTCCAGCGGCCGAAGAGAGTGGGGTACGGGGGCAGGTCCTGGTCCTTGTAGCTGCCTTCCGCTGCGTGGGCCTTGTAGTTGAGCCCCACGCAGATCACGCGGGCCGAGGCCGGAACCAGCGGCACCTCGGTGACCTCCGAGCGCTCGCGGCCAGCCGTGGTGTCTGCCACGAGGGCCGGCGTTTTCTCCTGCCAGCGGGCTGCATCGGCCCAGAAATCCGTCACGGACGCCACCGGGAAAACCTTGGTGCCGGTCAGGGCTGCCACCCAGGTGCCGCCGTCGTGGTTAATGCCTATGTACTGCATGTGGGGCCTTTCAGCTTCGCCCGGAGGCGGTTGTCGGTGGTGGGCACGGCAAGGAGACCCATGGGGTGATGCCGAAGCGGGTGGTGCGGGAATCTAGGTGGGGTGGGACTGCCGGCGGAAGAACGAGACGGTTGCGGCCAGGGCTTTCTCCGCCGCGGCAGGGCTGCCGTCCGGAAGGGACCACATGTGGTCCGCACCGTCGATGAGGAGAAGTTCGACGTCGGCGCCGGCCTTCCGCAGTTCAGCGGCCAAGGACTGTGATTGGGCTGCGGGAACAAAACGGTCCGCTGCCCCATGGATCAGCAGGAAGGGCGGGGCGCCGGGGCGCACATAGCTGATGGGGCTGGCTGCCGCCGCCTTCTCGGGTGCGGCGGCCAGGACCGCGCCCACCAGCAGCTCTTCGCGGGAGCCAGGATCGCTGGCCCGCGCGACGGCGTTGGGCAGCGCCTGCTCCCCCATGCGGTTCAGGTCCGTGGGCGGATACCATGCGGCCACTGCGGCGACCCGGCTGTGCTGCTCGCCGGCTCCCCCGGCAAAACCGGTGAGCCCAACAAGGCTGGCAAGGTGCCCGCCAGCTGAGTCGCCCCAGGCGTAGATCCGCGCCGGGTCAACGCCATACTCCCCCGCATGGCTCCTGAGCCACGCCACCGCAGCCTGGGCGTCCTGCAGCTGGGCCGGGAATTGCGCCTCGGCACTCAACCGGTAATCCGCGGAGGCAACCACAAATCCCGCGTCGGCCAGGACCTCGAAGGGGCTCAGGCCAAAGCCGTCGCAAACCGGCCCCAGCGAGGACCGCTCACCCACGCGCCAGCCACCACCGTGGAAATGCACGACGGCGGGGCGCAACTGTCCTTCCGGGACGGCCGGGTGCCGCGCCGCGGGCAGGTAGAGGTCCAGCAGCAGCGGGCGCGGGCCGTCGCCGGTGTGGGCGAACTGAATGCCCTTCAACACCTGGCCTTCCGTCATCGTTGACTCCCTCTGTGCGTCTGCCGGATCCTCGAAGTCCCCGCCTGTTCCTCCAAGAATGTCCGATCGGTGCCCTGACCTGAACCCTCCATTTCAATCATTGAAATGGCTTCGCCGATGCCAGTTCAGCGGCCAGAAAGGACAAGCCCCGTTGGACTACGCCCATGGCTGCGGAATGGTTGAGGTATCCGTGTGTGGCGCCCTCCTCCAGCCGGAATTTCACTGCAGTGCCCGAGTGCCGGAGGCTGTCCGCGTAAAGCTCCGCGGAGGTGCGCAGATCATCGTATTCGCAGGCCAGCACGGCGGCGGGCGGCAACCCGGACGGGTCCGCATTGCCCGGTACGGCGTATGAGGACGCCATCCCCACAGGGCCGCCGATGTAGTTCTCCAACATGCCGCGGCAGTCGTCGGCAGTAAAACGCAGGATCCGGGGAAGCGCCGACAGGACGCCGGAGGCGTCCTCCACCGGAGGCAGCGCCGCGTGCAGGAAGGGATAGGCCAGGAGCATCTTGGCAGGAAGCGGTTCGCCGATGTCGTTCAGATACATGGCCGCCCCCACCGCAAGGTTCGCGCCGGCGCTCGCGCCACCGATGCACAGCCTCGCCGGAACCACACCAAACTCCCGGGCATTCACGGCAGTCCAGAGCCAGGCCGCGAGAGTATCTTCATGCGGCACGGGGAAGTGCACTCCCTCCCGAGCCAGGCGATAGTCCACGGAGAAGACAACACCGCCGGTCCGCCCCACCAGTTCGCGTGCCACTTGGTCGGCTTCGCGCATGTCCAGGTCGCCGCCGCCAAATCCGCCGCCATGCAGCCAGACGAGTCCGGGTACACCGCCATCGGACGCATCAGGCGCTAGCGTGTTGCCGGAACCGTAGATCCGCACAGGCACCGGGCCGTTGGGACCGGGGGCATTGACCGTGCGGACGGGGACGTCCGGGGGCGAGTACGCCAGCCGGCCGCCGCTGAAGGCCTCGAGCCGCGCCGGTCCGGCTGGACCGGCGAGCAACTCGGCGAAAGAGCCCGCGCCGGCCACATGTTCCATGAGGCCAGCCAGTTCCGGATCCAGGCTCACGGCTGGCCGGCTTCGCGTGGCCGGCCGAATTCGCGCCGGAAGAAGTCGACGGCGGCCGCAAGGATGTCATCCAGCTGGTCCTCCGCACCGAAGAAGCAATGGTCGCCGCCCTTGATGGTGACCACTTCGTGCTCTACCCCGGCGGCCGCCAGCGCGGCGGCAAGGAGGTCGGTCTGCTCATGCGGCACCAGTCCGTCGCTGTCGCCGTGGATCAGCAGGAACGGCGGAGCGCCGGGGGTCACGTAATTGACGGGGCTCGCCGCGGCCAGGAGTGCTGGATCGGCTGAGCCGCCCACCAGCATGGGTCCGGGCTGAAGCGGCATCCCGGCCGGCACCGCGGCAGTCATTGCGGGCGGGAACAGTCCTGCGAGCTCGTCCCTGGCCGGGATTTGGGCGAGTGAGGACGTTCCGTAGAAATCCACGACGGCGCTGATGCTGCTGGAGTGCCCCTGCGCACCGAGGCCGCCGTGCAGGTCTTCCCGGTTTCCAGTCAGTCCCAGCATCGCCACCAGCTGGCCGCCCGCGGATTCGCCCCACGCCCCGAACCGGTCCGGATCGACGCCCAGGTCCGCTGCGAATTCCCGCAGGTAGCGGACAGCAGCCTTCGCGTCATGCAGCTGCGCCGGGAACGGCGCCTCCAGGGAATGCCGGTAATCGACTGTGGCGCAGGCGATCCCCGCTTCGTTGAGCAGGCGGAACACCGAATCCGGGGCGAAAGTGGGCGGCAGCTCGCGGCGGTCGCCGAGCTGGAAGGCGCCGCCGTGGACCCACACCACCAGCGGCACAGATTCGGCAGCCTGGCGGGGAAGCCAGATGTCCATCTTGAGCGGCCGGAAGCCGATGGCGCGGGCGTAGGTGACTTCCCTGTGCACTGCGGAGACGTCCGAGACGTGCTCGGGAACGCCCGGCGCGTCAAAGACCGGGAACGGCGGAACCTTCAGGCCGCCCGGCCGGGCAGTGTCGGGCCGCTCGGTTTCGTGGACGTCGGTGGCCTGGCTGAGACTCATGGCGTGCTCCTTACGAGCTCTGGGTTTTCGGTGGTTCCGCAGCTGGTCGCGGCAGTGAAGTGATAAGTTCCGGGTCCGACGACGGCGGCAGGTCCGCCGGGGAGGCGGACTTCGGCGGTTGTCCCCGGCGGTACGGTCGCACTGAGCCGCAGCCCGCCGTCGTCCGTTGTCCACTGCACCGCAATGAGGCCATGCGGGCCGCGATGCCACGTGGCGGCAGAAGTCAGCGCGGCCCCGGGGTGCGGCTCGATGATGATCCGCTCGTAGCCCGCGCTGCCCGGAGCCTGACGCAGGCCCGCCGTGTAGCGGTGGAGGAAGGACACCACAGCACCCTTGCTGTAGTGGTTCAGGGACTGGTGCGGGGTGCCGTCGGCGTCGAGGCCGTTCCATAGCTCCCACATGGTGGTGGCCCCGCGGTCCACCATCGCCAGCCACGACGGTTCCGAGTCCTGCATGAGGAGTTCGTACGCCAGGTCCAGTTCGCCGTTGGCCGCGAGGACGGGCAACAGATAGGGCGTGGCCAGGAAGCCGGTCCCCACGTGCGTGCCGGCGGCCCGGATGAGCGAGACCAGCTGGGCCGTGACAGCGGTGCGCTGCTCAAGGCTGACGAGATCAAACGCCAGTGCGCGGACGCAGTTCGCCTGGCTTGGTTGCGTGACCTGCCCGGCGTTGTCCAGGTATTCCAGTTCCCAGGCATTCCGGACGTCCTCGGAGAGTTCGGTGAGCGCGGCAGCTTCCTTGGCGTGGCCGAGGATGCCCGCAATCCTAGCCATCAGGGCGGTGGTCTTCCGGTAATAGGCGGTGGCCACAATGCCGTGGTCGGCGGTGCGCGCCGCGAAGAGGTCCGGTTCCGGCCCGTCCGGTTCCATCCATTCGCCCCAGTGGAAGCCGGTGTCCCAGAGGTACTGTTCGTGCGGGGCGGGTGTGGGACTGGCAGCTGCGCGCTCCGGATGCCGGTTGGCTTCGGCGGTGGTCCGGACGAAGTCCAGCCAGCGCGTCATCGCTTCCCAGTTCTCCGCGAGGATTTTGGCATCGCCAGTCGCCAGATACAGCTCCCACGGCACCATCACGATCGCGTCACCCCAGCCCGCGGACCCGTTGACGAAGGCCATAAAGTCTGCCGAGGTGGTTTCAGGGCCGGGCGACGGCGAGATGTTGGCGACGACCCCGTTCTCCCACTGGTCCGCGCGGACGTCGTTGAGCCATTTCCGCGAAAAGCCGGTTACGTCGTAGAGGTACGCAGCAGTAGGCACAAACAGCTGCCAGTCCCCCGTCCAGCCGGCCTTTTCCCGCTGCGGGCAGTCGGTGGGGACTTCGCAGGCGTTGTCCCGGAAGCTCCAGACCACAATTTCGTGGAGCTTGTTCAGGCGCTCATCGCTGCAGGTGAAGGTGCCCAGGGGCTCCACATCGGTTTGCACTAGGCAGGCGGTAATGTCTTCCACCGAAAGGTCCACGGCGAGGCCCTGAACGGAGGCGTACTGGAAGCCATGCGTGGTGTGCCGCGGCTCGAACACCTCCCCCAAAGCTCCCGACGCCGTCACCTCGTCGACCTGCCCCGCGGACAGGAAATGGCCCGGGCGGCGGAAGTCGTGCGGGCGGAGGTGGTCCTGGGTCACGTCGCCGTCGGCGTCCAGCGCCTCGCCGTAGACGAGGGTGACCTGTTCCCCCGGCGCGCCCAACCTCGTGAGGCGCACCCAGCCGTGGATGTTCTGGCCGAAGTCCACCACCTGGTGGCCGGTGGCCAGCCGGCTGACGGATACCGGCGCGAGTTCCTCCACAATGCGGGTGGGCGGCGCCACCGTAGCGGTCAATGTTCCGTAGCTGCCGTGACGCACGACGGCGGGACTCCCCGTGGCTGCCTGCTTTCCCGTGAGCGCGTCCCTGTTAAGCCGCCGGAAGTCCACCCGCTGCCCGGCCATCAGGTCGGCGCCGAGGATCTCCGTTCGGGTCACCAGCCAGGACGCATCGGTGCCGATGGCCGTCCTTCTGTTCCCGGACTGGATCTCCAGCTGCGCAAGGAGGGCTGTGTGCGTGCCGTACATGTCGGCGTCGCGCGGGTATCCGAAGCTTCCGCGGTACCAGCCGTCCGTGAGGACCGCTGTGACCGTGTTGGTGCCAGGGTCCAGCAACGCGGTGATGTCGTAGGTCTGGACCTGGAGGGTGGTGTTGTAGCTGGTGGAGCCGGGCGTGAGTTGCTGGTCGCCTACGCGCCGTCCGTTGAGAAAGAGCTCGTAGATGCCGTGCGCGGTAGCGTAGGCGCGGGCGGTCTCCGGGACGGCGTCCAGGGCGAAGGTCTTGTGCAGGGCGTAGCCGGGTCGTTCGCCGGGGGCCGGGGCTTCCGGCTCGTCCGGGCCGATCCATTGCGCCGTCCAGTCCGAGCGGTGCAGGAGTCCGAGCTCCACGGGCATCGCCTCAGACCAGGCGCTTTGAGTCTCCGTGCCGTCGGCGTTGGCGTTCCAGGTCCGCACCCGCCAGTCGAACCGGCTGCGGGACTGCAGCGCCGGGCCCGAGTATGGGACCAGAGCGTGCTGGGCGGACTCCACCCGGCCGGTGTCCCAGCCATTGCTCGCCGTGATGCGGTAAGCGGCCTGCACTGTTGTTTGGGCCGGCCCCGTTCCTTGAGGCAAGGTCCAGCTGAGCCGCGGCCCGGTATTTGTGATGCCCATGGCCTCGCGGAGGTGCTCCACGCGAAGCCGGGCGGGCGCGGTGGGGCTCAGGAGGGTTTCCTCAACGCCGGCGTCGAGACTGGTGGAGGTCATGCAGGAAGCTCCTGAACGTGGGGTGCCTTGGGGTTCCAGCTTCGTTTCCGGCCGGCACTCCCACACAGGCTTCTTTCATTGGTTGGAATGGTATTGTGCTGTAGCTCACGGACTGCGGTCCGAAAGGAACGGCGCAAAGGATCACAGGCCATGACTGTCCAAGCGGACACCGGCTCCACCCCCACCCGCGGGAAGCGGCCCAAACAGGGCGAACCGGTGATTGACCGGGCACTGAGCCTGCTCGCGGTCTTTTCCGACCGCCGTCGGGCGCTGACACTGTCGGAACTGGCCCGCCACGCCGGGATGCCGGCGCCCACGGCGCTGCGCCTGATCGCGCGGCTGGTTGCGTGGGGCGCCCTGGAACGCCTCGACGACGGCCGGTACGTCGTGGGGGTCCGCTTATGGGAGGTCGCGTCCCTGTCGCCGCGGGGCCATGGGGTGCGGGAGATCGCGCTGCCGTACCTGGAGGACCTCTTCGAGGTGACCCGGCACCACGTGCTGCTTGCCGTCCGGGACAACGAGGAGGCGGTGCTGATCGAGCGGCTTTCCTCGAAAGACGCCACCGAAGTGGCCTACCGCGTGGGCGGGCGCGCTCCACTGCGGTCAACCGCCGTCGGTCTGGTGCTGCTGGCCGGCGCGGACCAGCATTTCCAGGAGGCCACGCTCCGGAAACCGCCGGAAAACGAGCCCGGCGTGGACCACATGCCGGAAGGACAGCTGCGCCGCACGCTGTCCGACGTGCGGCGCACCGGAATCGCGATGATCCGCCGCTCAGCCCCCTCGCGGACGGTGTCCGTGGCGTCGCCGATCTTTGACGCGCAGGGTGCCGTGGTGGCAGCGCTGTCCATCGTGGTGCCGGACGGCTCCACGCCGGCCAATGTGCTGGCACCGGCGGTCCGCGCCACGGCTCGCGCAGTCTCGAGGAACCTGGGCCACCTGGCCGAAGTCAGCTCGGACGTCCGGACACATTCGGAAGGGTAAGGGCCTCAGCCCACACCGCTGTACCGCAGACGCCGTACCAGGACCTCACCGTCCACGGCGTAGACGCCGAGGGCCCGGCCGGTGAATGCCTTTGCGGTTTCGAATGCCCAGTGCCTTCCGTCGAGTTCGGCCAGAAGCACCGCGTCCTCACTATCCTCGGCCCCTGCCGCACTGACAAGGAGACGGATTCTGTCGCCGCCGACGGCGCCGGCGCTGAAGTCCCGTGACGGATGGGTTGTCAGGATCGCCAGCTCAATGTCGCCGCGGGAAACTACTGCCTCCCACGTGTGTTCAAAACTGGCCACTACGGCTCGGGCGGTGATCCTGATGGTGTCTCCGTCCTGTTTGGCTTCGATGCCGAACCAGTTGTCCTCGGCGTTGCGCACGGCGACTCCGCCCGTGCCGGAGCTGACGTCGAGCACCGCCCGGAAGTCGACCCCGAGGTGGCGCTGCCGCTGGGCGAGGAAGCTGGGCCGGGCTGAATCCAGGCTGTTCCCTTCGCCCTTGAGAACAAGGCCGTCAGGCGTGCGTGCTGCGAATTCCGAAGGCATC
The DNA here is from genome assembly GCF_055412765.1 of Pseudarthrobacter xylosi. NCBI lineage: Bacteria > Bacillati > Actinomycetota > Actinomycetes > Micrococcales > Micrococcaceae > Pseudarthrobacter > Pseudarthrobacter xylosi. The sequence continues at coordinate 68,930 of NZ_JBVAYT010000003.1, read as the reverse complement.
CTGCGCACAGCGATCCACGCAGGGTCCTCCAAGCCTGCGCCACTGGTGAAGTCGTACTCCACCTTTTCCGAATGCGTGCCGGAAAGCTGTGGCGTCCGGGGATGGGGCCAGCCGTCAACCCAGTCCACCGTGGTCAGGAACGTCTCCCGGCCCAGGGGTGAGAAGGCCTGGGTGAGGCCCACTGGACGCACGCCAAGCAGGGCCATGCCTGTGCCGCCGTCGGGAAGTTCGAACAGGTCTGCGTGTCCGGTGTTCTGGACCAGGGCGCCTGTCCCCGCCGCGGTGAGGATGGGGTTGTGCGGCGCGGAGTCAAAGGGTCCTTCGGGCCGGAGGGAGCGGGCGACGGTCACCGCATGGCCACGGTCGGTTCCGCCTTCTGCCGCTATCAGGTACCACCAGTCGCCACGCCGGTACAGGTGCGGCCCTTCAGGGGAGTAGAGCCCGCTGCCGGACCATAAAGGACGTGGCTTTTCGAGTGCTTCTCCGGTGGTGAGCTCCACCCGCACCTGCTGGATCGCGTCGGGGTGCCGGGCAAATGTCACGTACGCGATGCCCTCGTCGTCCCAGGCAAGATCGGGGTCGATGCCGTCCACGGCCTCGATGACGGTCCCGTCGCTCCAGGGCCCGGCGGGGTCGCTTGCAGTGAACAGGACACACCCCCGGCCGCCAAGGAAGACCGAGACGATCAGGTAGAAGACCCCGTTCCGGAATCTGAGGGTCGGCGCCCAGACACCCCCGGGTGTCGGTACGTCGGCCAGTTGGACCTGTTGTTCGCGCGTCGCTACGTGGCCAACAAGCTGCCAGCTTTCCAGGTCGCTGCTGTGGTAGATGGGGAGCGCCGGAAGGTATTCGAACGACGAGGTGGCAATGTAGTAGCCCTTTGGCGTGCTGACTATGCTCGGATCCGGATTGAACCCTGGGAGGATGGGGTTGGACTTCATCGGTTGCGGTGTCTCTCAATCAGTTGCAGTGCCGACGCGCCCTCGAGCTGACGGATGAGGTCCTCCGCCAACTCGGTACTGTCGATTTGGTTGTGGACCACGGTTCCTGGGGAAGGCTTAATCGTGAGGGTGTCGAGGCCCCCAACAAACGGCACGAGGACACTGTCACCCAGGGTCAGCGTTCTGCCCAGCTGCACGAAGGGCGGAACGTCGAGCAGTCGCCCAGCGAGCCAGGAACCTGTCGACGAGGCGTTAGCGAGATCGTTCCTCACGGCATCCACCGCGAAGGTCATCTGTGTGTACTCCTCTAAGGGAACCCGGACAACTGGCATTCCCGACGCCAGGGCTTGCGCTGCCGCCTCAAGGTCAGTATCAGAGTTATATTCGCCGCTCCCGGCTTCATCCAGCGTGCCGCCCACCCACACCAGTACTGCCCTTTCGGCCAGCGCTGGTTCCAGCCGAAGCGCGGCAGCAACGTTGGTCAGCGGTCCTCCACAGAGAACAATGGACCGCTCGAACCGGGCCGAGGTGTCCACGATCGCTCGTGCAGCTGCGCTGACCTGCTCCTCCGTGATCCCGGTGGACTCCGCTCCGGCAATGACCCGCACATCGTGTCGCTCCAGAAGCTCGACGAGGCGCTCGGCGAGCTCCCGCCCCCGCGTGGCTGTGGTTGTTGGGTCCACGCCGGCTGCTGAGGCCAATCCCGGATCCAGTGGCGATGTGGTGACTAGCACGGCTGCATCCGGCCCGGCCCGCAAAAGGATGTGGGCCAGGGCAACGAGGCCGTCAGGGTCGCCGCCGAAGTCGTTATCGACGATCAGCAACTCTCCAGAAGCTTCAGACACAGTGCTCACGCTCCAGACGGGATGGCCAGCGCGGCTGGCGCGGTGAAGCGGTGCGTGCCGCCGGCAGCGCTGTGGCGCTCGCCGCCCGGAAGTACGACGTCGGCCTCCACTCCCTGAGGCACGGTCGCCTCGAGATGGAGGGTGCCGTCGTCGTCGAGCGTCCATTCCACCCGGACGGTTCCGTGCGGGGTCTTCAGTGACGTCTTGGCCCAATCAATGCCAACACCTGGCACCGGTGCGATCCGGACCTTACTGTAACCCGGGGCCAGCGGGCTGATGCCGCCGATCCCCTTGTGCAGCCAGTCGGCCACGGCGCCCAGCGCGTAGTGGTTGAAGCTGGTCATCTCGCCCTTGTTGATGGTGCCGTCCGGCAGCATGGAGTCCCAGCGTTCCCAGACCGTGGTGGCGCCCATGGTCACCGGGTAGAGCCATGACGGGCAGCCCTCCTCCAGGAGCAGGCGGTAGGCCTCCTCGCTGTGGCCGGTGTCAGCGAGGGCGTGGGTGATGAACGGGGTCCCGGCAAACCCGGTGGACACACGGTAGTTGTTTTTCCGGACCAGCTGGGCAAGGCGCTCCCCGGCGAAGTCCATATGCTCGGCGCTGGGCAGGATGCCGAAGGCAATTGCGAGAGCGTAGACCGTGGTGCAGTCGCTGTTGATGGTGCCGTCGGCAGCCACGTAATGCTCCAAGAACGAAGCCTGGACCCGGGCCGCCAACCGCTCGAAGTACTCGGCGTCCGCCTGGTGGCCCAGCAGCCGCGCCGTCTTCGCCGTAATGGTGGCCGTGCGGAACAGGCACGTGGTGGCCACGACGCCGGTGTCCGCCTTCGCATCCCACGGCTTGTCCGGATCTGCGTCCGGGTCCAGCCAGTCACCGAACTGGAAGCCCTGGTCCCACAGCCCGGTGGAAGACAGCAGCCCCTCCACCCGGCGGGTGTGCGCGGTCATCGATTCATACTGGTTCTTCAGGACAGAGACATCGCCGTAGGCCTCCCACAGCGCCCACGGCACCCAGACCGAGGCTTCGCTCCACAGCGCTGACGATTCCGGCGCCGGGAATTCCGGCGGTTGAGGGCAGTATTTCAAAGCGTCGGGGACGGTGATGGGCACCAGGCCGTCGGCCGCCTTCTGCTCAGCCGCCAGGTCCAGAAGCCAGTCCTGGAGGAAGCCTTTGACGTCGTAGAGGAACGCCGCGGTGGGCGCGAAGACCGCGATGTCCCCGGTCCAGCCGAGCCGCTCATCACGCTGCGGGCAGTCGGTGGGCAGGTCCAGGAAGTTGCCCCGGAGCCCCCACACAATGTTGCGGTGCAGCTGGTTGACGAGCTCGTTGGAGCACTCGAAGGTGCCGGTGCGCTCCAGCTCTGAGTGGACCACCACGGCCTCCAGCGAGTCCTCGGTGAGCGCGCCCGGCCAGCCGGAAACCTCTGCATAGCGGAAACCGTGGAAGGTCTGGGAGGGCTCGAAGAAGTCCTCGCCGCCGGAAAGGATGAACGTGTCCGTGGCCTTGGCGGAGCGCAGGGGGCGGACGCCCAGCTCGCCGTCCTCAAGGACTTCCGCGTGGCGGACGGTGATGGTCTCCCCTGCCTCGCCTTTCACTTTGAACCGGAGCCAGCCCACCAGGTTCTGGCCAAAATCCACCAGCGCCTTGCCGGTGGGCGACTCGAGGATTTCCACGGGCTTGAGAACGTCCGTCCGCACCACCGGCGGGCCTACAGGCTCGGCCAGCCGTCCGGCGTCGAACTCCAGTTCGCGCACCCCGGTCCAGTTGCCGCCAACAGCCGTGCCGCCAACAGCCGTGCCGGCGGCGAAGTCAGGCCTCGCCCAGCCGGGCTGGGCCCGGCGGGCGTCGATGGTCTGCCCGTCATAGAGATCGTTGAAGGTGGTGGCCGACGGGCCGGACTGCCAGGTGGTGTCCGACCCGATGGACTGGACGTAACCGTCCGCGAACTCGACGTCCAACTGCCCGAAGAAGCCCAGCTCGGTGCCGTAGAGGTTGGACATGCCGTGCCAGGCGAGCCGCCCGCGGTACCAGCCGTTCCCCAGGGACACCCCGATAACGGTGTCCGGCTGGACCAGCCCGGTCACGTCGTAGCTGCGGTAGCGGAGACGCCACTCGTACGCGCTCCAACCGGGGCTCAGCACGTCCTCACCCACGGGAACCCCGTTGATCAGCGCTTCGTAGATGCCCAAGGCGGTGGCACGCAACGTAGCTTTGGCCACGGCGCCGTGCCCCTCCACAAGCTGAAATTCCTTGCGCAGCAGCGGGGCGCCGTCGAAGTCTTCATCGGGGGTGATCATTGTTGCTTGCCAGGGTGCCAGCGGCATGTGGTGGTGTTCCGTTCTGGTGGCCGTCAGTGCATGACGGAGGAAAGGTCAGGGGTGGGGGAAGGCGGGTCAGGAAGCGTAGTGGCAGGCAACCTCGGCCGCCCCCACCAGGCGGAGCGCGGGGCGTTCGTCGCGGCAGAGGTCTGTGGCCATGGGGCAACGGAGTCTGAAGGGGCACCCTCCGGGACCGGGGGTGGCGGCCGCTCCAGTCCGGACGCCCAGGGACTCGCGGGCCTGCCGCCGCGCGGCCTGCTCGGCGGGACGGGGCACCGGGGACGCCGCCACGAGGGCCTGCGTGAACGGGTGCTTGGGGTTCTCGGTCACGGCGGCGGCAGGTCCGTTTTCCATCACCTGGCCGCGGTAAAGGACCACCACGCGCTGGGCCAGGAACTGGACCACGGCGATGTCGTGGGCGATGAACAGGTAGCTCAGGCCGCGCTCGTCGCGTAGGTCCGCCAGGAGGTTCAGCACCTGGGCCTGGGTGGAGAGGTCCAATGCGCTCACGGCTTCGTCGCAGACCACCAGGTTGGGGTCGCAGATGAGGGCGCGGGCCACGGAGATGCGCTGGCGCTGGCCGCCGGAGAACTGGCTCGGGTACCGGTCAACTGCCTCGCGGGGCAGGCCCACCCGTTCCAGCATCTCCTCCGCGCGCTGCCGGGCCTCGGCCGCGTTCACGCCGCGGAGCCGGAGCGGTTCAGCAAGCGAGGAACCTACGGTGTTCCGCGGGTTCAGCGAGGAGTTGGGGTCCTGGAACACGGCCCGCAGTTCCCCGCCCAAAGCCCGGCGCTGGGAGGCGCCGGCGGAGGTGATGTCCTTGCCCTGGTACGTGATGGACCCGCCGGAGACTTTCTGCAGGCCGAGGATAGCCTTGCCGATGGTCGACTTGCCGGAGCCGGACTCCCCCACCAGGCCCACGGTTTCCCCTGGCCCGATGCTGAAGCTGACACCGTCAACGGCGGCGGGAGCGGCGGCTGCCTTGCGGCCACGTCCGTAGCGGACCACCAGGTCCTTGACCTCCAGCAGGGGCTGGGCGGCAGCGGACCGCGATGATTCGGGGCGGACCGAGGTTGCGGTGCTCATGCGTGATCCTTTTCAACAGCCCTGGTTTCGGACAGGGTCAATAGGTGATGGCCGGGGACGTCCGTCGCCACCCAGTCCAGGCCTTCAACGGCCAATTCGTCCGCTTTGACGCAGCGCACAAGGCTGTCGCCCGTTCCGGAGGACAGCAGCGGGATGGGGACCATGCAGGCGGAGCCGGCGAACTGGCAGCGTGCGGCAAACCGACACGAGCTGGGCCAGTCCTTGGGCTGCGGGACCTGGCCGTTGATGGTGGCCAACCGTTCCGGCATGTCCGCGGCGTGGTTGGCGTGCGGATCCGCGGCAAGCAGGGCAAGGGTATACGGGTGACCCGGCTTCTCCAGGATGCTGTCCGTCCTGCCGTTCTCCACAACCTGGCCCGCGTACATCACGGCCACCTGGTCGCAAAGGTCGGCCACCACGCCAAGATCGTGCGTGACCATCACCACGGACATTCCGGTGTCCTTCACCAGGGTGCGCAGCAGCGAGAGGATCTCGGCCTGCACGGTGACGTCCAGTGCGGTGGTGGGTTCGTCGGCAACCAGCAGGCGGGGGCGGCCGGAGAGCGCCAACGCGATGGCCACACGCTGGGCCATGCCGCCGCTGATCTGGTGCGGGTAAGTCTTGAGGATGCGCGCGGCGTCCACGATGCCCACCTTTTCCAGCAGGCTCAGGGCTTCGGCCTTGGCTTCGGCCTTGCCAGCCCTGCGGAGCCGGCGGATGGCGGCGGTGAGCTGGTAGCCCACCGTGAACATGGGGTCCAGGGCGCGCATTGGCTCCTGGGAGATGAGGGCAATCCCGCGTCCGCGGATCCCTTCCATGTCTTTGTCCGTTGCCGCAGCAACGTCCTTGCCGTTCCAGAGGATCTGTCCGCCGGTCACGGACACTCCTGAGGGCAGCAGCCCGAGCAGGGACAGTGCCGTCATGGTCTTGCCACAGCCGGACTCGCCCACCAGGCCCAGGACCGTGCCGGGCTCGACGTCGAAGGAGACGTCCGTGACCAGGCGGACTCCGTTGTCCACGCCTACAGAGAGGTTGCGAACGCTGAGCGTGTCCTTCGCTGAGTCTTTCGGAGCCGGCGCAGCCGCGGCGGTCGCGGCGACGGCTGCTTTTACGGACATGGTCCGTCGGCGCCGGGCGGCGGCGGAGGGCAAATGCGAGGCGGTGGCGTTGGGCGCCTTGCCGAGGGCGTTACCGATCGCATTGGCGGCAAGGACGGTCAGTGCCAGCACGGCGCCCGTGGGAACCATGAGCCAGGGGGCGTCGTAGACGTGCTGCGAGGCGCCCTGGATCATGCCACCCCAGCTCGGTTCCGGGATGGGCGGACCGAAGCCGATGAATGCCAGGCCGGCCTGGATAAGCATGCCGACGGCGAAGATCAGGGCCGCCTGGACCACGATGGTGTTGGTCAGCCCGGGCAGCACGTGGCGGAGGCTGATGCCGGCCATGCTCACGCCGTCCACCTTGGCAGCGTCCACATAGAGCTGGGACTGCAGCGACTTGGCCTGGCCCAGCATGACCCGGTAGATTCCCGCCGAGATCAGCACGCCCAGGATTCCCATGATCAGCGGGATATTGATTCCCACGGCGCCGATGACGGCCAGGATGATCACCGTGCCGGGCAGCGACATCATGATTTCGGTGATGCGGCTGATGACGTTCTCCACGCGTTCACCTGCGGCTGCTGCCATCATCGCCAGGAGGGTTCCGAGGCCGACGGCGACAATCACCGTGATCATGGACGTCCCCAGCGTGCCGGCTGCGGATGCGAAGATGCGGCTCAGGAGGTCCCGGCCTAGTTCGTCGGTGCCGAGCCAGTGGGCGGCGGTGGGTCCGGAGAGGACCGCGTTGAAGTCCTGGTCCTCGGTTTTGAACGGCAGCCAGAGCGGCGCGGTCAGGGAGGCGGCCACCAGGGCGGCCAGCCAGATGACCCCGGCGATGCTCGCCGGTGAGCCGAAGAGCTTGCTGCCGGAGAATTTCCTGGCCGCACTCCGGCGAGGGGCCTTGGGAAGGACGGCAGCCGCCGTCGTCGTTTCATCCGCAGGTGCGGGGGCAATGTTGGGGATCATGAGGCACGCAACTTCGGGTCGAGGAACTTGGTGGCCAGTTCCAGCACCAGGTTCACGGCAACCACCACAACGGTGGCGATCACCACCACGCCCTGCACGGACGGGGCGTCATGGGTGCTGACGGAGTTCTGGACGGCCTGGCCCAGGCCCGGCATGGCGAACAGCTGCTCGGCGATGACGGAGCCGCCGAAAAGCTGGATGAACTGCAGCGCGATGGCGGCCACAATAGGGAGGCTGGCGTAGCGCAGGGCGTGGACGTACAGGATCTTCCACGTAGGGGTGGCGGTGGCCCGGAGGGTGCGGATGTGTTCCTGCTGCAGAGCCTCGAGCATGGTTGCCCTGGTCTGGCGGGCAATGAACGCCCCGCCGCCCACGGCCAGCGTGATCACCGGCAGGGCCAAAGACAGCGCCCAGTCCTGCGGTGAGTCCTCGAACGGGACATAGCCGGTGGCCGGGAAGACGGATGACTGGACAGCCAGGAGGTAAACGAAAATGATGCCAATCCAGAAGGCCGGCAGGGCTACGGCCATGCCGCAAACGCCGCCGATGATGCGGTCAACCATGCCGCCCCGCACAGCCGCGGTGACACCCAGCGCGATGCCGAGGACACCGCTGAGCAGGGTGGCGCCGGCAGCAAGCGACGCGGTGACCGGGAGCCTGCTGGCTAGGTCGGCACTGACGGAGCGCCCGTCAATGAGTGAGATTCCGAGGTCACCCCGGACTGCGGCGCCGAGCCAGTTGAGGAATTGGGCTACGAGTGGATCGGACCAGCCGAGCCGTCGGTTGACCTCTTCGATCGCTTCCTGGGAGGCGCCGGCGCCGAGTGACACGGCTCCCGGGCTGCCGGGCATTGCGTGCACCAGCAGGAATGCCAGCACCGCAACCACCAGCACGGTGGCCAGCGCCATCAGCAGGCGTTTGGTGATAAATAGTGCCATGGTGACCTCCATCGGTCAGAGCCTTTCCGGGCGGCCGTCCAGCAAGGGGCGGCCGCCCGGAATGCTCGGGGGTATTAGCTGGCCGGCTTGTAGGACGAGAGGAGCGGGTAGGCGTTGGTTCCGGCGAACTCCACCTGGGCCACCTTCTTGGTGTTGTAGCCCTGGTTGTTGAGCGCCTCGTACAGCGGAATCATCCAGCCGGATTCCACCAGCCGGGTGTTCAGCTTGGTGGCCGCAGCCTTGATGGCGGCGTCATCCTTGGCCGCAGCCAGCTCGCCGGTGGCTGCGCTCAGCTGCTCATCGGTGGCTTTCTGCACGTTGGTGAAGCCGCTCAAGATAGCTCCGTACATCACACCCACAGGGTTGTCCCAGTTCAGCGGGGCGTAGCCCAGGGGCGTGGTGGCGACAGCGGCGAAGGCTTCGTCAGTGGAGGAAGCCATCTTCACGTTCATGGTGATCCCAACGGCGGCAAGGTCCTTCTGGACTGCCTGCAGGTCCGTTTGGGTCTGGGCGTTGGCGATGATGGTGAACTCGAAGCCGTTCGGGTAGCCGGCTTCGGCCAGGAGGCTCTTAGCCTTTTCCGGATTGTAAGCGAACGTGGTTTCAACGTCCTTGCTGAAGCCTGCGGAATCCTTGGGGAGGGCGTTCCAGGCGGGGATGTCGCCCTTATGGAGGGCGTCCACAAGGGCCTGCCGGTTGATGGCGTACTGGATTGCCTGGCGGACCTTCTCCTCAGCGAAAGCGGGGGCGGTCTTGCCAATCTTGTCGAAGGAGATCATGGTGTTGACGGTGCCGCCGATCTGGGACACACCCACGCCCTTGGACTTGGCGAAGTCTACGGTGTTCGAAGTCAGCATGGACACGTCGGCCTGGCCGGATACCAGGGCGTTGGCCCGGGCCTGCGGGTCAAGGACAACACTGAAGATAACCTTATCGAAGGCATATTTCGAGGCCTCCGGGCTCTTAGTGTTCTTCACCAGGACGTACTTGTTGCCCTTCACTGTGGCCGGGTCCAGGGTGTAGGGGCCGGATCCGTCAGGGGTTGCGGCGAGGCTTGCGGTGTCCATGACGCCGTTCTTGCCAACAATCATGCCGGTGGTGGAGGCCAGGTTCTTCTCGAAGCCGGGCTGGGGCTTGGTGAAGCTCAAAGCCACCTGCGTGGGGCTGACCACGTCAACCGAAGCGATTTCCTGGGCGCCGCCCTTGGCTACGGCGGAGTAGGCGCTCAGGGCGGGATCGGACCGGCGGTCGAGGTTTGCCTTGACCAGTTCGGCGTCGAGCTTTGACCCGTCCGTGAACGTCACGCCGTCCTTGAGTATCAGCGTCAGGACGGTGTTGTCGGCGTTGTAGCTGAACTCCTTGGCCAGGCCAGGACCTGCTGAGCCGTCCGGCTGAAGCGTCATCAGGCTCTCGTAGAGGCCCTCGAAGAACTGCCGCTGTGCAGCCGAAACGCGCAGCGGGTCAAAGCCGAACGATGCCGAGTCGCTGTCGATGGCGAGGGTCAGGGAGCTGGTGTCCGCTTTGGCGTTCGCCTGGCTGGAGCCGCCGCCGCAGGCGGTCATCGATCCCAGCAGGAGCGCCCCGGCCAGAACGGCGGAGCTCGCACGGGCGGTGGAGTTCAGAAGTTTCATGTAGTGCGCCTTTGCATTCTGATGTGACAACGGTGAGTGAAAAACCTTGGGGGCCGGCGAGTGGCTGGCTCCTTCAAGCATCGGCGGCAGCCCATCGGTGCAAACATGAGAATTTCATTGGTTGAAACAGTATTGTGGTGCGGGTCACCACAACGCCTTAACGCCCGACGGCGGCCCGCACCGTGGGAGGTGCGGACCGCCGTCGTGATTCCCTTACGGGTGCCCTCAGCTGGTTAGGCTGAGGCGCTCCCCGGCCTGCTTGGCCAAGCCGCCGAGCCAGTAGGCGCTCGGTTTCGGGGTCCGGATCTGGGTGGCGCGGTCCACGGCGATGATGCCGAACGTGGGGCCGTAGCCGAAGACCCATTCGAAGTTGTCAAAGGCGGTCCAGGCGATGTAGCCGCGCACGTCGATGCCGTCCGCGAGGCAGGAGGCCACCCCGGCCAGGGCGGTCTTGAAGTAGTCGAGCCGCTGGCTGTCGTCACTGGTGGACAGGCCGTTTTCGGTCACCATGACGGGAATTCCGGCGATCCTGTGGGCCTCACGGATGGTTGCCTCAAGCGCCTGGGGGTAGATCTCCTCACCCATCTGGTTGGTGACAGCACCCTGGGGAGCGGGCGCCACGCCGTCGGGGCCGAACACTGTCCGCCCGTAGGTCTGGATCCCCACAAAATCGTCGCCGCGGGACACCTCAAGGAACCGTTCATTGACGTCGCGCCGCACTTGGTCCGCCACATCCTGGCCGCCGTCGGCCGCCTGGATATCCGTGTTGGCGAGCGTCCAGCCAACCATCAGCCCCGGGCGCCGTGCCTTGATGGCATCCCGTCCGGCTCGGTGGGCCGCGAGCTTGGTGTCGAAACCGGCTTCTGAGACGGTGAACTGGAACGGCGCAACCCTGCTCGGATCGATGCCCAGCCGTTCGCCGGCCGCCGACCACAGGGGAACGTTCGCCCGGTGTTCCGCCAGCTCACCACCGATGCCGAGGGCCTTGAGAAGCCACGGCAGGTTCGGTTCGTTGAGGGTGCAGGCGACGCCGATGAGGTCACCCAGGTGCTCTGTAGCGCGGTCACAGTAACGGGCGAACCGTGCGGGGGTGGCGGCGTCTTCCCAGCCGCCCGCGGCAAGAAGCCACAGCGGCGAGGTGAAGTGGTGGTAGGTCACCACGGGGGTCAGGCCGTGCTCGTGGCAGGTTTCGAGCATCCGGCGGTAGTGGTTGAGGGCAGCGATGGAGAAGTGGCCCTCTTCCGGTTCGATGCGGGCCCATTCCAGCGAGAAGCGGTAAGTGCTGAACCCCAGCGAGGCGATCAGGGCGATGTCCTCGCGGTACCGGTGGTAATGGTCGATGGTGTCGCCGGACGGTTCCGCGAAGATCGTGCCGGGCAGGTGTTCGAGGAACCACGTGTCGTTGTTGGTGTTGTTGCCTTCCACCTGGTGGGCGGCGGTGGCAACGCCCCACAGGAAGTTGTCGGGGAAGTGCTGGAGGTCGGTCATGGAAATCCTTTCTGGGGTCCGCGGTGGGGCCGGGCGCACTGTTTCCCGTTCGCGGGAGGCGCCTGCCCTGCGGCTGGTTCCTACCCTAAGCAAACTTGGACCAAGTTGGAATAGATTCATGCAAAAATCTTTACCAATATGGAAAGGAAAAATTGGTAGGCTGGCCGTCAAAGCACCAGTCCCCAGGAGGGCACAGCCATGAGAGAAGTGACGCGGCAACCTGCACGCAGCGGCGGGCGGGCGCCCTACGCCAATGGTGAGCGCAAACGCGCCGAGCTGGTTGACGCCGCCTTCGCGGTATTTGCCCAAAAGGGGTTCCAGCACCTCTCGATCCGCCAGATCGCGGAAGAGATCGGGACAAGCCACACCGCCCTGCTGCATCATTTCGGCGGCAAAGATGCCTTACTGGAGGCTGTGCTGGCCCACCGTGAAGAACGAGAAGGCCCCTGGCGCCGCACGCTGCTCCAGGAGAAGGGCCTGCTAGAAACAGTTCCCGAGGTCATGCGCCACAACGCGGGCATTCGGGGCGTGATCCAGCTGGACGCCACCCTGCGGGCTGAGGCCGTGAGCCCCGATCATCCGGCCCATGCGTTCATCTTCCGCCGCGACCAGGGGATCATCGCTTCGCTGCGGTCCGAGTTTGAGCGGGAGATCGGCGCCGGCCGGGTGGCGTCGCATCTGGACCCTGCCATCCTTGCCCGCCAGACCGCCTCACTCATCGAGGGCGTGCAGCTCGCCTGGCTTTACGACGATTCCGTGGACATGGCCGCCTCGCTGGAGCATTTTATGCAGCTGCTCAGCACTCCCGCCTAGGGCGCTTAGGGGGAGACGCTCGCTTATCCGGGACCGGCATTCCCTGGCCCGAGCCCGTTGATGCCTGATTGTTTACCTATGGGATACTGCAGGGCGGTTTTATGTAACTAATTCCGCAACCGCACATTCCCCGAGTCCCGTGGTTGGTCAAACGACCAATGCCGTTCCTGCGCCCGACGACTACCTTCGATAGGTGATGTGGTTCAACTCATATTCCGTTCAGTGCTGAACGTATCAGTTCCGCCAATCGAAGGCTTCTCACTATGCACACGGACACACAGCTGTCAAAAACCCTCAAGCCGCGGCACCTCTCCATGATCGCCATCGCCGGCGTCATTGGCGCCGGGCTGTTCGTTGGCTCCGGAGCAGCGATTCAGCAAGCGGGCCCGGGCATCCTCCTGGCGTATGCGGCGGCCGGGCTCGTGGTCATCCTGGTCATGCGGATGCTCGGCGAAATGGCTGCGGCGCATCCGGAAACCGGGTCCTTTTCCACGTACGCCGATAAGGCGCTGGGGCGCTGGGCGGGTTTCAGCATCGGCTGGCTTTATGCCTGGTTCTGGATCATCGTCCTCGGAATCGAGGCGACTGCCGGCGCTGCCATCATGCATCGCTGGGTGCCCGGCGTCGACCAATGGGTGTGGGCGCTGCTCCTCATGGTGCTTCTGACTCTGACCAACCTTGGCTCCGTGAAGTCCTACGGTGAGTTTGAGTTTTGGTTTGCGTCCATCAAAGTAGCAGCCATCGTGCTTTTCCTGCTGTTCGGTATCGCTGCCATCCTCGGGCTTGTCCCGGGTGTTCCTGCCCCGGGAGTCAGCAACCTGCTCGAGAACGGCGGGTTCTTCCCGAACGGTCCGGGCGCCGTGCTGGCCGGCATCCTGGTGGTGGTGTTCTCCTTCTTCGGCGCCGAGATCGCCACGATCGCCGCCGGCGAGTCTGAGAATCCCGTTGACGCGGTCAAGAAAGCCGTGAAGTCCACCGTATGGCGCATCCTGATCTTCTACATCGGCTCCATCGCCATCGTTGTAACGCTGCTGCCCTGGAACTCGGCCAACGTAGCCAAGAGCCCGTATGTGGCCGTCATTGAGCTGTTCGGAATCCCCGGCGCGGGAACCATCATGGACATCGTTGTGCTGACGTCGGTCCTGTCCTGCCTGAATTCCGGCCTGTACACGGCGAGCCGCATGCTGTTCTCCCTCTCGCAGCGAGGCGACGCCCCGAAGTCCTGGACCAAGATCTCCAAGCGCGGCGTTCCGGCTGCCGCCGTGTTGTCATCCACCGTGGTCGGCTTCGTCACGGTAGGACTGAACTATGTTGCCCCGGACTCGGTCTTCCTTTTCCTGGTCAACACCTCCGGCGCCATCGCACTCTTCGTGTGGCTGGTCATCGCCGCCTCCCAGCTGATCCTGCGCCGCCGCATGGGCGCAGCCGCCAAGGACCTCGCCATGAAGATGTGGCTCTTCCCGTACCTGACCTGGGTCGCAATCGCCAGCATCGTCGCCCTACTCATCGGCATGCTGATCCTGGACGCAACCCGCGAATCGCTGCTGCTCTCCATGGCACTCGCCGCCGTCGTCGTCGGCATTGGCGTGTGGCGATACCGGAAGAACCTCAGGCCGCACAACGCCAACCACGTCAGCGATCCCGACGACGCGTCCGTCCTCACCCGCGCCCAGTAGCCATGCAGGACGGCACCCCTGCGGTGCTGTCCCGCGGGTCGCACCGGCACACCGGAATTGCCGGACGACGGCGGCAGCCGCAACGTCAGGGATCTCGCCACTGCCATCGGCTGAGCCGCCGGAAAGAAACCGGAAAACCCGTGCCGCTACCAGCGCGGGTGGATGGCCTCGCGGAAGTAGTGGTCGTAGATCCAGCGCACGCCCTCGTCGAAACTACCGTCGAGGGAAACACCGGCTGCGGCAGCATTCGCGACGGACTGCTCCACGTTGCGTGCGCCGGGAATCACGGAGGTGACGCCATCCTGGGCGGCGATCCAGGCGATCGCCGCCTGCGCGGTGCCAACCCCGTCCGGGACCAGCTGCTCGAACTCCGCCACGGCTTTCAGCCCCACACCGTAGTCCACACCGGAGAAGGTCTCGCCGACGTCGAACGACCCGCCGGCGCGGTTGTAGTTGCGGTGGTCATTGTCCGCGAAGGTCGTGTCCTTGGTGTACTTGCCAGTGAGCAGGCCGGAAGCCAACGGAACGCGGGCAATGATGCCCACGCCTGCCGCCTTCGCCGCGGGCAGGACCTCATCCAGGGGCTTGAGCCGGAACGCATTGAGGATGATCTGGACGGACGCGGTGCCTTCGTGCCGGATTGCTTCGAGCGCTTCGTCCGTGCGTTCCACGCTGACGCCGTAGTTGCGGATGGCGCCGTCGGAGACCAAGGTGTCAAGCGCGTCATAGACCTCGGCGTTGCTGTAAACGGACGTGGGCGGGCAGTGCAGCTGGACGAGGTCCAGCCGGTCCGTGCCCAGGTTCTTGCGTGACCGGTCCACCCACTGGCGGAAGTTGGCCAGGGTGTAGTTCCCGGGCTGCTGGTCCATGCGGCGGCCCATTTTGGTGGCCACTGTGATATCCAGCCCGGGGTTGTCTTTGAGGAACGTGCCGATGGCCTGTTCGCTTTTGCCGTCGCCGTAAACATCTGCCGTATCAAAGAGCGTGACGCCGGCCTCCGCGGAGGCCGCCAGAATGCTTTGGGCCTGCGTCGGGTCCACGTGGCCCCAGTCGGCGCCGAGCTGCCAGGTGCCGAGCCCCACGATCGAGACGTTCCGTCCGGTCTTGCCTAATACGCGCTGTTCCATCCCCCGACTATATAAGGGCCGCACTCCAGAATCCGAGGCTGGCGACCGCCGGGCACATCTCGGAGCACCCGGCCGTGGCCCTTCTTGGCCGGGGCGGACCAACCGGCACTTTCGTGTTTCGCACCACATCCCCACCCATCTGCACCGGTGGCAGGTCCGAAGTACAGGTATCCCCGTTCCGGGGCACCAACATCACATGCGTGTGTATGAGGAGATCTTTTCAATGAATAAGACACTTCGCTTTATGGCAGTCCCCACCCTTGCTTTGGCCGCCCTTGCCCTCTCCGGTTCTCCCGCGATGGCCCATAACGGCACTGACCACTACCAGTCCACGCTTGGCCAGATCAACGGCAGCGCCGGCTCCGGCACCATCACTCTTGACGTCACGGGCAACGAGGCACATGTTGTCCTCAAGGTTTCGGGCATGCCCGCCACGTTTATGGACGCGCCGTACCCCCACGTCCAGCACATCCACGGCGGAGCCCAGGGCACCTGCCCGGCACCTTCGGCCGACAAGGACGGAGACGCGGTAATCTCCACCACCGAAGGCGCCCCGTCCTACGGCGCAATTGTCACCACGCTGTCCACCAGCGGCGATACCAGCCCGGCAGCAGGTCTTGACCTCAAGGTCGGCGGCCAGGGCGCCGCTTACACCGTTGACCGCACGTTCGAGCTGAACGCAGAGACCAAGGCCGCTCTGGCCGCCGGTACCGCTGTTGTTGTGGTTCACGGCCTCGACCCCACCACCCTCAGCGCCGCAGGCCAGGCCGCGAAGAGCGATCTTGCCCCCACCCTGCCGCTCGCGGCGACTTCCCCCGCACTGTGCGGGACGCTGGCGGCCGGCATGGACATGCCGGTGGGCGGCGCTGACACCGGCGTCACCCAGGAAACAGGTAACGACGCCGGAGCCCTCGCGCTGGGCGGTGGCCTGGTCCTCGTCGCCCTCGCCGGCGGAGCCTTTGCAGTCCGCCGCCGCAACGCCAACGCAGCGGCCTAAGCCCAGGCTGACCGGATCAATACTGTGACAACCAAGAACCCCGGCCGCCGCGGGGGCCTCACTGCCTCCGCGGCTGCCGGGGTTCTGCTCCTGCTGGCCCTGGCCGGCTGCGCCGCCGGAACATCGGGAACTCCCGATGCCGGCGCCATGCCTTCCGCCGCTGCCTCACCTTCGATGGCAGCCAGCCCGCCGTCGGCCCCGTCCCCACCCGCCGCGCCGTCACCAGCTGCCCCGGCGGCGGCCGCCCAACAGCTTCCGGTGTTGGGCGCTTCAGTTCCGGTCACCCTGAGCATTCCCGCGATCGGTGTCAGGACCGATCTGCTCCACCTGGGCCTGCGGGAGAACGGCTCCCTGGAGGTCCCGCAGGACACCGGCAGCGGCTCACCAGCCAGCTGGTACAACGGCTCTCCCACCCCCGGGGAACGCGGCCCCGCCGTGATGCTGGGCCACGTAAATGCACTCGGCGGCGCCAAGGGCGTCTTCGCGGATCTCCGTAAACTCACGCCCGGCACCGAGATCAGCGTGTCCCGGACCGACGGCAGTACAGCGGTATTCACCGTTGAACGCGGTGCCCTGTACAGCAAGAACGAGTTTCCCACCCTCGAGGTCTACGGCAACACCCCGGGAGCCGAGCTCCGGATCATCACCTGCGACGGCTACGACCCCGCCACCGGGCTCTTCGACGACAACTACGTCATCTACGCCAAATTCAAAGCCTGACCGCGGAACACCCGCTCCTCCGGGGAACAGGCAAGGACGGACAACATGACACACCGAAACCACGCTCTGGCCGCCTTGGCCATCGCCTCCCTGCTGCTCTCCGGCTGCGCCGCGGCGGCGGGATCGGTGGACGCGGCGTCCGCCCCGCCGTCGGACGTTTCCGCGCCGGCCTCGCCCGGCAGCACGCCGAGCGCAGGACCCTCCGGCGGCCATGCCAGCGGGCACCATGGCGGCGCGAAGGCATCGCCCGGTGCAACCCCGGCCGGACCCAGATACGCCGCCCTGATGGTGTGCGGGGACCAGCCGATGGACAGGCTCAGCTCGATTCTTGACCTGGAGTCGGATCCGCACACCGTCAACGGCTGGGTGGACAGCACCTTCACCTGCACCTACCACCTGCAGGAAGGAGCGCTGGAAATTTCTGTCCAGGAAGCCGCGGACCCCGCATCGGCGCGGAAATATTTTGACGCTATGCAGGCCCTCGCAAAGGACGCAACCCCCATCGAAGGCCTGGCGAACCTGGGCTTCCCGGCCTATGAGACCGCCGATGGCTCGGCCGTATTCCAGAAGGACAGCTTTGTCCTGCACGTCGATGCCTCGGATTTGCCGGACACTCTCGGCCCGGAGAGCATCAGCCGGAACGCCCTGGCCTACCAGCTCTCCACGACCATCCTGGCCTGCTGGGTGGAGCACCCCTGACACATCGAGTCTTTTGGCGGCCTTGCGGGCCGTAATGTCCGGGGCTCCACGAGAGCCACCTGGGTATCAACCGGTCCGTCCAATATCAGCTCCGTCACGTTGTCGGAACCCCACAAAATCTGGCCTCCACCTGGGAATTAGCGTTTGTTCCGAGGCAATATCCGCAGCTATGCCCCCCAAAAAGGACTATTGAAGACGATGCAGCCAGACCCCCAGGCCAACCCCGGCACTATCCTCGAAACGGCAAGGACACAGGTCCTGGAGCAGGGAATCGGACTCTCCGAAAGCCAACTCGTAGAAATCCTCAGGCTGCCGGACCGGGATCTGCCCGCCGCCCTGCAACTCGCCCACGAGGTGCGGCTGCGGCACTGCGGTGAGGACGTGGAGGTGGAAGGCATCATTTCCATCAAGACCGGCGGCTGCCCCGAAGACTGCCATTTCTGCAGCCAGTCCGGCCTGTTCGACTCCCCCGTCCGCGGCGTCTGGCTCGACATCCCCGAACTCGTCAAAGCCGCAAGGGAAACCGCGGCAACCGGGGCCACCGAATTCTGCATCGTCGCCGCCGTCCGCGGCCCGGACATCAAGCTTATGAACCAGATCAAGTTCGCCATCGACCGGATCAACGAAGCAGTGGACATCAACATCGCCTGCTCGCTGGGCATGCTGACCCAGCGCCAGGTGGACCAGCTCGCCGAATGGGGCGTCCACCGTTACAACCACAACCTCGAAACCGCGCGCAGCTACTTCCCCGAGGTCGTCACCACGCACAGCTACGAGGAGCGCCTGGACACCTGCAACATGGTCAAGGCCGCCGGTATGGAACTCTGCTGCGGTGCCCTGATCGGCATGGGCGAAAGCTTGGAACAACGCGCGGAACTCGCAGCCCAGCTCGCGGCCCTGGAACCTCACGAAGTCCCGCTGAACTTCCTCAACCCCCGCCCCGGAACCCCGCTGGAAAACCAAGGCATCATGGACGGCAAGGACGCCCTCCGCGCCATCGCCGCGTTCCGGCTGGCGATGCCCCGCACCGTGCTCCGCTACGCCGGCGGACGGGAGCTCACCCTCGGCGACCTCGGCACCCGCCAAGGCCTTATGGGCGGCATCAACGCCGTCATCGTCGGCAACTACTTAACCACACTCGGCCGACCCGCCGACGCCGACCTGAACCTCTTGGTCGAGCTGAACATGCCCATCAAGGAACTCCAGAAGACACTATGAACCGGGTTACGCTCCCCTGCCTCCCAACCACCGGCGATGCCGCAGGCCCAACCCCGGCTGAGTTCTGCGGGCACTGCGGTGAGCCGTCCGACGGCGGTGCGGCGCCGCCGTCGGACGTTCATCTCCGTTGCGGCGAACGGCTCGCAATGGAGCCGCCGCGGTACTGCGCCGCCTGCCGTCGGCGGATGAAAGTCCAGGTGACGCCGCTGGGCTGGACCGCCGAATGCTCCCGCCACGGAGTGCTCGCACCATGAGTGGCGCGGGAGCGACGCCGTCACCAACCGCCGCGCGTAGGCGTATGTCCCTTTCGGGCATCGTCGGGCATTGCCATTTCGGCCCGAAGACCCAGAAGCCGGATCGGACGGCCCGCTTCGATTCCGGCTGCGAGGTCCAAGGCCCGCGCGAGGATTTCGTTCCGATCGAATGTCTCGGGAATCTTCCTCGCGTGGGTCCTCGTGACGAACGGTGCGTACCGGACCTTCAGGGTCAGCCCCACGACGGGCCGCCCTTCGGCCACAACATCTTCAAGGACACGCGCTGTCAGCTCCTTCACGGCGTCGTCCACCTGGGCGGGTTCGGTCAGGTCCCGCTGGAAGGTGGTCTCCCGGCTATGCCCGCGGGCCACCCACGGAGTGTCGTCCACAACGCTGGCGCCGTCCCCGCGTCCGAGCTCGGCATACCAAGGACCCATCCTGGGGCCGAACTCCGGGACCAGGTCCTGGGGGTCGGACGCGGCGAGCTGGGCAACGCTGTTGATGCCGAGCTTGGCCAGCCGGCCCGCCACTTTGGTTCCGACGCCCCACAGCTCCTTGGTGGGCCGACCGCCCATAACCTCGAGCCAGTTCCCGGCAGTAAGACGGAAGACGCCGGCCGGCTTGCCGAAACCGGTGGCGACCTTGGCCCGTACCAACGTGTCCCCGATGCCCACGCTGCAATGCAGCCGCGTTCGCTCCAGGACAGCGGCCTGCACCTCCCGGGCGTAGGCCTCCGGATCCTCCGTCTCAATGCCTACAAAGGCTTCATCCCAACCCAGCACCTGCACCGTGGCGCCGGGCTGCGCGTGCAGGGTAGCCATCACCGTCTCGGACGCCGCGAGATAAGCCTCCTGATCGACAGGCAGGATCACAGCGTCGGGCACCTTCCGGGCGGCAACGCGTAAAGGCATTCCGGATCCCACACCGTACGCCCTGGCTTCGTAGGATGCGGTCGAGACCACAGCCCGTTCCGTGGGGTCGCCCCGACCGCCCACAATGATCGGCAGGCCCGCAAGCTCCGGCCGCCGGAGCACTTCGACGGCCGCGATGAACTGATCGAGATCGACGTGCAGCACCCATCGGATTCGGCTCACGCCACCAGTCTGCCCTAAACATCCCGGGCAAGCATCCGCTCTCCACCGGGCGCGGAGGTCAGCTGATCAGTACTCGCCCTTAATGACGAAGTAGGAACCGCGGATAACGCCGGCCAGCTTTGATTTCTGCCGGGCAAACTTGAAACGTGATGCCAGTTCCTCCGGAATCTCCATGCCTTCGGCCAGTTTGAATCCGACCGCTCGTTTCCCGCCGTCCTCGATGCTGTACATGACGTTAATCGACAGCCCCGACTCGTAGAACACGTAATCCATCCGCAACCCGTTGACGTCGAAGGTGGATGCTTCGAGCGGGCGGGAGCCGATCACAATGTCGCGCTCGTCCTTGAGAATGCGGCTCACGCGGTCGACCACCTCCGGAACCTCGCCTGCAGGACTGACAGTGAAGACGTGGTCGTACTTATTGCGGTAGTAGCGCCCTTCGTTGGCGCGTAACCCGGCGAGGGCATCGGCGACCGGAGACGATTCCAGTCCAACAATGGAAACGTTCTTGAAGTCCACAACGTACGGCATGCGCCCTCCTGATTAGATGTATGGGACCACGATAACGTGACGACACGCTCCGCCCACTGCCCGTCCTCCTCCCCTGGCCCGCAACAACCGGACGACAGATCCCTGGACGGCGTTCAAATACCGCCATCAGAAATCCGTTCGCATCGCTACGACCTCGCGCGGTCGGTAGAAGAGCGCTAGCCTGACGCACATGGCCAAGGCAGCTTCGCCCGCACGCGCGTGGATCGGGACGATCGTCTTCCTTTTCCTTGCGCCCGGCGTCGTCGCGGGCCTCATCCCGTGGCTGATCTCCGGCTGGCGGTGGTATGAGTGGGGCGGCACGGCTTGGGTCGTCGAGCCAATCGCCTGGACGGCCATCGCTCTTGGGGTGGCGTTCCTCCTGCACGCCTTCACGCTGTTCGCCCTGCACCGCGGAACGCCCGCTCCAATCGCTCCGACCCAGGCTCTCGTTGTGACGGGGGCCTACCGGTTCGTGCGCAATCCGATGTATCTCTCGGTGCTCACCATCATCCTCGGCCAAGCGCTGCTGTTCAGCAGCTGGTGGCTCGTGCTCTACGCCGCGATCACTCTCGCCGCGGTCCTCGCGTTCGTGAAGGGTTATGAGGAACCAACCCTTACCAGCACCTACGGCGAGCAGTACCTCAACTACCGGCGCAACGTCCCGGGGTGGTGGCCGCGCCTCACGCCGTGGCGTGGCCGCCGGCAGCGACAGGGCTGAACCGGCCGGGCGGCGAACCCGAGCTGGTATCTAAGTCAGCTGGTACTCGGGAATGCAGTTGCATAGGAAGTCCAATCAACTGCCGACGGCGTCCCCGGGCTATCTACTCCACGGACTCTTCAAGCAATTCGTGCCTATGGTGAAGCAAGAACTCATATCTTTGGTGCAGACCGATCCACGGTGATGCAGCCAGTTCGTCGATGTCGACGACGTGCCGCGGTGAAGGCGCTTCTTCTGGGCAGGAAGTCCGGTCCAGGGAGCTCGATCTGAAACCCCTCCGGGCGGCGTTATCGAAGGGAACTCGCCGTCTGCGCATGGTGCATTCCTCTCATTATGTTGGTCAGGGGCCGGGTGCGTGTCGATGTCGCTGATAGCAGGGTGGAGCATTACGGCCTAGCTAACGGGACCTGCAAGGAGGGGTCTCCTTCTAGAACGCTTTGAGGATGTCTTCTACGCGGGCTTTGGCGTCGCCGAAGAGCATTTGGGAGTTGTCGCGGTAGAAGAGGGGGTTTTGGACTCCGGCGTAGCCGGCGGCCATGGAGCGTTTGAACACGATGACGTTCTCGGCTTCCCAGACGCGAAGGACGGGCATGCCGGCGATGGGGCTTCCCGGGTCTTCGGCGGCGGAGGGGTTGACGGTGTCGTTGGCCCCGATGACGAGGACCACGGAGGTGTCGCCGAGGTCGTCGTTGATTTCGTCCATTTCAAGGACGATGTCGTACGGGACTTTGGCTTCGGCGAGGAGTACGTTCATGTGTCCTGGCAGGCGCCCTGCGACGGGGTGGATGCCGAACCGGACGTTCACGCCGCGTTCGCGCAGCTGGTGCGCGAGTTCCGCGACGGGGTATTGGGCCTGGGCCACAGCCATGCCGTAGCCAGGCGTGATGACCACGGACGAGGCGTTGGTCAGCATTTCGGCGGTGGCCTGGGCGGTGATTTCGCGGTGTTCGCCGTACTCGGCGTCCCCCTTGCTTGCTGGGGCGGCGATGCCGAAGCCGCCGGCGATCACGGAGATGAAGGACCGGTTCATGGCCTTGCACATGATGTAGGACAGGTACGCGCCCGAGGACCCGACGAGGGCGCCGGTGATGATGAGCAGGTCGTTGTTCAGCAGGAACCCGGCCGCGGCGGCGGCCCAGCCGGAGTAGCTGTTGAGCATGGACACGACGACGGGCATGTCGCCGCCGCCGATGGAGGCGACCAGGTGCCAGCCCAGGCCCAGGGCCAGGGCGGTGACGAGGATGAGGAGCCAGAGTTGGGAGTCGTTGACGTACCAGACGGTCAGCGCGACGAACGCGGCCAGGGCGCCGAGGTTGATCGCGTTTTTGCCTGGCAGCATCAAGGGCGTGGACTTCATCCGGGCCGAGAGCTTCAGGAACGCCACGATCGAACCGGTGAAAGTCACCGCGCCGATGAAAACCCCGATGAAGACCTCGGCATGGTGGATGGCTGTCAGATCCGGAGATAGGTCCGGGGCTTCGAGGTGGCCGTTCCAGCCCACGAGGACGGCGGCGAAGCCGACGAAGCTGTGCAGCAGCGCAATCAGCTCGGGCATCCCGGTCATTTCCACCACCCGGGCGCGCCAGAGCCCGATCGCCCCGCCGACCAGAACCGCCGCCACAAGCAGTCCCAGGCCCGTGAGGGCGTGGCCGGTGCCCCAGGCGCCCTGAATTGTCAGCCAGATCGTCGCGGCGAGGGCGATTATCATCCCGGTGATGCCGTAGATGACCCCGGACCGGGCCTTTTCGTGTTTGCTCAGCCCGGCGAGGCTGAGGATGAACAGCAGCGCCGCGACGATGTAGGCCGCCCCCGCGATGGACTCTGCGGTCAACGGACCGGAGACGGTGTCAGACACGGTAAGGCTCCTTGAGACGATTCGGGCTGTTGCTTCGGTAATGGCGCTCATGAACGTGCCTTCCCGGCCGAGAACATCGCGAGCATCCGACGGGTGACGGCGAAGCCGCCGAAGATGTTGATGCTGGCCAGCAGGACCGCGACGGCGGCGAGGACCTGCATCACGATGTTGTCGGAGGTGACCTGCAGCAGGGCACCGACGACGATGATTCCGGAGATCGCGTTGGTGACGGACATCAGCGGGGTGTGCAGGGCGTGGTGGACCTTGCCGATGACATAGAACCCGACCACGATCGAGAGCATCAGCACCGTGAAGTGCTGCGGCAACGGCGCCGGAGCCACCGCGTTGATCCCAAACAGCACAGCGATACCCGCGGCGAAGAGCCCGGCCTTACCGGCAGGGCTCAGGCCCTGCTTCTTCTTCGGCGCAGTGCTCTCGGCGGCCGTGGTTTGGGTCATGGCCGCGGGTGCGGCGGAGACCTGGACCGGGGGCGGCGGCCAGGTCTTCTCCCCGTCCCGCACCACCGTCACCGACCGCTGCACGACGTCATCGAAATCGATCCTGAGCTGTCCGTCCTTGTCTTTGGTGAGGAGCTTGAGGAGGTTCAGCATGTTCGTGCCGTACAGCTGGGACGCCTGCGCCGGCAACCGGGCCGGCAGATCCGTGTAACCCAGGATGACGACGCCGTTGTCGGTGACTATGCGTTCCCCGGCGACCGAGCCTTCGACATTCCCGCCCTGCCCGGCGGCCATGTCAACGATCACGCTGCCGGACTTCATGCCGGCCACGTCTTCGGCGGTGAGCAGCTTCGGTGCCGGACGCCCGGGGATCAGCGCGGTGGTGATGATGATGTCGACATCGGCTGCTTGCTCGGTGTAGATCTCGGCCGCGCGGGCGTTGTAGGCCTCACTCGTGGCTTTGGCGTACCCGTCGGAGGACTTCATCTCCTCGGCGACCTCGACTTTGAGGTAGGTCCCGCCGATGGACTTCACCTGGTCAGCGACCTCCGGCCGGGGATCCGTTGCACGCACGATTGCGCCGAGGCTGGACGCGGCACCGATCGCCGCCAACCCGGCGACGCCGGCGCCGGCGACCAGGACCTTCGCCGGCGGGACCTTGCCCGCAGCGGTCACCTGCCCCGTGAAAAACCGGCCGAACTCGTGCGCGGCCTCAATGACAGCCCGGTACCCGGCAATGTTCGCCATCGAACTGAGCACATCCATCGACTGCGCCCGCGAAATCCGCGGCACCGCATCCAACGCCAACGCCGTGATCGGCCGCGCCGCCAAAGCCTCCACCAAATCCGGGCGCAGGCCCGGGCTCAACGACCCGATCAGCGTTGCGCCGTCGGCCAAACGGCCGATCTCCTCCTCGGTGGGCGGATTGATCCGCAGCACCACCTCGGACCCCCACGCCTCATCGGCACCCACGATCAGAGCACCGGCCTCAGCGTAGTCTTCGTCCCTGAAGGAAGCAGACTCCCCCGCACCCTTCTCGACCACAACGTCGTAGCCCAAATCCAACAACTGTTTGACGGTGACAGGCGTCGCCGCCACCCTCGTCTCTCGGCCTAACTCGGCCACGATCCCAATACGCGTCATTTGTTGCTCTCTTTCATCATGAATATGCCCGGGACGGGGAATCCGCCGCCCGGGCGTAAGGACTGTGTTCTATCCCCAGGGAGCTGCAGACATCGACCGTCGAGCATCTCGGGCTACAGGGCCGCGGTCCCGGAGGTCCAGTCTCGCGGCCCTGCGATATCTGGCGCTGACACGAGTGCAGTAATTCTCAGCACCGAGACTCCGCATACGGCGCTACCTAACGGGACATCACCAGAACCACAGTCAGGCCACCACACGTTGCCGGTACTGCGTCGCTGCAGTTCCGGCCGACTGTCCCGATGCGGTAAATCTATCCTTGGTCACTACTTTTCAGTACTTCCAAGGGGCTTTCCAGAGAAAATCATGGAAAGAAGTTCATTTCTTCGCGTATTCTCAAGAAATTAGCAATTCGCCGTTCAGAAAAGACCGTGGTCTATCTGCCTACGCACTATCCCTTATCGGTGCGATAGGCGCCATCAAAGGAAAATGTCCTCAGGGCTTTACGGCATTACAGTGCTCAGTTCCCTGAAATCATTCTGGGATGGTTTCGAATCGAGAACCCGTTGTGAAGCGGTTGTCATTGTCCTAAGTAGTCACCACGACAGACTCCGGTGAGGCTGCCGGTGCGTGGGAGTACTCGTGCCCGCCATCAACTTCTACGCGCTGTCGATTATTCTGCTCACAGACCCTGTGCAGCGGGTCTATGATCGACGATCAGCTGCTGCGCGTCAGGCGCCAGCCGCGCAGTCATCGTAAGGCTGATCGGACCGGCCGGGAGGGCAACCATCCTGTTAGGAGTGCTGGCTACAACCGCTGGCCCCGCGAAGACCCGACGATACGGTCACCGGACTCCTCAGGCAATCACGTTGAGCGTGAGTTCCACGGCGCCGAGGAAGAGTGCCAGAACCGACGTGCCAAGCCCAGCCACCAGAAGCAGGCCGGGGTGGGCGAGACCCACCACAACTCGCCGGAGTTGGGGCGAATGCCGCAGGAATTTCTTGGGCAGCCGCGAATCTTGCGGGTTCTGGCGCCAGCCGCGGAGACGGCGCAGGAACCACGCACAGCGCACAATAAGCGCCATCCACAACACCGAGACGACCAGGGGGACCGCCGCCAGGAGCAGGTTGAACCCCAACGACGTCACGGCACGCTCCGAGTTCCCGGCCAGTGCCTGCACAGTTGTGGAAATCGAGGCACTGGCCACCACGGAGAGGCCCCACACCATAAACGCGGCCGTCAACGCGAGGAACCGGACAAAGAAGTGCGCGAGCACCGATTCCTTCTGGGGCTTGAGGTACCGGCGCGGGGTCGCATGGAGCACGGCCACAGTGCAGGCCAGTGTGGGCAGGGCAGCCATTCCCACGAGCACATACCAGGTCCAGCCGGCCAGGTCCACGAATTCGTCTGCGATGATCAGCAACGCCCAGAAACCCGTCCACGCCCAGCCTGCGTGCAGCGGATTCCGGATAAGCCAGGCGGGCAGGCGCTGAGGCAGCGGGATGGCCGGCGCGATAGAGGGCCGGGAAGCAGGATTCCGGACCGTCCTATTTGCTGGCGCAACACCATCCGGACCGACGCCGGCTGGGCCGTCCGGCAGGGAACCTGCCTTGGCGTCCGGCGGGTTTTGTTCACCGCTAGCCATGCTCATGGGCTCACTGTAGCAATGCGGGGGGCGGGGCCCGCCGTCGTCGGAGCGCTGAGCTAGGCTGAATGCGAAGATTCTCGTTGGTCCGCATCCGGGAGGGAAATGAGCTTCGACAGTGGAGGCTTGGGGCAGTGAGCTGTGCAATCGAACCGGGGCGTTCAGTAATCAGACGGGCCTTGCTGTGCATCGCCGGTGTCTTAAGCATTGTGCTCGGGTTGAGCATTCGCACGCTAAGTGATGCGGCGTGGACAGGCCCTGCCGGTGATGGCCTGTACGCAGTCCTGATCTATATTCTCGTGGCCATCCTGATTCCCTCGAAGTCCAAGACCCTTGTTGCCGCCGCAGCCGTTACAGTGTGCGCGATGATCGAACTGTTCCAGCTCACTGGACTGCCTGCGGAACTCGCAGAATCCTGGCCGCCCCTTCGGCTGGTCCTCGGAACCACGTTTGGCACCGCGGATTTGTTGGCCTACGCCGGCGGTGCTGCCCTGGCCTACGCGGTGGATCAGACCACGGGCACAGTCATGAACCGAACTCGCCATGACTAGGTGCGGCATACTACTCCTCGCCGGGGGCAACCACCCGACGAAGGTCCTGGCTGCCATCCGACGCCTGTACCCAGAGAATGATAACGAAGCGCAAGCGCCTGAAATCATGGCTATGGGCGCTAATGGAGAGCACGTGAGCCCACGCCGTGAGTTGTTGCTGTCGATCAGCAACCGGCTCTGGCTTCATTGCCAACTGCGGATAGGCTTCAACACCCATGACCAATGCTTTACTTTCACAGCTAACTGACAGGTGCCACGACGTCCTCAAGCATTGACCTGTCGAAAAAACGGACCTCGCCAGTTGCCTCGAAGAACACCGGAACCACAGATGTGCTCGGGTCCTTGGACGTTTCGTAGATGTCAGGTCCGCTTCCATGCTTCCGGGCGATTGTTCCAACCAGCCCGGTACCGCGAACGCGGACGGTTCGATATTTGTAGCTCATGTTGACCCCTTCGTCGACTAGGGCAACCCTACTCCTGAGACGCATTCGCAGGACACGTCCGAGCAATCGAAGCACAGGGTTCGCCAAATTCAGGGCCTGCCTCGTACCAAGGCTCGTGCTCGCGCTCATTGTTGGCGGACCTGAGCGCGTTCATTAGGTAGCGACGGGCTAAGGGCAACCACTCCCCCAGCACCGTCCCGGTGCGATGGCCCCAGACGTGCCTCACTATGAACGACTACGAAAACGACATCAGCCCACAGCAGGACCGGTCAAGGCCAGGCCCGCGGTGTCGGGCCAGATACACCGTTAATTCCGCAGTCCCGGCCGCAGGACGTCGCTTTCAGGCGTCCGCGGGCTGGCTTGCTTCGGCAACCTTTGCGGTGTCGACGAATTGTTCGAAGCGTACGATGAGTCCGCCTCGGACGATGAAATGGTGGGCCACCCGGACGTTAATCGGGTTCCCGGTTGCCCGGTGCCGGTCCCCGCGAGAGGGAACCCGGCCAATTCAGTCCACTCAACATCAGGTGCCATCGTGGCGCGCAGCGCGTCGAGATCACCGGCCGCTGATGCCAGATACTGCCGGCGGGCGACGTCGCGGGGTGCAGCTGAGGGGCAGGGGTCGGTTGTTTCGTTCAACCCCATGTCATTTCCCCCTTGGCGACCTTGGGTCCGATGTGCGCGGCGATCAGCATCCCGGAGTTGGGATAGCGCGGTGAGGGCGGCAGTGACGGCCGCGGCATCGGCTGAGCGGGCGAGTATCCGTTCGAATTCCTGGAGGTAGGACCGCGTGTAGTCGATGCCCGTGGAATCGTTGGGCATTCCGGGCAGCCGGTGTCCCGCGACCACCAGCTCTGGGCTCCGGGCCCGCATCTGGTCTAGGAGTTCAATCCATGCCGAGCGCTGTTCGGGGGTGGGGTGTCTGCGGTCCAGACGTGTTTTTCCTTGAAGACCAGGACTCCGCCGATGACTGCATTCTGATCCGCATTGAAGAGGTAGTGCCTGTCAGGCAGCAGGTCAGAGCCGCCGCAAAGCTCAAAGCGGTACCCATCGACTTCGATTGTGCCTGCCGTCAGTGGCGCGATTGCATCCAGGCGACTCGCTCACTCAGCCCAACAATAGCTGACTCGTCAGCTATTTCGAATGGTTCTGCCCAATTCGTTCACGGCATTATTGGCAGTTCCTGCGCGGCATTCTTGCTGATCCGTTTGACGGCCTCCGAGAACACCTCCGCTTCCGTGGGTGAGAGCAGGTCAAGCAGGTACCGTTCGATATTCTGCACGTGGCGGCTACTGGCCCTGAGGAGCACGCCTTCGCCATGCGCCGAGAGGCGGATGAGCTGGACACGGGCATCGGAAACGGAGTTCTCCCGTTCAATCAGGCCCAGTGCTGACGCGCGCTGCACCAACCGCGTGGCCCCGCCCGACGTCAACACCCGCGCCTGGGCGATGTCACGGACCGGGATTCCCTTGCCGCCCGCCCGCCCTGCCAGGAGAAGCAGCTCAAAGATCGAATGGCTAATGCCGAACTCTTGCTCCAGGTCGCGGCCAAGAAGAAATTCCAGCCGGTTCGCCGCGCCCAGAAGTCGCCCGAAGACCAGAACACGATGATCATTGGCAGCCTCTTGGCCGGAGCTGAATGCCTTCATACTGTTCACTGTCCAACAGTATCGGCCACACAAACAATCGGACGCCGCAACTCAACAGGAGTTGAGCCGCCCGCTTGGCCCTGGTCAATTCCCTGTTCGTGCGCGGGTTCTTTCAGGTGGCGGCGCAAGCTCTTTGAAGTCTTCGGCCAATTCCCTAGCCTAGGAGAAAGCTCCGGTAAGCACTCCACAACGAATTTGCACTCGCAAGTTCTATGCTTTGTACAACCGTTCACCGGATAAGCGGAGGCAAGACATTCTGGGCAGCGGCCGCGTTCCTGCGGCCCCCAGTCGCTTACCTGTTGCGATGAATAGATCCAGGAGCACTCGTGACCGACAACATTGGATACGCGGTTTTTCCCGGCGCATCCGTCATTTCACAGGAAGACATGACCGCGATCCGCGAACGCCACCGCCTAGTCTTCCCCGAATGAGCGTCCCAATGATCTCAAAAAACGATGCAGCCTATCGGCTCCGCATCGCCAGACCCAGTGACGCCCGAATCTGGAGAGCGTCCCAACGCCAATTCCAGGCCCCGGTCAGGTCCTGGTCAAAGTAACGGCTTCCAGTGTCTGCCGACAGGATGTAATGCATTGCTCCGGCATCGTGTGTCGCCCCAGCGTGGGAATTTTGGGGCACGAAATAGCCGGCACCATCGCGGCAATAGGCAATAGGCAATAGGCAATAGGCACTGGGTTTGCGGGAGGCGGATCCGCCGTCGTCCGTGCCCGCGGTTAGGTGCGCACCAAAACCGACGCGCCAGCGGACGTGGATGCCCGCGACGACGGTACATTCGGCTACTCCTTCAGCCGACTATGCCGGACGGCCGCCGAATCCGGGCCGCACGCCGTACGCGGTTTGAAGAGGTCATGCCGGGACCCCGGCCGAAAGGTTAAGCTTGCACGGCACGAAGGTTCGCCGCATAAAGGTTCCACAATTCGATGCATGATTAAAGAGGAAACAGCCATGAAAAGCATGACCTGCAAGCAACTCGGTGGCCCCTGCGAGCTCACGTTCCGGGGCAACTCAGCGGACGAGATCATCAACGCACAGGACAAGCACCTCAAGGAAGCCGTCCAGGCCGGTGATTCAGCTCATCTAGAGGCCCGTGACGCGATGAAGGGTCGCTGGAAGAATCCGATCAAGGGTATGGGTTGGTACCGCGACACGAAGAAGGCTTTCGCCGTTCTTCCCGAGGAATGAGCCGCCAATTCCAAGCCCAGTAGGTCCCGTCAGAACGCGGGGACAACGATGGGATTCTGGCCCACCGGGATCAGGCTCTCCAAAGTCGACTTTGAGAGCCCTGACCGCTCGGCCACCTTCGCACCTGACCAGTGCGTGGCGTTCTTCGGCGTCGATTCCAGCGTTACAACCACGACATCCTCAACCTGATCACTGGCGATGCTCGCAGGACGGCCGGGTCAGGAATCATCAACCAACCCGTCCAGCCGGCCCTCCAGAGAACGGCGCCGCCACTTAGCCACACTATGGGGTTCGACCCCGCCCCGGAAGCCCACGTCCACGTTACTCAGACCGTCGGGATTGCCCAGCACGATCTTCGAACGCGTGGCCAGCGCCTGGGCCGGCTTGGCCCTCCGCGCCCACCGTGCCCACCGGGACAGCGTTTCCCGCTCTTCATCCGACAACTTCCAACGGAGCCATCGGCCACCCAACACTCGCCATACCCCAAATCACACTTACGAACCGAATTTCAGGCGCAGGACACTAGGCCTCGAGGTCGTAACTTTGGGTGCCGCCCAGTAGCCTTGCCACTAGCTGGCTCCCGTACCCAGCTTCCGGTCGTTGCCTCGTGAATAGGATGCGGTACAAGATAGGCGCGGCAACATGGTCGAGAATTTCGTCAACCGCCGGGGTCGTCTCGCTCGAAAATCGAGCCAAGATCTGGACTACGGCGTCCGCGGCATACCTCGCGCAAACGCCAGTGTTGTCACCGCTGGCATCGCCCGCCAGTACGTCCGCCACATATGACCTGCCAGGGCCCGAACCCATCTCTTCGAGAAAATGTTCTGCCCACAGGGACAGATCTCCGGCCAAAGAACCGGTCTCAACCGGAGGATCCGTTTCGCGGAAGCGGTCGGCCGCGACATCGGACAGCAGGGCGGCGAGGTCGCCCCAGCGCCTGTAGACGGTGCTCGGGTTTACGCCCGCGTGAGCCGCTATGGCCGGAATGCTGAGGACATCCCGCTCTGTCCTCAGCAGCAGTTCTCTGGTGGAATCATGCACGGCTTGTTGGATGCGGGCACTACGACCGCCGGGGCGGGATCCATCGAGGGGTGTCATGGGAACAGTCTAAAGCAGAAATATTGCTTTAAGTCCGGCAGAGATCTACGCTGCTTAAAGCCAATTATTTGCTTTACAAGAGTAGGATCGATGTCCAACACCGTTTTAGCCCCACCAATGCGGGCCTCACGCCCGCCCCGGATGAGCGGCCGTGCCGCTTTTGCGTTGCAGGCGGCTATCTCCATCGCGTTCCTGGCTGCGTCCAGCGCGCCCACTCCCCTCTATGCGATTTACCAGTCATCCCTGCATCTCTCCGCGCTGTTAATAACGGTCATCTTCGCTGCTTACTCGATCGCATTGCTCCTGGCCCTCCTGGTAGTCGGCGCTCTTTCCGATCACGTAGGCCGACGCACTGTGATCATTGGTGCCCTGGCCGTTCAATTCGCAGCGATGATCCTGTTCATTTTTGCGGATAACGCTGCTGAGCTGATTTCGGCGCGAGCCATCCAGGGGCTGGCCACGGGTGCCGCCACGGCCGCATTGGCCGCGGGGCTGACGGACCTGGCCCCTGCAAAGGCTCCGCTCATCAATAGCGTGTCCCCGATCATCGGTATGGCGGTGGGTGCATTGGGATCGGCGGCTCTCACGACGGTCGTAGCTTTTCCCACGGTTGAAGTCTTCATCATTCTTGCGGCACTCTTCGCGGTGTTGCTCGTAGTGGCTTCTTGGCTCCCCGAGACCGCCCGCAGAAGCCCGGGGGCATGGAAGTCGCTTGCTGTACGGATGACGGTCCCCGGCGCGGCCCGTGGTCCATTGCTTGCCGCCGCGCCAATGCTCGTGGCGATATGGGCTATTGGCGGTTTCGTCCTGTCCTTGGGACCGACCCTGGTGCGGGCTGAAACGGGATCCAATTCCCCCATGGTCGGTGGCTGGTTCGTGTTCGCCCTGACCATTTCCGGAGCCGTTGCCGTCATGCTGCTCCGTTCGTCCGCGCCCCTGAAGCTATTCACCCTCGGTGCCGGCGCGCTTGCCGCTGGCGTCGGAGTTCTCCTGGTCGGCGTTCTCAGCCACCAAGCCGCTTTATTGTTCGTCGGAGCGGCAATTGCTGGAGTGGGTTTCGGTGGCGGGTTCCAAGGAGCCTTGCGCACCATCATGCCCGCAGCCGCCCCCAATGAGCGCGCTGCTCTTCTCGCCACCGTCTACGTCATCAGTTACCTCGCCACGAGCGTTCCGGCCATTGCCGCCGGCGTTCTGTCTTCGTTCTGGGGCATCAATACGACGGCTATCGCTATAGGCAGCGCCGTGATCGTTCTGGCTCTCATCGCCTTGGCGTCAGTGCTCTCCACGTCCCGGACTGCGACGACCCCGCCACCGTCCACCGCCTCCCACGGACCTCTCTGAAACAGAAGGCCCCGGTCCCCTCACACCTCTTGCTGTTACACGCCCGTCCGGGATAAAGGACATCACTCCCCGTCCCACACACCATTCGATCCGACGCAGTTCTGGGAGTCGGTCGGCCGTGCCCCCGCGGGCTGCATGCCCGGCCTTGGCCAGCCAGCATCCGACCCCGCACTGACAGATGTGGCGATCCGACAGCCCCATAGTTCGTGCGTTCACCGCCGGGCTTCGGGAACATCCCGTCACGCGGTCATGTCGGAACCGCGGACGGATGGCATGGAGAGGTGACAGCGCGAGGTCGCGGAGCACAATCCGAAAGGAGCAAGGCAGCTATGAACTCCCAGCCACTGGCGCGCTCGCCACTCCAGCCAGCGCTACTGCCCTCGACGGCACCCTCGCCGCCGCCTCGACAGGCTTCCGCGCCCAGTCTCCCCCGCAGGTCATGTCAGAATCGTCGACGCAGAACATAGATGAGTGTCATCAGAAGCGGACGAACGGCGGAAATGCAGGGTGAACCACCGCGCGTGGGCATCGTGTGGACGATGTCCAAACGCATTTGGCCAGACAATCGGCCACATTTCCAAGATGGAGCGAAAATAGCGAAAGGATCTCAAGAAATCTCGTCCAGGTCATGTCATCAGCGCAACCGCGAGACATGAATGAGTGACAGACCAACTACAGCCGCCACATCAACCGGAAAAGGAGACACAATGCCCCAACATCCCGGCGAAGAGAGTGCCCACTCGCCAGGGTTCTGAACCCGCCACCCACAGAAGTTCATGGGCGCGCGGCCCCAAACACACTCCGCGGCCGGTCTCAGAGGTGCCTGGAAACCCGTACCGGTCAACGACCTGCACGTGTCCTCAATCTCAAGTAACTCCGTCACCCATCCTCAAGGCGCGTCAACAGCTCAGTATCATGGCTCGCCACGAAATCCAGACCCACGCCGCGCTTCGTCCCTGCTCCTGGTTTCAGCCGTCGAATCCCGGCATCCACAGTTGCGGCATCGACGCGACCAGCTGACTCCAGATGTTGCAGGTGGTCAGTTCACATGTCCACCAAGGAGCGCCATGTCCTCGTCGTGATGGTCTCTTATGAGTGATCGGGCATGAGGCGTTGCGTGTCGGCCACGTCGCAGTCGGGCCACGAGGGTGGCTGCGAGTAGCGCCGTGGTCAATTCCAGTCCGATGACGGCGAGCAGGCTCCAAGCCTGGTCCTCCGCGATGCCGGTGACGGCAGGGCCCGGCCCGTGTGCGTGGCCACCGGCTCCGCCGCCTACCAGCAGCATCCCATGCACAAAAACCATGAACAACGCGCAGGCCATGATCCGATGAAGCGCGCCCACAGGGCTGTTCCGCCAGACGTGTCGGACGCACGGCAGGCAGACGCCAGCGAGGACCACCATGAAAGCACTCAACCACGCGCCGTGTTGGTTTTGGACAGCGAGCCACAGATGCACGGCGCTAGAGGCCGCGACCACTCCCGCGCATAGCCGGGGATGGAGCACCGGCCTGCCGGGGCGGACGCGTCCGAGGGCAAGGGGCATGGCACTTGCCTAGCCGTGGCAGTGGCTGCCGGAGCCGCCGTCGTCGTGGCAAGAGCTAGCGGATTCTGCAGCAGAAGGGATATCCAGGACCGGGCTGCGGTCAAAGAAGCCTTCGGGGCGGAGTTTGAAGCCCACCGTATCTACGGGCATGATCGGCCAGTCCTCCACGCGCGGGAAGTGCGTGAGCCCGAAGGTGTGCCAGAGGACGATGTCCTGTCCGTCGATGTTGCGGTCCTGCGCCACGTAGGCGGGCAGGCCGGCACCGCCGGAGTGCTGGTTGACGAAGTCGCCGGTCGGGTAAAGCTCATCCTCCGCGTACCGGGTGACCCACAAGTCCTTGGTGGCAAAGGCGGCGCGGCGGGCTATGGACGATGCAGGGTCCGCCAGCAGTGTGGGCTGGTTTTCGGAGTGGAGCTTGTAGCCTACTGGCTCGCCGAGCCGGTTGCGGGATTCGGGGTTGGAGATGATCCAGGTTCTTCCGCTGCGGGCGTCGGCCTCACGGACGCCATCGGACTCCTTTGTGAGCACGGTGCGTTTGCGGGAGAAGGCGTTGCCGCGTTCGTTGCCCTCGCCCATGGGCTGGCGGACCACGTCCTCTTCTTCGACCCTGTTGGTGAAACCGTCGACGGCCATGTCCAGCCGTGCGCTGAAGAGGTGCTGGTGGAAGGGGGCGCCAAGGCCGGGGGCGATTTGGGATATGTTGTCGGAGCCGCCTTCCGGGAAGGCGCTGGTGAAGACGACTCCGGTGGCCTTGGCTTCGAATTCGATGGTGCCGTCCAGGTAGAGGTACCAGTAGAAGCCGTAGTCGTAGTTGCCGATGGTGGTGAAGAAGGAGATCACCAGGCGGCGGTTCCGGCGGGTGTAGTTGATGCCTGTCCAGAGGTCGCTGTGCTTGGCCAGGATCCCCCAGTCCTCCTCATGCATGCAGATACCGTTTCGGATCTCGCGGGGGTTCCCGAACGCGTCGGAAATAACGGGGCTCAGGTAGGTGATGTCGCCCAGGCAATCGCAGCCGAGTTCCAGGGAGTTGGCGTACTGCCCCACCAAGTATTCGCCGGTGTCGAAGTAGTTCTGCCAGGACCGGATCGGGGACGGGTCGCCGTACGGAACCACCATTTCGGCGATGGAGGCCCGGTTGATGATGGGCCGCTTGCGGTCACCGTCCTGGAAGGCGAGGTTGTGCAGCACCACGCCTTCGCGGACGTCGAACCCGACGTCCACGCTCCACTTTTCCCATTCCACATGGTTCCCGCCGGTAACGGTGAAACTTGGACCCTCTGGCTGGGTGATACTGATCGGCTTCTGCGTGGTGCGCAAGGGCCCGGTGAGCTCAGGATCGGTGTAGTTGCCATGCTCAGTCGGGATGGGCATGACTCCGAGATCAATGACCTGGGTGACTTCCTTGTTGACCACGTCAACGTAGGCAACGAGACCGTCCACCGGGTGCGCCCAGGCACTGTCCTCCGGAAAATCCTGGACGAACGCCAGGCCGCGCAGGATCCGGCGTCCCTTTTCCTCGTCATATTCAAAGACACCCGCGGACAGCGGCGCCACCCGTACTTTACTGACCTCCAGGTTCCTTGCCTTCAGGGCGGCCAGCCAGCGTTCGTCGGTGGCCAAAAGCGCTTCAACCAGTTCGAACTCCTCTTCCAGCACGGGAAGTTCGCCGGTCACGGAAGTGTCCAGTTCGACGGCCGAAACCACCTCACCCCGGTCAACGGCGACCACCACGTCCACCGGCACACCACCGGAAATGTCATGGATGAAGGCCCGGAAGCGGCGGTCGGCCCCCACCGGCTGGACTGCAGACGCCGCTTTGCCCTGCGCGGTGCGGGGCGGGTCTACCTGGCCAAGGTAGGCGATGCGTTTGCCAGCACCGAGCAGGCCGGCAGAACGAAGGATGGCCTGGAGCTCGGTGATCTCGGAGCCCGTGGCCAAACGGAAGGGGTTAGTTGTATCGAGCGATGCAAGCGTCATGGGGAGCCTCTGTCCGGGACCGGTGCCGGTCGATGGGGTTTATTTTCTATAGATGTAGAATAAACCGAACGTAAGATGGATCACAAGAGTTCGTTGAAATATTTCCCGGGGAGCGGCATCGTGCCAAAGATTGTTGACCATGATGAGCGGCGCCTGGAACTGGTGGATGCAACCTGGCGCATTATCGCCCGGCACGGCATGGAAGGTGCCACCATGAGGGAGATCGCCAGCGAAGCCGGCTTTGCCAACGGCGCACTTAAGCCCTACTTCCCTACCAAGGAAACCCTTCTGGAATTCGCGTTTGGGCATGTGTTCAACCGGACCAACCGGCGCGTGGCCGTTGGGGTGGCGAACAAATCAGGCCTCGCCGCCCTGCGCGCGTTCTGCCTGGAGGTGCTCCCCCTCGATGAGGAGCGGGTGAACGAGGCACGGATCGTGATCCCCTTCTGGCAGAAGGCGCTCGGTGATCCGCAGAAAGCCGGCATCCACCAGCGGTCCATGGACCAATGGCTTGCTGTCATCAGGCAATACCTCGCAGAGGCGCGGGACGCCGGAGAAATCACCACCGCCGTCGGCGACGCAATTCTGGCGAGCCAGCTCCTGAACATGCTGCTCGGCGCCCAGATCCTGGCGGCACTTTCCGCGGACGGCAAGACCGATCCAGGCCTTACAGACCAGCTCGAGGGATTTTTGGCCTTGCTGACCATCTAGCCCCCTAAGCGGTCAGAGGCCAGCGCGCTTACCGAGGCGTGCGGATGTTTTTCGCCACGTGTTGAAAAAAGGCTTTCATCGGAGCTAACCTGGTTGGAGTGTGTTTCAGGACACAGTCGCTTTCCAAAAGCAGCGTATTCGGGGGAACCAACGTCTCGTGGCCATCCGGCATTAGGGAACATTTATGCGATCAGCTACAGCCGGTCCCGCCAGCCAGGACCTCACCTCGAGCGTGGCCATGACCTTCGACCACTGGAAACACCTCGTGGCCGAGTCATTTGTGCCGCTGGCAGCCCAGACAGTGGACGTGGACGGCTTCCGCGGACAGATGCGATCGCGCGTCCTGGACCGCATGTCCATCGTCGAAGTCACCGCCACCTCCCACGAGGTCCACCGCACCCCTGCCCTGATTGCCCAACCCGGCGAACGCTACTTCAAACTCAACCTCCAGCTGGAGGGCACCGGGCTCCTGGTCCAGGACAACCGCGAGGCCCTCCTTCAGCCAGGAGACCTCGCCATCTATGACACAAACCGGCCCTACACCCTGGCTTTCGAGGCGAACACACGTGTGATGGTGGTGATGTTCCCTTGCGATGCCCTCTCGCTGCCCACAGACTACGTGGGCCAGCTCTCGGCGGTGCGGATGGCAGGCAGCACCGGCCTCAGCGGTATCGTGGGACAGTTTATCGGCCAGCTCGCCGATAACCTTGAGGTCCTCAGCGGTCCGAGCGGCTCACGCCTGGCCGCAAACGCACTGGATCTGGTGTCGACCATGCTGCACGCCGAAATGGCCATCGCCCCGGACCGGATGAAACCGCAGGCACTTCTTGCTGTGGCAGTGCGCGAGTACATTGAGGCAAACCTCGCCGATCCGCTGCTGTCCCCTGCGACCATCGCCGCTGCGCACTTCATCTCCACACGCCACCTACACAACATCTTCCACGAGTCGGGCTCCACTGTTGCGAGCTGGATCAGGAGCCAAAGACTCGAGGGCGCCCGCCGGGAGCTCCGCGACCCGCTCCACGCCGGTCAATCCGTGGGAGCCGTGGCCGCACGCTGGGGCTTCCTCGACGCTGCCCATTTCAGCCGGACCTTCCGGGATGCGTTCGGCCAGTCACCCAGCGACTGGCGGCGCGGCGCCTGACTTGGCAGCGGCCGTGCATCCATATACCGGTGTCCACCGGTCTGGTCAACGATCATGGCCGGCGGATGATCCTGACGCTTGGCACCCTGTCACCGACAGGGAACACAACTAACCCGGCGCAGAGTTCATCCACGCCGGGCTAGTTGCCAGTTCTTTTATCAGTCGCAGCCAGCAGGCTGCACGCTAGGGGTTATGCCCCAGGCTGGCCACTCGCTGCCGCCGTTCAATCCGCAATTCCACCAGCACGCCGGCCGCGAACATGACCGGGACTGCCGCCATCAACGCTCCCGCCGTCTCGGCACTGCCGCCGATCAGCGACGTGAAGTTGCTCGCCACCAGGTACAGCACCCAGGCCAGCAGCAGTGCTGCCAGTGCGGGCGCAAGAAGCGTCTGCCAGAGCTGGCCTTCCACTCGTTCCCGACGGAAGAATCCGATGACGGCCACAGAGCAGAGGATGTACAGCACCAGAAGGGCCGCAACAGCGAGCCCGCTGAACCATGAAAACAGTGTCAGGACAGGATCGAGGGCCAACAGGGCAAAGGGGACCACCAATACGACGGCGGTGGCGCTCTGGATCCAGGCGGCGACCGCCGGTGCCCGGTGGCGGTTGGTCCGGGCCACGATGGCGGGCAGGGAACCCTGCAGCGCCAGGGAGTGCAGGTACCGGTTGATGCCGTTATGGAACGCGATGATGCCGGCCAGCAGGGAGGTCACCAGCAGGATTCCGGTGGTGATCCCTGCCCAGGGACCGAAGAGTTCCTCGATGGGTCCCAGGACGAAAGTGGTGGCATCCCCTGACTCAAGGGCTGCGCCGGCCGCGCCCATGACCTGGGTGGGGCCGTAGTAGCTGACCAGCATCCAGGAGATAAATGAGAAGAAGATGGCGATGACGCCCACAGACAGGTAGGTGGCCCGAGCCACGGTCCGGTGGGCGTCCTTGGCCTCAGCTGAATAGATTGCGGTGGATTCGAAGCCGAACATGGAGGCCACAGCGAACATGATAGCCACGCCGGGGGCGCCGCTGGCGATGGCTTCCGGGGAGAAGGACGCTGCGATGCTCAGGCCCTCCGGCCCGCCGCCGCGGAACAATACCGTGAACCCGAACAGCAGCAGAATCGCCACTTCGAACCCAACCAGAAGGGCCAGGACCCGGGCGCCGAGCTCAATGTTCAGCGAACCGAGCACCTGCACGCCTGCCATGGTGACCAGAGCCAGCAGCCACCACGGGATGCTGACTCCGGCGGAGGCCAGCAGGCCGGAGAAGGCGGCACCGTACAGTCCATACATCGCGGCTTGGACGGTGCTATAGGCCAGCAGCGCCAACCACGCTGCGCCCGCACCGGTCTTTCTTCCAAAAGCCGCTGTGACGTAGGCGTAAAAGGCGCCGTTCGCTTGGATCTTCCGGCTCATGGCCACAAATCCCACGGCGAAGATCACAATGACCACCCCGACAACGAGGTAGGCACCCGGGGCGCCGGCACCGTTGCCGAGTGCGGCCGCCAAGGGGGAAGCACCAGCGATTCCCGTCAGTGGCGCCTGGGCGGAAAGAACAAAGAAAAGGATTCCCATCACGCCGATGCTGCCGGCGCGTAGGGCAGTTGAATGCTCGTTCGGGGGCTTGGTTTCAGTGGCCTGAGATGCAGAATTCGAAATACTCATTGGATCCTTCTTAACGGTCATGAGCGCTGGGAATGGGTGCGCGTCGTCGGTGGGGCACCCTGGGGAGCTATGGTTTCCAGCATGGCAGTGAGTTGCTGTTGCCCTTTGTCCTGCAGCGATCAGTTATTGTGCCTGAGCGCAGGCGTATTTCAGAACGGGTGCTTATCAGCGCTGATCCATTAGCAGGGTCACGGCGTTGCCTGCGGCTTCCATTCCGCTCTCAATAGCCCCGTCAATGAATCCGCCCCAGCCGTTTGCTATATCCGAGCTGGCAAACAGGATGCGCCCGTGCGCCGCCTGCATCGCAGGTAGATGGCTCGACAAAAAGCCGGTCCGGTGCATGGGCCAGGTTTCCCCGGAAAGAGGGTCATCGACCCAGTTATGGCTGGCTACCGCGAGCACTTCCACCCCGGGCACCAAGCGCCTGAGTTGCGTCTGGACCGCGGCCGGATCCTCTACGTCGATCATTGACACGTCCGGTCCAAAACCGACGGCGATGGTGTCGCCGTCGAGCGTGTATTCGACCTGGAAGAAGTTCAGGGGCCAGTCAGCTCCACCCAGTGCCACAAAGGGTACGTGTTCCCCGCGCAGCCTGAACCAAACCTTTGCCCCTCGCGCGATCTGCCCCTGGCGGGCTCCTTCGGCCTTGGCCGAAGGGAGCTCTGGCGTGAAAGTCACGGCTTCCATGGCATGCAGCGGAACAGTCACAACGACGGCCCTGGAACGGACAGTCCGCC
Organism: Pseudarthrobacter xylosi; assembly: GCF_055412765.1. Lineage (NCBI taxonomy): Bacteria > Bacillati > Actinomycetota > Actinomycetes > Micrococcales > Micrococcaceae > Pseudarthrobacter > Pseudarthrobacter xylosi. The sequence continues at coordinate 28,623 of NZ_JBVAYT010000003.1, read as the reverse complement.
CGTCGACGCTAAGGACTTCGACGGAGGCTGTGGTGTCCGAGATCGCTGCCACCTTGAAGCCGTGCTCGACACTGGCCTTGCAGTCAGCAAGCATTGCGGCCGCAAGGGCCGCGGTGCCGCCGACGATCTTGTAGGTAGCGCAGGCTTCGAAGTTGACTGCCCAGTCGCCGTTAGTGAGGGCAACCCAGCGAAGCGCCTGTGTGAATGCGGCGTTTTCCAGGGAGCCATTGAAGTTCAGCGTCCAGAAGGATTCGAGGATGTCCCGGGGTGCGCCGGCGGGAAACTGTTCCCGGATCCGGTCCCGGACGGATACGTCATCGATGGCCTTGAAATCGTCGTGGGCCAGGGGCTTGAAGGGTTCTGGAAAGTACTTGCGTGAATCCTGGACGAACTCGCGGTTGGTCTGGCCGATCAGGGAGAGCAACTCGTCCGGGCCGCCTTCATGACGGCTGCCGTCCGCCCACCAGAACGCCTGTTCCGGCTCCGGGCTGGGGGTAGTGTCCAGGCCGTAGCGCTTCAGCTCGGCCCACACGTAGGGCTGGGTCCAATGAACCCAGGTACCGCCGATCTCCAGGTCCCGCCCCAGCCGGTGGTCCAGCCACGTGCGCCCGCCGATCCGGTCCCTGGCTTCCACGATATGGACGGCGAGTCCCTGCCGGCTAAGTTCCCGGGCTGCGGTGATCCCGGCAAAACCGGCCCCCACCACTACGACGTCGTACGGTTCGTTTTCCAGTTTCTGCTCCATTGCACATCCCTCCGTTATGAGTACACGAAGAATTCGACCGTGGGCGCCAGAACCGCCCATCTGGTGCGGGCGCCCCTATTGAGGGAAGCGGCTCCGCCGGGCGTCAGATCGTAGACGTCTCCACCCTCCACTTCGATTTGAAGGTGCCCTTCAACGATTGCGATGGTCTCATCGGCGTGAATTACCAGGTCAAACGGCTCGGGTGCTTCCTCCGGTGTGACGTGCCAGTACCCGCAGGCCAGCGCCGGACGGTCGCCCTCCCCCAGCCTGCGGACCCACTGGACCTGGCCCAGTTCGAACGGTTCGTTCTTGAAAGGGTCCAGGGCTGATGAGGTGGTGAAGGAAGCGGCTTCTGACATGTTGACTCCAGAGGTAAGGCCTTCGGCTGGGCCGGGCAGATTGGGCGGGTGGGTTAGTGCCGCGGCCTTTGGGGTCCTGAACGGTGACCTGCATCACTAACTGGCTCAAATCTAAGCAGTTGCTTAGTTTAAGTCAATACCTCGCCGCGTTTCAGTGAGCGCAGTCGTTAGACTCGGCGTATGACGTCTCCACGAGCTCTTGCCCCACCGTCGAAATACGGGACGGGAAAGGAAGCCCTGCTCCGCGCCGTCGTCGCCGTGGTGGCAGCAAAAGGATTACGTGGCCTCACATACCGTTCGGTGGCGGAAGCCGCGGGGGTGAACAACACGTTGGTGGCCCATCACTTCGGCTCCCGGGACGCGTTGGTCGCGGCGGCCATGGACTGGGCTGCTGAGCAATCCATTAGTGCATCCAAGCTCCGTGAGGCTGCGGGGCTGGGCGAGTCCTTCACGGAGTCACTTCTGGAGTTGCTGCTGGCGGAGCCGGAGCTGCAGGTCTTTCAGTACGAAATGATTCTCGAAGCGCGCCGCCGGCCGGAGCTCGCAGCAGCTGTCTCTACCCTCTATGAGAACTATGTGAGCGCCCTGGCTGAGGGTCTCCGCGCCTCCGGCCTGACCCGGAACGTGGACGTGGTGGCGCGGACGCTGTTCGCTTCTCTTGACGGGCTGGTTCTCCAGTATTTGGCCGGGGTGGAGCGAGCCGTCATTGCGGCGTCACTGAAGGAGGTTCACGAGGTACTGCTGCTCCGAACCGGCGCCCAGACCTAAACAAAGACGGGGACAATTGTTCGCCTCACCCTTAGTTTGCCCGTTAAAGAGAACTGCCGGCCTGGGCCGAATGCCCAGGCCGGCAGTTACCGGGTTTGGCGGTCCGCGCTACGCGAACGTTGCCTCCCCCTATGGGACGCTGGGAGTTTTTCCGGAATTGTCGGCCCCCAAGGGAACGCCCTTCGTCTCCTTCACGAGGCTGACCCCAATGAACGAGATGGCGCAAAGAGCCAGGATGTAGATTCCGATCGAGCCCGACCATCCCGTCTCCTTGAACAGTGCCTCGGCGATGAGGGGTGCGAAGGCTCCGCCCAGGATGGAACCCAGGGCATAGCCGATGCCAATTCCGGAGTGGCGCACACTCGCGGGGAACATTTCCGCGTACATGGCGGGACATGGGCCCGTAGGAAAGTCCAAGCCCGATGGTCAGGACGAAAATGCCGACTCCGTACGCCCAGAAAAGTACGGGTGTCCATGAGGAGGAACATGGGAATCATCCAGGCGAAAATAAGGATGTAGCCAATTTGGAACGTCCGACCCGGCCGATCCTGTCGGATAGGGCTCCACCAAAGAGCGTGAAGATCAGCCATCCGAAGGAGGCCAGAAGGGTGCCAACAACACCGGCGGCATCCATCTTGAGCGTCGTCTGCGCGTAGGACGACCGGAACGCAATGACGAAGTATCCGGCATTGTTGTTGCCGTGAAGATCACGGCCGCCAGAAGGACCCGCTTCTTGTTGGTCCGGAGCAGCTGTGTCAGCTGGGTGGCCGATTCCTGTTTGCCCTCCACCATTTCCTTGAAGACAGAGCTCTCGGCGACTGCGGCCCGGATGAAATAGCCCACCACGATCAGGGCGACTGACAGCAGGAAGACATCGAGAGCCGCAGCAGGGACAGCACCAGCGTCGCAATGATCATGCCCTCAACGTCGTCTCCGCCAGCGCCGCCGGCATTTCCGGGCCACTACTCGCCAACCCGCGGCTCCGCAAACTCTCCTTCACCGGTTCCACTTCGGTGGGCAAGCGACTGATGGCGGACGCGGCGCAGAACGTGTCCGTGGCGCAGGAGTTCTCCCGCAAGTTTGCCGCCGCGATGGGCGCCCTCAATATCGGCCGCGGCACCGAATCGGGCGGCAGCTAAGACCCCTGATCGACGCCAGCACCCGCGACGACGTCCACGCACTCGTCAGCGCCGCCGTCGACGCTGGAGCCACCGCCGTGACCGGAGGCTCACCGGTTGAAGGCGCAGGCTCCTTCTACCAGCCCACCGTGCTGGGCGGCGTGCCCAACTGCCGCGATCCTCCGCCAGGAGATCTTTGGACCCCGTCGCCCCCGTGACCACTTTCACAACCGAGGAAGACGCTATCCGGCTGGCCAACGCCAGCGAATACGGCCTCGCCTCCTACCTCTACAGCCAAGACTTCAACAAACTCCTGCGCGTAGCTGAACAGATCGAATTCGATCATGGTCGGCTTCAACACCGGCCTCATCTCCAACGCAGCCGCTCCCTTTCGGCGGCGTCAAACAGTCCGGGCTCGGCCGCTAAGGCATCGCCGAATACACCACCACCCAAGACATCGACATCGCCGACCCCAACGCCCGCTGACAACACCACAGTTCGAGTGTCAGGACCCTTGCCGTTCTCCGTACGACAAGGGTCCTGCACGAAAAGACAAGATAGCCGGCCGAAATTAACCCAGACTTGGAAGTAATCCGACGGTCCCCCCGGCTGCACGCACCGCCTACTCGAAGTGGAGTACCCCCATGGAATCTTATGACGCGCTTCTGTCGTCCATCACCGCCACGTCCGGCCCGAGCCGGAGCATCCTTGATCCTGCTACGGGTGAGGCGGTGGGCGAGGCCCCCGTACACACGCTCGAATACCTCGAGCAGGTTGTCGCCGCCGCTGTGGCGGCCCAGCCGGCATGGGCCGCGCTTGGCCACGACGCCCGGTCAGCTGCGCTGATGAAGGCAGCCGACGCCGTCGAACGCTCCGCAGAAGAACTCGCCCACCTGCTCTCCCGCGAACAAGGCAAGCCCCTGAACGGGCCCAATGCCCGCTTCGAAGTCGGCGCCTGCGCCGCATGGCTTCGCGCCGCGGCCACCATCCCGCTGGAACCTGAAACCATTGTCGACGACGGGGAAACCCGCGCCGAACTGCACTACAAGCCCATCGGCGTCGTCGCCGCGATCGGTCCCTGGAACTGGCCCATGATGATCGCGGTCTGGCAATTCGCCCCCGCCCTGCGGATGGGCAACGCCGCAGTGGTCAAGCCCTCCGGAAACACCCCGCTAAGCGTCCTTGCCCTGATCAAGGTCATCAACGAAGAACTCCCCGAGGGCATCCTTTCCGCCGTGTCCTGCGGCAGGGAGGTCGGCGCCCGGCTGACCGAGCACCCCGCCATCGGCAAAATCATGTTCACCGGCTCCACTGCCGCCGGCAAGGCCATCATCAAGTCCTCCGCAGACACCGTCAAGCGCCTCACCTTGGAACTCGGCGGTAACGACGCCGGCATCGTCCTGCCCGACGCCGACCCCAAGGCCATCGCCGAGGACCTCTTCTGGGGCGCCTTCATCAACACCGGCCAGACCTGCGCGGCCCTCAAACGCCTCTACGTCCACGAAGAAATCTACGACGCTGTCTGCGAAGAACTCACCAAAGTCGCCGCCACGATGCCCATGGGCAACGGACTGGACGAAAACAACGTCCTGGGACCGCTGCAGAACAAATCCCAGTACGACATCGTGACCACCCTCGTGAACGCGGCCAAGGAATCCGGTGCACGAGTGCTCCTCGGCGGAAACCCCGACACCAGCCAACCCGGCTACTTCTACCCCACCACCCTCGTCGCGGACATCGATAACGACAACCCGCTCGTGGCCGAGGAACAATTCGGTCCCGCCCTGCCCATCATCCGCTACACCACCGTGGACGAAGCAGTCGAGATGGCCAACGGCCTGGACGTCGGACTCGGCGCCTCCGTCTGGTCCTCCAACCTCCCCGCCGCCCGCGAAGTAGCCGCACGCATCCAAGCCGGCACCGTCTGGATCAACAAGCACGGCGTCGTAGACCCCCGCATCCCCTTCGGCGGAGCCAAACAATCCGGCTACGGCCTCGAATTCGGCGTCGAAGGCCTCAAAGCCCTCGGCCTCCCCCAAATCATCAACGGCTAACACCAACATTTGCAGAGGGAGACTGACCCGGGTATGCGTAGGGGGGGGAACACCCCCTACGCATCCCCGGGGCTTTTTCTGCCCAAACAAAAGGGATCAACGCAGTGGCGGCTGACAGAAGGGAACGCGAGGCACGGATCTCGGCGTTCCAAGGCAAGCCTCCGCATGTGTAGATGTGGCTATCACGGGGTCTGCCGGGCGTTACTCCGGCAGACCCCGTGGCTAAGCCTCGTTGCTGACGAGGGTTGAATGCGCTGGCGGAACGCCTGCGAACCCAGCAGACGGAACCTGAGGACGCGCGCTCAGGAGGGGCGCGAAGAACTCTCCCAGCTCAGCTGTCGCGGTCAGCGGCAGGACATTCGCCACGTACTGGTCCGGGCGGACCAGCACCAGCACTCCACTGCGGTCCAGGCCGCGGAGTTCGAAGATGTTGGCCGCAGGATCAGTGGCGTAGACCTTCTCGTAGTCGGTCAGCTTGAACGGGCCCACCTGCGGCTTGAACACGGCCGGAACGGCATTGATGTCCACCTCGGCATGAGGCTGCTGGTAGATCACCTTCACGTCAAACCACGCGTCACGATCGGCGCCCGACGGCGTGGAAGCGAGGGGCGATTCCGGCGAGTTGGCGACCCATTCGGCGAGCCGATCCGCGGCAGACCCTGTTCCAGGCAGCGCCTGATCTGCGAAGACGTAGACGCGCCAGCGGCCATCCGCCGTGGCATGATGGCCGAGCTGTACCGGGTTGGTGTCGCCGACCCGAACCACGGGTGCCGATTTGAACCGCTTGCCAACCGGAAAACCGGTAGCCAGTTCCTGATGATCCGCGTCAGCAACAAGCACCGACGGCGCGTACTGGGTCATGAATCCTGCTGGGAACTCGGCGGTGCTGACGTAGAAGTCCTCCAGCTCCGAAGGATCCTCGAACTCCTCAGGCCTCTTCGCCATCAGAGTGGACCACTCTTTATCGAAGTCAATGAGGTTCTTGGCAATGACCTGGCGCTCCTCCGAGTAGGTGGACAACAGACTTTCCGGGCTGCGGCCCTCAAGCACGTGTCCCAGCTTCCACGCGATGTTGAAGCCGTCCTGCATGGAGACGTTCATGCCTTGCCCGGCCTTGGCGCTGTGCGTGTGGCAGGCGTCGCCAGTGATGAACACCCGTGGCGTGCGCGTGCCGCGCTGGTCGTGCAGGACATCGTCGAACCGGTCGGTAAGCCGGTGACCCACCTCATAGACGCTGTGCCACGCAACGTCGCGCACGTCCAGGGTGTAAGGGTGGAGGATGTCGTTGGCCTTCTGGATAATTTCCTCGATGGTGGTGTTGCGCACAGCGCCCTTGTCGTTAGGATCCACTTCGCCGAGGTCAACATACATGCGGAAGAGATGGCCCCCTTCGCGCGGGATCAGCAGGATGCTGCCACCCGAGCCGGACTGGATAGCGCACTTGGTGCGGATATCCGGGAAATCGGTGACGGCGAGAGCGTCCATGACGCCCCAGGCATGATTGGCGGCGTCACCGGCGAGGGTGCAGCCGATTGCCTGCCGTACTTTGCTGCGGGCCCCGTCCGCGCCGACGACGTACTTTGCCCGGACGATGCGTTCCTGGCCTTCGTTGGGTCCGGACGTATGCAGCAACGTCACCGTGACGGGGTACTCCTCTCCATCCGTGACGCTGAGGGAAAGGAACTCGTAGCCGTAGTCGGGCGACATGCTGGTGGGCGCGTTGGCCATGTATTCGGCGAAGTAGTCGAGCACGCGGGCCTGGTTGACGATGAGGTGCGGGAACTCGCTGATGCCCGCCGGGTCATCCGGGGTACGGGCGGTCCGGATGATGCGTGAGGGGTCCGAGACGTCGGGCTTCCAGAATGCCATTTCGGTGATCGCGTAGGCCTCCGCGATGATCCGCTCGGCGAAGCCAAAGGCCTGGAATGTCTCAACGCTCCGGGCCTGGATGCCATCGGCCTGGCCGATGGCGAGCCTCCCTGGGCGGCGCTCCACGATCCTCGTGGTGACGTTCGGGAACTGGGACAGCTGTGCGGCCGCAATCATGCCGGCAGGTCCCGTGCCAACTATGAGCACGTCTATTTCGTCGGGAAGCTCTGCGGGCCGGTTGATGCCAACACCGGCGGCGGGTGCTACCCGCGGATCACCGGATACATATCCGTGGTGGTGGAACTGCACGGGCTTTCCTCACTTCACTGTGGGTATCGATCACCAAGATTGGTGTTCTATATTCGAATACACGGTTCTATATTAGAATCGGTAGGGGTTGATCCAAGACTGTACGGCAATGTGATCCGAACAACAAGGGGCCCAAACCGCGTTGAACAAAGGGCTTGACGAAGCTTCCTTGATGGGTCATGGTTATCGTATACGATTTCGTACTTTATGAGGAGACAGCTTTGGAGCAGGTCAATGAGGACACCTTGGCCGCGGCCCGCAAGGTCATCGCGGTGCACATTAACTACCCCAGCCGGGCAGCCCAGCGTGGCCGCACGCCGGAGCAGCCCTCCTACTTCCTGAAGCCACCATCCTCATTGGTGCATGGTGCGGCAGAGGCCCCTTCCGTCGTGGAGCGTCCGGCAGGCTGCGCACTCCTCGGCTTTGAGGGCGAGATTGCCCTGATCATCGGCAAGCCAGCCCGACGCGTGGGTATGGAGGACGCCTGGAGCCACGTCGAGTGGGTCACGGCCAGCAACGACCTGGGCGTGTACGACCTCCGCTACGCCGACAAGGGCTCCAACCTCCGGTCCAAGGGCGGCGACGGCTTCACCCCGATCGGCCCTGGCTTGATCCCCGCAGACGCAGTGGACCCCGCCAACCTGCGCATCCGCACCTGGCACAACGGTGACCTGGTCCAGGACGACACCACCGAAGACCTGCTCTTCCCGTTCGCCCGCCTTGTCGCCGACCTGTCCCAGCTGCTGACCCTTGAGGAGGGCGACATCATCCTGACCGGCACCCCGGCGGGCGCCTCCGTCGCCAAGCCCGGCGACGTGCTGGAGGTCGAAGTTGGCACCGTTGACGGAAACCTGTCCACTGGCCGCCTCACCACCACCGTGGAGGAAGGCACGACGCCGTTCGCTGACTTTGGTGCCCGCCCCAAGACCGATGACCTCCAGCGGGAAGAGGCCTACGGTTCCCGCGAAGCCGCCGGGCTTAGCGCGGCGGAAAGCACCGCCGTCGGGCAGGTCCTGACCGTTGAGCTGAAGGCGAAACTGGAAAGCGTCAGCACCGCCACGCTCTCCTCCCAGCTGCGCAAGCGCGGCCTGAACAACGTCAGCATCGACGGCCTCACGTCCACCCGTCCCGAGAAGCGGATCGTGGGCCTGGCCCGGACGCTGCGGTATGTGCCCAACCGGGAGGACCTGTTCAAGACCCATGGCGGCGGTTTCAACGCCCAGAAGAAGGCCATCGATTCCGTGAACGAGGGCGAGATCCTGGTCATGGAAGCCCGCGGCGAAAAGGGCACCGGCACCATCGGGGACATCCTTGCCCTGCGCGCCCAGGTCCGGGGAGCCGCAGCGATCATCACCGACGGCGGCGTCCGGGACTTCACCGCGGTGGCCGCGATGGACATGCCCACCTACTATGCCAACCCGCACCCCGCCGTCCTGGGCCGCCGGCACATCCCGTGGGACACAGACATCACCATCGCCTGCGGCGGCACTACCGTGCAGCCCGGCGACATTATCGTGGCGGACTCGGACGGCATCCTGGTGATTCCGCCGGCGATCGCCGAGGAGCTGGTGAATGACTGCATCCAGCAGGAACAGGAAGAAGTCTTCATCTTTGAGATGGTCAAGCAGGGCAACAGCGTTGATGGCCTTTACCCGATGAATGCCGGGTGGCAGGCCCGGTATGAAGAATGGAAAGCAGGCAAGGCAGATGACTGACACAGCCGTTACCGAGATCTCCGCCGGGACCACTGCCGGCAGCAAGTCCGAACAGGCCTACCAGTCCATCAAAGAACGGATCATACGAGGCGCCTACTCCCCCGGCTACCGGCTGGTCCTGGCCGCCATCGCCAAGGATCTTGGCGTCAGCGTGGTCCCCGTCCGTGAAGCGATCCGCCGCCTCGAGGCCGAAGGACTGGTGACGTTCGAGCGGAACGTCGGCGCCACGGTCTCCGGGATCGATCCCACCGAGTACCTCTACACCATGCAGACCCTGAGCATCGTCGAGGGCGCCGCCACCGCGTTGTCCGCGCCGCTGATCGACTCCGTGGCGATCGCCCGCGCCCGGGCCGTGAACGAGGACATGCGCGAATGCCTCCAGCACTTCGACCCCGTCCGCTTCACGCACCTGAACCAGGACTTTCACAGCATCCTCTTCGAGCACTGCCCCAACCCGCACATCCTGGACCTCGTGCACCGGGGCTGGAACCGGCTCGCCTCGCTGCGGTCCTCGACGTTCCGCTTCGTTCCAGGCCGTGCCCACGAATCGGTGGACGAGCACGAAGCGCTGCTGCGGCTCATCGAAGCCGGCGCCGACGCCGACACCCTCGAAAGAGCCGCCCGGCTCCACCGCTCCGCCACCCTGGACGCCTACCTCGCCCAGGCCAAAAACCTCTGACAACACCAACACGGGGTCACTTAGCGCCCATAAACCCGCCTCGCATGGGCCGTAAGTGACCCCGCGTTGCATAAGTAGTAAGGAAACAGCAATGACGTTCACATCCGTAGAAGCCGGCACTCATTACGTTCCGCAGGACCTCCCCACCCACATCCAGCACTACATCAACGGCCGGTTCGTTGACTCCGTGGGCGGCAAGACGTTCGACGTCCTGGACCCTGTCTCCAACCAGAACTACGCCACCGCCGCCGCCGGCCAGAAAGAGGACATCGACCTCGCCGTCGCCGCCGCCCGCGAAGCCTTCACTAACGGCCCGTGGCCGAAGATGAAGCCGCGCGAACGCGCCCGCGTCCTGAACAGGATTGCCGACGCCGTCGAAGCCCAGGAGGCACGGCTCGCCGAACTCGAAACCTTCGACACCGGCCTGCCCATCACCCAGGCCAAGGGCCAAGCCCTCCGGGCGGCGGAGAACTTCCGCTTCTTCGCGGACCTGATTGTGGCCCAGTTCGACGACGCCATGAAGGTCCCCGGCGCCCAGATCAACTACGTGAACCGCAAGCCGATCGGCGTCGCCGGCCTCATCACCCCGTGGAACACCCCCTTCATGCTGGAGTCCTGGAAGCTCGCCCCCGCGTTGGCCACCGGCAACACCGTGGTCCTCAAGCCGGCCGAGTTCACCCCGCTCTCCGCCTCGCTCTGGGCCCAGATCTTCAAGGACGCCGGCCTCCCCGACGGTGTCTTCAACCTGGTCAACGGCCTCGGCGAGGAAGCCGGCGACGCCTTGGTCAAGCACCCGGACGTACCGCTGATCTCCTTCACCGGCGAGACCACCACCGGGCAGACGATCTTCCGCAACGCCGCGGCCAACCTCAAGGGCCTCTCCATGGAGCTTGGCGGCAAGTCCCCGTGCGTGGTGTTCGCCGATGCAGACCTGGACGCCGCGATCGACTCCGCACTGTTCGGGGTCTTCTCCCTCAACGGCGAACGATGCACCGCCGGCTCCCGCATCCTCGTCGAACGCGCCATCTACGACGAATTCTGCGAAAAGTATGCCGCCCGGGCCAAGAACATCGTGGTGGGGGACCCGCACGACCCCAAGACCGAAGTGGGCGCCCTGGTCCACCCCGAGCACTACGCGAAAGTGGCCTCCTATGTGGAGATCGGCAAGTCCGAAGGCAGGCTCCTCGCCGGCGGCGGCCGCCCCAGCCACCTCCCCGAAGGCAACTACATCGCCCCCACCGTGTTCGCCGACGTCGCACCCGACGCGCGGATCTTCCAGGAGGAGATTTTCGGCCCCGTCGTCGCCATCACCCCCTTCGAGAACGACGACGAGGCCCTCGCCTTGGCGAACAACACCCGCTACGGGCTCGCGGCCTACATCTGGACCCAGAACCTGACCCGCGCCCACAACTTCTCCCAGAACGTCGAAGCCGGCATGGTCTGGCTCAACAGCCACAACGTCCGCGACCTCCGCACCCCGTTCGGCGGCGTCAAAGCCTCCGGCCTCGGCCACGAAGGCGGCTACCGCTCCATCGATTTCTACACCGACCAGCAAGCCGTGCACATCACCCTCGGCACCGTCCACACCCCCAAATTCGGCGCGTAGGCGACGCCGGCACCCAGCCCGGCCTGCCGCCGTCGTACTTCAACCAGACCCCTTTCAAAGAAGAGAGAACACCATGACCAACTTCGTCCCCACCCCCACCGTCCCGGCCCCGGACATCGTCCGCTGCGCCTACATGGAGATCGTGGTCACCGACCTCGCCAAGTCCCGTGAGTTCTACGTGGACCTCCTGGGCCTGCACGTGACCGAGGAAGACGAGAACAACATCTACCTGCGCTCCCTCGAGGAGTTCATCCACCACAACCTGGTACTCCGTAAGGGACCCATCGCCGCCGTCGCCGCCTTCGCCTACCGGGTGAAGTCCCCCGCCGAAGTGGACGCCGCCGAGGCCTACTACAAGGAACTGGGCTGCCGCACCGAACGCCGCACGGAAGGCTTCACCAAAGGCATCGGCGATTCCGTCCGCGTCGAGGACCCGCTGGGCTTCCCCTACGAGTTCTTCTACGACGTAGAGCACGTGGAACGCCTCACCCAGCGCTACGACCTCTACTCCGCCGGCGAGCTGGTCCGTCTGGACCACTTCAACCAGGTCACCCCGGACGTCCCCCGCGGCCGCAAGTACCTCGAGGACCTCGGCTTCCGCGTCTCCGAAGACATCCAGGACTCCGACGGCGTCACGTACGCTGCGTGGATGCACCGCAAACAGACCGTCCACGACACCGCCCTGACCGGCGGCAACGGCCCGCGCATGCACCACGTCGCGTTCGCCACCCACGAGAAGCACAACATCATCCAGATCTGCGACAAGATGGGCGCCCTGCGCATCAGCGACCGGATCGAACGCGGCCCCGGACGGCACGGCGTCTCCAACGCCTTCTACCTCTACATCCTGGACCCCGACGACCACCGCATCGAGATTTACACCCAGGATTACTACACCGGCGACCCCGACAACCCCACCATCACCTGGGACGTCCACGACAACCAGCGCCGCGACTGGTGGGGCAACCCCGTCGTCCCGTCCTGGTACACCGAAGCCTCCCTGGTCCTGGACCTCGACGGAAACCCCCAGCCCGTCATCGAACGCACCGACGCCTCCGAAATGGCCGTCACCGTCGGTGCCGACGGCTTCTCCTACACCCGCAAAGACGCCGACAGCGCAGCGGAAGGCTTCAAACTCGGAGCACAGCTCTAAGCTCCAACCGCAGGGCCGGTCCCACCAAGAGGTAGGACCGGCCCTACCCACCCACCGCAGAGGAACGGAACACGACGAATGCTTGAGCCCGCGACGATTGAGGCCATCGCCGATGAACTCCTGGAGGCCGCCCGGACCCGTACCCCAGTCCCCCGCCTCACGGCCCGCTACCCGGAGATGACGGTGGAGGACTCGTATGCGGTGCAGCAGCTGTGGCGGCGGCGCAACGAGGACGCCGGCCGGAAGCTGGTGGGCCGCAAGATCGGCCTCACCTCCAAGGCCATGCAGGCCGCCACTGGTATCACCGAACCGGACTACGGCGCCATCTTCGATGACATGGTCCTCGAAACCGGCTGCTCGGTGGAGTGGGACCGGTACACCCATCCGCGGGTGGAGGTGGAGCTGGCATTCGTGCTGAAGAAGGACCTGGCCGGACCCGGTTGCACCATCTTCGACGTCCTGAACGCCACGGACTACGTGGTGCCGGCCCTGGAGATCCTGGACTCCCGGATCGAAATGGAGGGCCGGACCATCGTGGACACCATCGCAGATAACGCCGCGATGGGCGCCATGGTGATCGGTGGAAACCCCGTAAAGCCCGACGCCGTGGACCTCCGCTGGGTCTCCGCCATCCTCTACAAGAACCAGACCGTGGAGGAAACCGGTGTGGCCGCCGGCGTCCTGGACCACCCCGCCAACGGCGTGCACTGGCTCGCCAACAAAATCGCCGCCCACGGCGACGGGATGAAGTCCGGGGACATCATCCTTGCCGGCTCCTTCACCCGCCCATTGTGGGTGTACAAAGGCGACACCGTCCACGCCGACTACGGACCCTTGGGAGCCATCACATGCCGCTTCGAGTAGAACCCGGAAATCCTGACTATGCGGACACGTTCCGCGACGCTCTCGCCGCGGCGAGCCGCCCCCTGGCGGGAATGTGGGTCTGCTCCGGCAGCCCGCTGATCGCCGAGCTCTGCGCCGGATCCGGCCTGGACTGGCTCCTCATCGACGCCGAACACAGCCCCAACGGCCTCGAATCCATCCTCGCCCAGCTCCAGGCGGTCAACGGCTACCCGGTCCAGGTCCTGGTCCGGCCGCCGGTCAACGACACCGTGCTGATCAAGCAGTACCTGGACCTCGGCGTTCAAAACCTGCTGATTCCCATGGTGAACTCTGTTGCCGAAGCTGAGGCCGCCGTCGCCGCCACCCGCTACCCGCCCCAGGGTATCCGCGGCGTCGGATCCGCCCTCGCCCGCGCCGCCCGCTGGAACCGCATCCCAGATTACTTGGCCCGGGCGTCGGAGACCATCAGCGTCACGGTGCAGATCGAATCGACGGCGGCCGTAGACGCCGTCGTGGACATCCTGGCCGTGGACGGTGTGGACGCCATCTTCCTCGGGCCCTCCGACCTCGCCGCTTCCATGGGCCTGCTGGGACAGCAGGAACACCCCAAGGTGCGCGCCGCCGTCGAACACTGCCTTGCAGCAGCCCAGGCGGCCGGAAAACCGGCCGGTGTGAACGCCTTCAACCCAGCCACCGCCCACCGCTACCTGGATGGTGGCGTCAACTTCATCCTGGTGGGCGCCGACGTCGCCATCCTCGCCCGCGGCTCCGAAGCCCTCGCCGCCCGGTACATCCAGTCTGCCGACGGCGACGCCCCCACCAGCTACTGACCACTGTTACTAAGGACTCCTCCCATGACAGCTTCATCAGCACTGCCCTCTGTCGGATCATCCGACACCATTTCCCCTGAGCGCGAAGCCGCGCTCCTCGCCTCCGTGCCCACCGGCCTGCTCATTGGCGGTCAGTGGGTGGACGCGTCCGACGGCGGGACGTTCGTCGTTCATGATCCCGCCACTGGGGAGGTGCTCGCCACCCTTGCCTCCGCCACCAGTGAGGATGCCGTTGCCGCCCTCGACGCGGCAGACGAAGTCCAGGCTTCCTGGGCACGAACCGCCCCAAGGGAAAGGGCCGAGATCCTGCGTCGGGCTTTTGACCTGATCACTGAACGCGCCGAGGACTTCGCGCTGCTGATGACCCTGGAAATGGGCAAACCCCTGGCCGAAGCCCGCGGCGAAGTCACCTACGGGGCGGAGTTCCTCCGCTGGTTCTCCGAAGAAACAGTCCGGGACTACGGCCGCTACCTCACCACCCCAGAGGGCAAAAACAAGATCCTCGTCCAGCACAAACCGGTGGGCCCGTGCCTTCTAATCACGCCCTGGAACTTCCCGCTGGCCATGGCCACGCGCAAAGTCGCACCCGCAATCGCCGCGGGCTGCACTATGGTCCTCAAACCCGCTAAACTCACCCCGCTGACCGCCCAGCTGTTCGCGCAGACCATGATGGAAGCCGGCCTGCCCGCCGGTGTCCTGAACGTCGTCTCCTCGTCCAGCGCCTCCGGCATCTCCGGGCCCCTGCTTGCCGATCCCCGGCTCCGCAAAGTCTCCTTCACCGGTTCCACTCCGGTGGGCAAGCGTCTGATCGCCGACGCGGCGCAGAACGTGCTCCGCACCTCGATGGAACTTGGCGGCAACGCGCCGTTCATCGTGTTCGAGGACGCGGACCTGGACAAAGCCGTCGAAGGCGCCATGGCCGCCAAGATGAGGAACATGGGAGAGGCCTGCACCGCCGCCAACCGCTTCCTGGTCCAGGAATCCGTAGCACAGGAGTTCACGAGGAAGTTCGCCACCGCCATGGGCGCCCTGGCCACCGGCCGCGGCACCGAACCCGCCACCCAGGTAGGACCATTGATCGACGCCAGCGCCCGCGACGACGTCCACGCGTTGGTGACCGCCGCCCTCAACGCTGGAGCCACCGCCCTCACCGGAGGCGCCCCCGTCGACGGGCCCGGCTACTTCTACCAGCCCACGGTGCTGGGTGGCGTGCCGAACGACGCCGCGATCCTTGGTCAGGAAATTTTCGGCCCCGTCGCCCCGGTCACCACGTTCACAACCGAGGAAGACGCTATCCGGCTGGCCAACAACAGCGAATACGGCCTCGCCTCCTACGTTTACAGCCGCGACTTCAACCGGCTTCTGCGGGTAGCCGAACAAATCGAATTCGGCATGGTCGGCTTCAACGCCGGCGTCATCTCCAACGCCGCCGCACCCTTCGGCGGAGTCAAGCAGTCCGGCCTCGGCCGCGAAGGCGGCTCCGAAGGCATCGCCGAATACACCACAACCCAATACATCGGCATCGCCGACCCCTACGCACGCTGACCCAGTCAGCCACGTGCCTGGGCATCTGCTTCGAACTGACCGGAGCTTCGGTACGTTATGCCCAAGAACCTTGGGGTTTGTTGGGAATTTGGAAAAGGCAAAGACCCTATCTTGGCGCTGTGGCAGACTAGCTACTCGCCAGCATTAACCGCCATGCTCAGACGGTCGACGCCATGCATAGCATCGGCCGCTCGAACGAGAGCAAGATGGGAAAAGGCCTGAGGGTACTTGCCGGCCATCCGCATTTCTTTGCGTCGTACTCTTCGCTCAGCAGGCCGAGCTCGTTGGTGAACCCTGTGAGTTTGTCCATCAGGGCGGTGGCATCGGCCCGGCGACCTGTACGTGCGTACTGCTCGACCAGCCCGAACGAGCACGCAAGGAATGCGTGCTCGCCCGGATCCAGTCCGTCGACTCCGCTCTCTGTCCGATAGCGCAGCAACAGGTCGCCGTCGGCGAGGAGCTCCTCCTCCAGACGGGAGACTGTCCCAGCATGTGTTCATCGTCGTAGGCGATGGAGCCAACCTGGGGCAGTGCCAATAGGGCAGCGTCAGTCTGCCCGCCACCGTATGTCTGCGTGAATGAGTTAGTTTTCCGGTCGAAGCCCTTATCCATGATCTCTGACCGCAGCTGGTCACGCAGACGCTCCCACGGCTCAACATCTCCGCGTAACCCGTGCTGGCTCACCGCCCGTATGCCGCAGTCGAAGGCCGCCCACATCATGACGCGGGAGTGCGTGAAGTAAGTATTTTGCCTCGCCGCGCATCTCCCAGAGCCGCGCCGGGAAGTGTGCCCTTGTCACCATTCGGTGACATACTGGGAAACGGCAAGGAGGACCCATAACATCTGAATCCAGCATCGACACACCCGCGGCGGCCGGTGCGATCATCCGTGCGCGGCGCCGGGAACGCGGTCTTTCACAACAATCGCTCGCAGAGGCGAGTGGTGTTTCACGGAAGTTCCTGGTTGACCTCGAGGCAGGCCACGCACGGGCCGAACTCGGCAAGACCATGGCCGTCTTCCACACCCTCGGGCTGTCGCTGATCGCCTCCGATCCTATGCCCCAAGGCAGCGACTACGATCCGGCACGGCGGGACTACGCCAAAACGTTCACGCAGCTGATCGGTTCACAGGACTTCGAGTTCGCCATCAAGATGCTCGCCGACTACGCCACTGCCTCCCTCAACGCCGGGAAACCGCTGCTCCAACGCAGCCCCCGGCTCAATGATCCGCACTGGTCTGCGGCTCTGGCCGGGATCACCAACTACATCGCGCACCGGCTCGGGCAACCCGCACCGTCCTGGACCAAACGCGTCAAGCCCCTCAACGAGGCGTGGATGCCGGCCGAGTCCTACCGGACCGTCAGGGAAACCATGAAGAAACTAACCATGTCACAAACACCCGCCGAACTCGCCGCCCTCAACGTCTTCATCCGCGAACGCAGCCTGGCCACCACATGAGCGGCGGAGAACTCACCGCCGTTCAAATCCGCGCACTCCTCCACGAACTCGGCAGGCGCCTGCAGGCCCAAGGCGTCCATAGCGACATCAAACTCGTCGGCGGCGCCGCGCTCATCCTGCAAGGAATCGGCAACCGCCCCACCGCCGACATCGACGCCAGCTACGCCGACCCAACCAACGTCAACACGATCGTCACGGAAATGGCTGCGGAATACGACCTTGCGCCTGATTGGCTCAACTCCAACGCCTCAGCCTTCGTCCCGGACAACGCCACCTGGGTGACCCTGGAACAAACCGACGGACTCACGATCCAGGCCGCGGATACCCAAACGCTCCTTGCGATGAAAATCGCCGCCGAGCGCGACAAGGACACCCTTGACATCGCCCGGCTCCTTCGGCGGCTCAACATCACCAACGCCGACGACGCCGTCAACCTCGCCGCGGGTAGGGACAACTACCTCATCGTCGTCGACGACGCCCTCCACGCAGCCACAACCCTCGAATCCGAATCCGGCGAATAGACTAACCGGACAACGTATCTCCTAGGTGATCGGCGCAGCTAACTGGATCAACCGCCGTTCGCGAACAGGAAATCCTAACGGCAGAATGCCAAAGCGCATGAGGCAATTTCGTTGTACAGCACCAGGGAGTGACGCAACGGTTGAACACGCCTCATGGCCTGCCACGCGGAGGACGTGGACAGCCGATGGATCTGCCCCTCGCACCCATCGTTCCCCCGGTTCCCCGAAACTGGTGCGATCATCTGATCAACCACGCAGTACGCATTCATCGAAGAGTCAAGCCTCGATGTAAGGCTACGCTTTCATCAGACGGGACTACGTCCACTGAGCGTAGTGCCGATCCGTTCGATCTCGCGTCCTACCGAGATTTCATGGTGCAAGGAAGGGTTCTCGATGACTGACGGAGCGCGTGTCAATGATGAGTCATTGAAAGAGGACCAGGGCATCCGGCCAAAGCGACGCGACGGTCTTCGACATGATCCGAACACACTGCCGGGTCTTGTTGAGACTCTCGGCCATCTGGAACGGTTGCTGTCATTCAATTTGAAGTCGATGGCCACATGCATGCCGATGCTCAATTTCTCTACAAGCTTTCACGATCTCCGACGAATGCACGAGGAAGTTACTGCCCTCCGAGCGGCCATCTCGCGTGCCTCAACAATCATTGCTACTGATACTCCGCTCGCAGTGCAGTTCCCAGATGAGGAACAGACTTGGCTTCTGGAAAGTATGCCTCTTTCGCCGAAGCAGTTGACCTTCTTGGCCACGCTTGCTGCCGATACCCCCGCGGTAGAGACGGTGGCTTACTCGTCAGTGGTCTCGGAACTTGTCTTGGATCCGCCGCACGTTGGTTACCTCAAGGAAAAGGCGCGAATCGAGGACAGCTTTCGGGCGGCGCTGCGTAGTTCGTGCCCACACTGTCGGGCAAAAGCCGGCGAGATGTGCGTCTCCAAGAATGGAAAGTCCACAAGCACGCACCAGGGACGCTACAACCGTTAGCGCACGATCTGGATCGGTGTATCGGCTTCGTCCAGGTCCGTCGAGAACCGGTACCAGAGTTACACAACACGGGCACGCCGGAGTTCCGGCGAACCTGTGGTCACGCAACGATGAAGACTTCGTTTCCCTGTGACTGACTGACACCTAAATGAAGTGATGACGGACAAGAACCAAGTCCAGCATCCCAACCCGCATAAAAACAGATTTAAGTGAGGGCAATGTCCACACCCCCCCCCGTTGGCCGGGCAAACTTCGACGTGCATCACGGAGCGGCCAGGTCGGGCGCAACAGGGGTCGGGCCCGGATCGGGCCCACAATCTCCACTTTTCCACGAAGCCGGTTGTCGTGATTAACAAATACGGCGGTGAAATTTGTCGGAACGAGAGCTGAATGCGCCGCTGGGGCGGCGGATGATGGATCAAACCCATTCTCTAGGAGGCCCCCCTGGCTGATTCACTGCTCGACGCACTGTCCCAACTCCAGCATCGGATGGTCGAGGATCTGGAGCTGCTTGTATCCGCGGAGTCGCCCTCGGCGCACCCAGTGGAGCTCGGTTCGGCGGCAGATGTTGTCGCACATGTGGGTAAGGGTCTGCTCGGGTGTGAGCCGGTCTATCTACCAGGAGAAGGTTGCGATCATCTGCTTTGGACCATGGGCGATCGGCCAAAGGTCCTGGTCGTTGGACACTACGACACTGTTTGGCCGATGGGGACTACTGCCCGATGGCCGTTTTCTGTGGAGGGAGACAAAGCTACGGGACCCGGTTCCTTCGACATGAAGGCGGGCCTGGTGCAGGCGTTCTATGCAGTACAGGTGCTCGGATGTCCGGATGGAGTCCAGATTCTTATTACCGGGGATGAAGAAATCGGGTCACCGTCATCCCGAGGCTGGATTGAGAAGCTTGCAGCCGGCGCAGAAGCTGTCTTGGTCCTTGAGGCAAGTCTGGACGGTGCGCTGAAAACGAGTCGCAAGGGCGCAAGCACCTATCGCCTACATGCTCTGGGGCGTGCCTCGCACGCGGGTCTTGAACCGGAAGCCGGGGTCAACGCCACCCTTGAGATTGCGATGCAGATCTCATCGGTAGAGAAACTGGCGGATGTTCGGGCGGGCACGTCGGTTACGCCGACCACGCTGCGGTCAGGTGACGCTTCCAATCAGGTTCCGGCTTCTTCCTGGCTGGACATCGATGTTCGCGCGGCGTCAATGGAGGAGCTGGAACGGGTTGACCGCGCGCTACGCAGCCTGCGGCCCCAGCTTGACGGCGCGAGTCTCGAGATCGAGGGAGAGATCGACAGGGGCCCGCTTGAGCGGGCCCGGGCCTCAGCTCTGTTTGACCGCGCAAACGAGGTAGCGCATTTCCTGGGTCTGCCTCCGCTGCGGCAGGCGATGGCTGGGGGAACCTCCGATGGAAATCTCACCGCGGCTTTGGGAATTCCAACACTGGACGGTCTAGGCGCCGTAGGGGCCGGGGCCCATAGCGAGGGAGAATGGGTTCAGGCCAGCGCAATGCCCGAGCGGGCAGCGTTGCTGGCCGGGCTCATCGATTCGCTGCTAAAGAGCCCTGTCGAGAGCCCGTCGATCCTCTAGGAGCCTGGGTATGGAGAACGACCCGAATCCCGAGTCAGGTACTTCCCTGAGCATTTTGCTGACAACTTTGGGGCCATTGTTGCTGTGGCCTCACGGACAGGCCGATGGTTCTCCTACCGGGGACCCCGAGGTTCGGGCCTCAGTCGTATGGGACCCAATGGAGAGGGTGCCTTCCATACCGGGAGGAATTCTCCTTATGACCGGAGCTTCGATGGTTGCGGGAATTGCGTCGGCAGCTATTGAACAGGCCGCAGCCTGCGGATATGCCGCTATTGTCATCAAACCCCGTGATCTGGCCGCGGGGGCAGTGGACGTCTCACTTGCCGGGGACGTTCAGGTGCTGTGTGCTCCCGATGACGCCTCTTGGAACTCTCTTCATGCACTAATAAGTGCGGCTGTATCCAACCCCGGGGACATCCAGTCCGCCTCCATCGCCGGTATCACGCCCGGCGACTTGTTCAGTCTGGCCAATGCGATAGCCGCAATGGCAGGAACTGCCGTCACCATTGAGAACGTCAACCGCGAAGTGGTGGCCTATTCAAATATTGCCGATCAGGAAACCGATGGCAGCCGCCGTGACGCGATTCTGGGCCGTGTCGTGCCCGACTTGCCCTGGTATCTCGCCCGCTATCGGGCAGTGGCCATGGCAACCGAACCTGTTTTCTTCGGGCAGGAGCACGGAGCCTTGGACCGGGTGGCCATGCCGATACGCGTGGGATCACGCTTGATTGGCTCTCTGTGGGCTTTTGATGATGGTGGCAGTCGAAGTCAGGAAATTGCCAGAGTCCTCGCTGACGCGGCGCCTATCGCGTCCCTACACCTGATGCACGCCGCCAGTGCCTACAGCTTGCAGCGTCACCGCCGCGGTGAACTGCTGACCGCGGCCCTCGGTGGCGAACAGATCGATCCTGGCGTTGCTCTCACGCTGGCCAAGCAAATGCCTGTCGTCCTCATCGGTTTCGCCCACTCCGATGAACCTGAAACTGAGGTCGATCTCGGGCGGGTTGCCGATATCATCGCGCTGAACGCTGAAGCTGTCCGCAGGACCGCCTCATGCACTATCCTTCGAAGTCGCGTTTTTGTGCTCCTTCCCGGGGCTGATCAGCTCAGCAGCCAGCGAATCCAGCAATTCCTGACAGCTTCACAGCGGGCCGTATCAAGCGCTGCAGGTGCCGATCTCAGATGTGCCTACTCCGGAGAGTTGCATAGCGCTGCTGATTTGGACACAGCGCACAGGGACATAGAGACAGCCTTCCGCTTTCAGAGCACGGAGGCCCTGGATACTTCGATATGCACCGAGGATGAGCGCCACCGGATCCTGTTGCAGGAGTTGTTTGAAGGAAAGGTTGCCGCCCCTGACCGGTTACTGCCCTCTGTACAACGCATCCTTGACCACGATTCGCAGAACAGCACGGAGTACGCCGCAACCCTGTTGGCATACCTGGACACTTTTGGTGATAACCGAAGGGCTGCCGAAATCACGATGGTCCACGAAAATTCGCAGCGGTATCGAATGCGCCAGCTAACGAAGAGATTTGGAATTGATCTGGATGACCCGGCTCTTCGCCTGATCATATGGCTGCAGCTCTACCTGCACAGACGCGACAGGCGTTAGACGCCTCCCGCGGTGTTCCGGGGCCCCGCCTCGGTCCTCAATCGAAGGATTGAACACCGAGGCGTGGCCGGCGTGGCAGGCCTGGCAGCGGCAGACTGAGAGCCTATTTTCCTCATCGAGTGCGGAAGCAGCTGTCCCTCAGTTGACCCATTCGCGATCCACCGTGACGGATTCCAGATATTCCAGGTCCAGCACTGCTGCGGTTCCAGGGCCCTCCGGAACCGTGATGGTCCCGGACTCGATATCAAACGCCTGTCCGATGTCGCTGTTGTAGTAGCGTTTAGTGGCCGAGATGTCGGACGGAAGGGTAAATCCGGGCAGCGAGGCGAGCTGCAGGTTCGCTGCCCGGCCGATCGCGGTCTCCAGCACACCGCCGCACCAGACCGGGATTCCCTGGGCCAGGCAGAGGTCGTGGATTGCGCGCGCTTCAAGGTAGCCGCCGACACGTGCAGGCTTGATATTAATGATCTCCGCCGCGCCCATCTGGATCGCTGTCGCTGCTGAGGCACAGGAGGTAATGGACTCATCCAGGCATATGGGAGTCTGCAGGTACTCCGCGATACGGGCATGACCGAGCAAATCCTCAGCGGCGAGCGGCTGTTCCAGCAAGGTGAGGTCGAACGGGTCGAGCCGGCGAAGTGTCCTCATATCAGCCACGGTGTATGCCTGGTTCGCGTCCACCTGAAGAAGCAACTCGTCGCCGAACTCGCGTCTGACGGCACGCACTGGTTCGACATCCCAGCCCGGCGCGATTTTCAGTTTTACCCGTGGATATCCCTCGGCCACATAGCCTTCGACTTCGCGGAGCAGGGTGTTCACCGAATCCGAAATGCCGACCGAAACGCCGACGCTGATCTTGTCCCGCGAGCCGCCGAGGTAGCTTTTCATGGACATGCCGTGCGCGCGGAGTTCCGCGTCCAGGATGGCGCTTTCCAAGGCTGCCTTGGCCAACGGATTCCCGGGGATGCGTTTCATGGCAACGTGGGCCCCGGCGGCGGTCACCGCGTCGGCCTCTGCGACCAGTGGAACGAGTACGTCCTTGATGAGGCGGCGCGCAGACTCGAGCCGCTCCGGGAAATAGACCGGGGCCGGATCCGCAGCGCATTCGGCCCATCCCTCTGCGTCGTCCGTAATCCATCGGACGAGAAGCATCTCACGGACTGACTCGCGTCCCCGCGACGTCCTAAACTCCCCGGCAAGCGGCATGCGCAACGTGCGCAATTCCACACGAAATGGCATGATCACAGCGCACCCACCTCGTCCAACACGTAGTATCCGGAGCTGGAGACGGATACAGGGACCAGCCCGTGGGTCTCGGCGTCCTGAAGCACTTCTGCCATGGCCAGGCGCCACTCCATGGCCAGGCCGCTGTCCTCGACTCGCATCCCCTCTATATCGCGGGGGATCCATACCCGCATGCGGCGTTGCGGGTGGATGCCGCTGCCCCTCGGGCGGCCGTCGTCTTCGGCCTGAAGGGCTACGGCCCCGTCGTCCGCTGCAGGCGCTGACGGACCTGCGGACGTGAGGTCCCAGCTGACACAAAGGCGGTCCGTGCGGTCCATTCGGTTTAAAGCGTCGTGCATCGGCGGGTAGAACTCCGGAATGTAGTCCACTACTTGCGCGCCCAAGCGCACGAGGTTGAAATGCGCGTTTCGCCTGATCAACGGATCGTAGGTCCACAGCATCCGCCTGGCACCTCGTTCCAGTGCCCACACCCGCTGAGCGTACTTCAGCGCGATGCCCACACCGCGTCCGGCAAATTCCGTGCTGACACCCGCGATCAGGGAATACATGTTTTCGGATGCCGGCGGACCGGAAATTGCGACGGCAACGCCGACGATGTCCCCGCCGGCGATCGCACCGGTGACGCAGGCATCGGCATGGCTCAGGCTTCGGAGAAGATCCGAGGAGAGCGGCGACGAGTCAGCACTCGTGCCCCAAATACGTGCCAGAAGGGTCGATGCAGCCGCGAACTCTTCGTTGGAGGACAACGGGCGCACTTCGAGGGCCGCCCGTCTAGCCAGTTCTATTGCCTTATCACGAGCGGACGTGATGGGTTCCGAATCAATTCTCATGCCTTACATAGTGGCGGGAGGCCGCGGCGCCCCGTTTGTCGCAAGCGACAATTCCGGATTTTTTTTTGGTCAATGCGACCATGTCGGCCTCACGGTACGATGCCAAGCTCGATGGACATCAGTTGCTCGCGTGGCCCACGTCACGCCGCACCCACCAGACGTGAACAATCACATCATCCAGCGGATTCCTCTGCCCTTGTGGTTCTAACGATCTGTTTCCGAATCGAGCCTCGGCTCAATCCATGAAAGGCAAAATTACGATGCGATTCACCAATAGAGCGGTAGTGCTCCTGACGGCAAGCCTTGCTGTGGCGGCGACAAGTGGCTGCACATCTGCGTCCGTGGGAGATGCCAACGGAAACAGCTCGGCAGCCGGCCCTTCGGTGGCCTCCAGTACGTCTGTAGCGGTCAATGAGGAAGCCCGTGCCCTGCTGCCTCAGTCAATACGGGACAAAGGGACGCTGGTCGTTGCGACGGACCCCACATATCCGCCGTTTGAGTACTTCGATACAGACAACAAGACAGTGATCGGCTGGGACGCCGACACCGGAAACGCCCTGGCCGACGCACTCGGACTCAGAGCACAGTACGTCCCCGCCACTTTCGACACGATTCTGCCGGGATTGACTTCCAAGAAGTACGACGTCGGCATGTCCGCCTTCAACATCACGGACGAGCGCCAGAAAGTGGTCGACTTCGTGCCCTACATCTCCGGAGGTTCAGGCATAGCTGTCCTGCCCGGCAATCCCGCCAAGCTATCAATGACCGCTTCGGCTCTCTGCGGGAAGAAAGTAGCTGCGCAGAAGGGTACACACGAATCCCTCGAAATCCTGCCGGCCATGTCGCAGGAATGCACTGACGGAGGCGCGTCCCCCATCGAGCAAGCGGTGTTCGCCGCCCAAACCGACGCGAATCTCGCCCTGCTGTCCGGCCGGGTTGACGGCGTCATGGCAGACAGCATCCCCTTGGCGTACCAAGGAAAACTTGCCGGCAACAAATTCGAACTGGCCGCCGGGGGCGACTACCAGCCAAGACTTTCCGGCATAGCCCTGAACAAAGACTCCGGTCTGCGCGCTGCCATCACCACGGCCATGAAGGCAATCGTCCAGAGCAAAACCTACGCCGAAATCAACGAACGTTGGGGAATTCCCTCCACCTCCAGCATCTCCGCTGACCAGGTCTCCGGCTAGCAGCAAGACCGGACAGAGAGGTATTCGATGAGAACCACAGCAATCCCGGTGGAAACGCCGCGCAGATCTCCCGACGACTACATTACGGTCAAGGCAAAATACCTCGGCCGGTGGGTGTCAGCGACCGTGATCCTGGCGCTGGCAGCCTGCGCGCTGCAGTCCGTGGTCACCAACCCCCGCTTCGGCTGGGAAACGGTAGGTAAATACATCCGTGATGCCTCAATCGTGAACGGCATCGGGGTCACACTTATGCTGACTGCGGTCTGCATGGTGATCGGCATAATTCTCGGGGTGGTCCTGGCCGTCATGCGGCTCTCCCTCAACCCAGTGGTCCGTGCAGCAGCATCCACCTACGTGAACTTCTTCCGCGGCACACCGGTCCTGGTCCAGCTGCTTTTCTGGTACAACCTCGCAGCTCTCTACCCGGTGATCAGCTTCGGCATTCCTGGCGTGCAGCTTGACGCCAACCAGATCATCACTCCGATAGCGGCGGCGATACTGGGTCTCGGGTTGAACCAGGGGGCCTATATGTCCGAGATTGTGCGTGCTGGAATTCTCTCCGTCGACCACGGCCAGTCTGAGGCTGCCGGTGCCCTTGGAATCAACCGGATCCGCACGATGCAGCGAATCATCCTGCCGCAGGCCATGAAAGTGATCATCCCGCCCACCGGCAATGAAACCATCGGCATGCTCAAAACCACGGCACTGGTATCGGTGATCTCGGTCCCGGAACTCCTCTACTCTTCCCAGATCATCTACGCCAGGACATTCGAGACCATTCCGCTGCTGATTGTTGCGAGCATCTGGTACATCATCATCACGTCCATCCTGAGCGTTGGCCAGTACTACTTGGAACGCCGCTACGCCAAGGGCAACCAGCGTAACCTCCCACTCACGCCCTGGCAGAGACTCGTTCTATTCTTCAACACCCACGACCGGATGGCCCGGAAAGGCGGCACCCGATGACCTACACCACGACTGACCCGGCTGGAGCCGGCACAGGAACACGAACAATGGTCAAAGCGGACTCCGTGTATAAGAGCTATGGGACACTCGATGTTCTCAAAGGAATCGACCTCGAAATCGAAGCAGGCGAAGTCGTATGTCTCATTGGGCCCTCGGGGTCGGGCAAGAGCACCCTCCTGCGCTGCATCAACCACCTTGAGCGTGTCGATGGCGGCCGCATGTGGGTGGACGGCAAAGTCGTAGGCTACGAAATCAAAGGAAACAAACTCCACGAACAAAAAGACAGCGATATCTGCCGTAGCCGCGCAGACATCGGCATGGTGTTCCAGCACTTCAATCTCTTCCCGCACATGACCGTGCTCGAGAACCTCACAGAAGCACCCCAACAGGTTCTAAGGCAGAAGAAGGTGGACGTTACGCCTCGCGCCCTGCAACTGCTTGAACGCGTCGGTCTGGCAGACAAAGCCGGCGCATATCCCCGCCAACTCTCCGGAGGCCAGCAGCAACGCGTCGCCATCGCAAGAGCCCTTTGCATGGAACCCAAACTGATGCTCTTCGACGAGCCCACATCCGCGTTGGACCCCGAACTGGTCGGCGAGGTCCTGAAAGTCATGAAAGACCTCGCCCAATCCGGAATGACAATGGTCGTCGTCACACACGAGATGAACTTCGCCCGTGACGTCGCCGACCGTGTCGTGTTCATGGCAGACGGCGCAATCGTAGAACACGGCCCGGCACTAGACGTAATCACAAACCCACAAAACGAGAGAACCAAAACCTTCCTCAACTCCGTGCTCTAACCCCCAACAAGAACACTGCAACGGGGGAACTTGCGTGAGGGGCACCAGCAATGCTTAGTGCCGCAGCAATCCGCTCCGAACCGACCCGCAGCCGCAGCTATGACACCCCGAGATGGCAATACCAATTCGAGGCTCACGTTCCAGGAAGGGTGCCAGCACATGTATGAGACCGTCGGCACCCTTCCTGGGAGCACCGTTCGCACCGGCCCAGTCCGGGCTGGCTCCGTAGCAGCAAGTCCATGTCGACCAGGAATGAGCCTTCTCGGCAGCTTCAAAGGGACGCGCGGGCCAAGAACCGAGGACCTACGCGCAGACCGAGGGGACTCAACCCTGTATAAAACGGTACTCAACGTACTCACCGCTCGCTTTCCCACAGCTCCCCCGGGGTCCTCCTTCCTGCGGGAGCCAGCACCCGGAAGATGTACCACCGCAGCGACGAAGAAAAATTTTGGAGCTTCCGCCAAGCCGGGACAAGCTCATCCGCCGTCCGCGCCAAGCCTTTCGTTCTCTGACCAAGCGCAGGCGTCCGGCAGCAACGCATGAGCCAAGAGACAGGTGTCTGCCGCTTTTGACCCGCCTGGGCATAAGAACGAACCCCGCAACACAAGGGCTGGTTCATCGCCACCTCGCTCTGGGTGGGCGTGCTACTTCTCCTGGTGGCGGCAGGCTATGGAGTGCCCGCCTCGCGGGACGGCACCGACGCCGGCCACGTATGGGGCCTTTTGGGCATGGCGATTCTGTATGGCTTCGGAGTTTCTCTGGTGGTCGCGGCGCCACTGGCCTGGGTGTTGGCCTATCTTTTGCGGCCGGTCCAAAATCAATGGATCCACATCGGAGCCTTTTTCGCGGTGGCCACCCTCGTGTTCTGATTGCTGGGAAGCGCCCTGGGCCTCGGCTGGCAGCCCTGGCTACTGATCCCATGGCCACCGTTGGCGCAGGGGCAGCCATCGGCCGTTGGGCAATCCGCAAAGACGTCCTTGCCTCGAATTCTGCAGCTCACCCGGCCTGACCGCCCGCTACAAGTTCCCCCTTCCGGACATGTAGTGGCCGTGCAGACGACTTTGGACATTTCGTGCAGACGACTTCGAAAACTGACACCTCCCATCCGGCTCTCTGGAATTCCGCGAAACATCGCTGTCCCTTATTTAGTCATAAAAGTCCCGCAACAAACCCCTGTTGCGGCGTCAACTTTCGGTACGGTTTCTGACATGGACGTCGGATAAGCGAGAGTCTCAGCGACGAAAATAGGACCTCGTCCGTCAACCAGGGCGTGTCTCCTAAAGCTGCTAGTCGGATGCTGGATGGCTCGGAGAACTGCTCGCCGCGGTAGGTGAGTGCGAGTTCGTCGTACCGCATTGCCAAGACACGCCATCGCTTGAAGATAATGAAGCTTCACCCGGCGAACTTCGGAACAGCCGCGGACTGGGTGTGTCCGGTGGGTACGCAAAGGGCGGCTCTGCTGTTCCACCGCCCTTACCCCCACGCTCACCTTTCGCTGGTTATCGATTCAGAAACTAGAGATCTAGCTTGTTTGCTCGAGCTCCGGAAGCTACCTTGCCACAGTGCTCGATGAAGGCGCCGCGTCCGGGATGCCTTGATTCACAACGGAGCAGCAGCACCATTCCGCCCGGCGCTGCCGTAGTTGACAATTATTTCGATGTCTACCTTCTCCCGCTATTGGGCCGACGGCGGGCAAGCCTCCCTGCCTAACTTAGATTCCAAGCCTGTTGCCTCATGTCAATAGGTCCGGGAGCGGTGAGTCGTTGCCTCATGTGAAAAGGTCCGGTTCAGGGACGGGTTGAACCAGGTGTTGACCTTGT